>JAGNLV010000002.1:337080-674160 GCA_017999435.1 Candidatus Zixiibacteriota bacterium
CGCTGCGGCAGATCGGGCTGGTCTTCTTCCTCGCCGCGATCGGCACCAAGGCCGGCGTGGGGCTGACCGCCACCGTGGAGACCGGGGCGCTGGGGATGATTGTCTCCGCCGCGCTCATCGTTTCGTTCGTCGCCGCCGCCACCATCATAGCCTTCTACCGCTACCTGAAGCTGCCCATGTCGGCGACCTTCGGACTGGTAGCGGGGATCCAGACCCAGCCGGCCGTGCTCGCCTATGCGAATCAGCAGGCCCAGAATGAGCTGGTCAACCTCTGGTACGCCACGGTGCAGCCCGCCTCGATGATCGCCAAGATCCTGCTGGCCCAGATCATCGTGACCACGCTGCTGTTCCGGTAGGACCGCCGCACTCCATTTTTAACTTGCGCCGGTCCCGCACGTTCGGCCAACGTAGGGCGGTCCATCGACCCTCACACTAGTTACAAGCGAGGTGCTGCGTGGAAGCGCAAGTTCTGGTCCCCCAGGCCCTGAACTACTGGGCCATCCTGGTCGCCGCGGCCGCCTATTTTGTCCTCGGCGCGCTCTGGTACGCTCCGCCCGTGTTCGGCAAGGTCTGGCGGACCGGCATCGGCAAGACCGACGAACAGGTGAAGGCGGATTTCTCCCCCTGGAACCTGGTCTGGACGTTCATCTTCTCGTTCGTCGCCGCCTACGGGGTTGCTAGACTCGTGCAGTGGAGCGGCGGGACGTCGGCGGGCGACGGTCTTCTGGTCGGGTTTTTGGCCGGGGTCTGTTTTGCGGCCGCGACGGTCGCCATGCACCACGTCATGGAGAAGCGCCCCTGTTCGCTGACTGTGGTGAACGCTCTCTACTCGATCGTGGGTTTTCTCCTGATGGGGCTGATCGTCGGGGCGTGGCGCTGAGCCGCCCCGCTCGCCTGCGGGCGTAACCGGACCACGGCTCGGCCGCCGGGCCGCGCCTCGCCGCGCGCGGGGTGCGTCCCGGCGGATCCGGCGCCCGGCTCTCGTTTGGGCGGCTTTTCGCCGCCCCGCTTCCCCGAAACCGTTGACACTTCGGTCCCCGTTCCGTATACTGCGACCAGCCGCCGACTCCATGGGGTCGACCGCGCTTGGCAGGGCGCCCACGTGTTATGCCTCCGCCGGCGAGCGGGGGCCGCACCGCGCACGCAGGAGTTGTCATGTTCGACGGCACTATCGACAAGACGCACGCCGACCTGTACAAGGTACTTTTCGATCTCCGCGGCACGCTACGCGATTACGGCGAGCCCCGCAAGATGCTCATCTACGGCATGCGCCGGGCGGTGGAGTTTCTCGCGGCCGACGCCGGGGCGGTGGCGACGTTGAGCGCGTCCGCCCACACGGCCGACCTGCTCTTCACCACGCGCACCTCGACCGAATGGAACGTCGGCCTGCTCAACGATTTCATCAAGCGGCGGGAGCCGCGCATTCCGGACGACGTGGTGCTGGCCCGGGTCGAGCGGCGGGCGGCGACCTGGGGCGCTATCGCCGTGCGCCTGCCCCATCCCAAGGAGGCCTTCCACCTCCGCGCGCTCGGTCTCATCGCCGAGGCGGTCCGGGAAGGGATCGCGCAGTATGACGACCGGCAGATCCGCCGCCTGCGCCATCGCCTCGAACAGAAAGTCGTCAACCGCCGGGAACCCAAAGACATCATCTACCTCATCCTCCACGGCATCCGCTCGCTGACCCGCTACGACCACTCGGCCACGTTCCTGGCCACCAACGGTCCCGACGGTCCGCTCCAGATCATCGCCGAACAGATTGCCTGGACGAAAGCAAAGAGCCGCCGCATCGGGCTGACGGTACCGCTGGCGGCAGAGCTCCGCGACGAGCTAAGCCGCGGCGGCATCCACCTCCACCGCCAGGGGGGCCACGGCTGGCAGCCGGTGTTCGGCGCCGTCCGGACGCCGGGGCTGATCCCCGCGCTCTGCTGCACCTGTCCGCGGGGCGCGAGCGCGCCCGAAGAGAACGCGGTGCTCTGCGCCGTGATCCCGGCTCCCGACGGTTCGCTGGGGATTCTCAAGATTGCTTTTCAGCGGGCCGATATTCCCGGCGCGTATGAGATCGAGCTGGTGGAGAACTTCACGCCGCTGCTGTCGCTCGCCCTTCAGTTCCACCACCGCACCGAGGTACTCACCGAGCAGGTGGTACAGGCGGAGCGCAAGAGCGCGCTGGCGGACCTGTCGAGGGGGATCGCGCACGACGTCAACAATGCCATCGGCTCGGTGCTGCCGCTGGCCCAGCAGATCCGCGCCGACATCGCCCGCGGCGAACTCGATCAGCGCGAGCTGCTCGCCGATCTCGATGTGATCGAATCGGGCATGCTCGCCTGCCGGCGCATTTTCGCGGGGCTGCTCTCGGTGGCCCGCTCCGGCGACCGCACGATCGGGGAGGCGAATCTCCGCCGCGCGGTCGACGGCGCCCTCAACGTCGTGCGCAGCCGCCTCGATCGCCACAGCATCGCCGTCGAACTGAACATCCCCCCGGAGCTCTCGGCCATCGGCGCCAACCAGGGGCACATCACCCAGGTGTTCCTCAACTTGTTCGCCAACAGCATTGAGGCCATGCCGCACGGGGGGCGGCTCGCCGTCAGCGCTGTCGAAAAGGGTCCCGAGATCGAGGCGCGCGTGGAGGATAGCGGCGGCGGCATCCCGCCCGACCTCCTCGACCGGGTCGCGGACGCCTTCATCACGACCAAGGAGTCCGGGCACGGCCTCGGCCTGGCGGTCTGCAGGGGGATTCTGTGGAACATCGGGGGCGAACTCCGCATCGACAGCACCGTCGGTCAGGGGACCTGTGTAACCCTGCGGCTCCCCACCCAGTCGTCCCGCCGCCAGGAGCGCCTCCCATGAAACGCTGGCGGATCCTGGTGGTCGATGACGAGCCGGGGGTGCTGCGGGCGGTGCAGCGGGTTCTCGGGAGCGCCCACGACCTGACTCTGTGCGATTCCTCGCCGGCCGCCCGGGATCTCGCCCGCCGCAGCCGTCCGCACCTGGCCCTGATCGACATTCGCATGCCCCACCTCGACGGTTTCGACCTGATGACTCAGCTCAAGGAGGACGACCCCGATCTCGAGGTCATCCTGATGACCGGCAGCATGGACGACACGGACGAGAAGCTCGTTCGGGCGGTGCGCAACCGGGCCTTCTACTACATCACCAAGCCGTTCGATCGGGATGCGCTCCTGGCGCTGGTGGACCGTTGCCTTGAACTCAAGCGGCTCGAACTGAGCAACCGGGCGTATGCCGATCACCTGCGGCGGCAGTTGCTCGCGGCCGGCGCCTTCCAGAGGACCATGCTCCCGCCCGCTTCGGCCCACCTCAACGGCGTTGAGCTGCGCGCCGGCTACTACCCCTGCGACCAGGTCGCCGGCGACTACTATGACTACGCCGTCACCGGGGGGGATCTTGTCACTCTCCTGGTGGCCGATGTGGTCGGGCACGGCGCGTCGGCGGCCATGTTCACGGCGCTGGTGAAATCCGCTTTCCACCGCGCCGCGGACCGCGGCTATGCGCCTCTGCGGGTGGCGCGGATCCTCCTGGACGACCTCTCCGCGTTCGAATCGGATCAATACGTGACCCTGCTGTGCGCCCGGCTCTCCCGGTCCGGACGGACGATCGAGTATGTCAACGCCGGTCATTCCGGCGGCCTCATCGTCGGCGGCGACGAGACCCTACTCCCGCTCGAGGTGACGTCTCCGCTGATTTCACCGGTGGTACCCCCGTCGGCTCTGCGGACGGCGACGATCCCGTTGCCCGCCGATTCGCTGCTGCTGTTGTTCACCGATGGTGCCGCGGAGGCCTGGAGCGACGATGAGATGTTCGGCCTGGAGCGGCTGTACGCGCTCGCCCGAACGGGGTGGGCGTGTCGCGACGCGCTGCCGCAGCACCTTCAGGACGGTGTCCGCCGGTTCCTCGGGGACCGGAGCCAGACGGACGACATCACTTTTCTTGCGGCTTGGCCGGCGTCGGCCCGCTGACTTTCGCCGCTTGAGTCGAATTTCGGTCTCGGCCGGATGGCTTCCCCGCGGGGAGCGGCCGCGCCACCCGGCCGAACCGTGTCGCCTCAGTGCGCCGCCCGGGCGTACGCCGCCGGGATGTGTACGAGGTGGCACTTCTGGCAGCTTTCCTGCCCGATTCCCTGCAGCAGCGCGCCCAGGTTCTCAGGTTTGCCGTTCTCGAGGGCCGCGGGGAGGTCCGCAATCATCTGCATCACCTTCTCGTCGACGTAGTACTTCCGATCGGTGTCGTGGCACACGCCGCACACTTCTTCGAGCGTGGCATACCGGGCGGCCAGTCCCTCGGCATGCCGACGGGCGTTCTCCGGCTGCCCCTGCTTCAGATCATTGCCGATCCCCGCGAGATCCCCGTCGAGCATATGCATGAACTGGGCGAACGGCATATCCTGACCGATCACCGGATCGGTGACCGAGATCGCGCCGAAGTCTCCCCAGTGGAAGCGGTGCTGGGCGGGCACCATAGTCTGGAGGTGGCAGCCGTGGCAGGCGCGGCCGACCGCGTCACCGGCCCGCATCACCGCTCCCTGGTCGCCGCTGCGGAGCGCTGTCGCCAGCGTCTCCACCGGCCCCGTCGGGAACTCGTGCCGCCACTCCGGGACGAGCTCGGCCACCTTTGCATACTGGGCGCGGAAGGCCTCGAAATTGGCCATCGCGTTCGCGTGATCCCCTTCCATCAGGTCGGACATCATCCCCGACAGCGGCGCCGCCAGCGCGTGCATCTCGATCAGGTACACCGGCGCGGGGGCCTCCGGGGGATAGAGCTTGTTCAGCGACGGCGGCAGAAGCGCGGCCCCCGGCGGCGCCGCCTCGGTCCCGGCAATGGCGGCCATTCCCGCCACCGCCAGCGCCACCGCTGAAAGTCCCGTCATAACCAACCTCCTCATACGTTACTCCTCTCACATCACGTTTGCGGCGGCCGCCCCATTGCGGCCGACCGCGAGTTGGTCTGGTAGAAAATGAGTTATTCCCGCTGCAAACGTCGGCACGGCGGTTCCCGCCGCCGCTCCGGGCGCGGAGAACCGCCCCGGACAGTACGCAGGACAGGGTTCGGCGGAAATTGACTTTCGTCAAGAGCCGCAAAAAAACCGGTTGGTCCGACCGGGCGGCGGGCGGGCGGCCTTCCCGCGCCTTTGCCGGCCCGGTCCCGCACATCCCCACACGGAGGAAGGACGCATGACGCACGGTTCCCGCAACTTGTTGAGTTCTCTGGGCCGGCGGCGGCTCCTCGGCCTGTTGCTGGTGGCCGGCGGCGCGGTGCTCTCCGGCTGCGGCCTGAGATCGGCGGGGGAAAAAGCGCGCGCCCGGGGACGAATCCTGGCGCGCGGGGGCGGCGCCTCCATCCCGGCGGGCCTCGAGGTCACTCTCCAGTTCCCCCTTCTCGAGGCGATCTACGGGCGGCGGTCCCGGCGCTTTTTCCGGGGGGCGTAGATCCCCGACGGCGTGCTGGCCTGCAAGTCGGAGCACCCGCCGTTGTCGCTTGAGGAGCTCGAGCAAAGGAAACGGCGGGAGCATCGGCTCCCGCCGTCGATTTGGGCTTTCCGGCGCGGTGGTCCGCTCCGGGATATCTCAATGCACGGCCGGCGGAATCGGATCGGGGACCCGGTTCTCGATCACCGGGAGCGATTTCAGGTAGGCGAAGATCGCCCGCAGGTCCTCGGTGGTGGCGTGGGAGAGGTTCTGCCAGGGCATGGGCGGGAGAATCGGCCGGCCCATGCCCAGGTGCTTGCCGGTCCGCAGCGCCTGGATGAACATCTCCTCGGTCCACCCGCCGATCCCCGTCTTCACGTCGGGCGTGAGGTTGAGGGCGAAACTGACCCCCCACGGCCCCGCCCAGGCGGTGAGGTTCCCGTTCGTCAGCGCCATCCAGCCGGTCGGCGTGATCGCGCCCGCCGGCACCGCCGGCAGTTTCTCCTGGGCCGGGTGGCCGCTCAGCGACCGGGCGAAATCGGGCTCGGGACCGCGCTCCGTCATCTTCTTCGGCGTGTGGCAGTCATGACACCCGCCGATCACCACGAGATACTCCCCCCGCTTGACCTGCTCGGCCGTGTAGGTCGGCGCGCCCTGGGCCCACAGCCAGGCGAGGGGCATCGCCAGCACCATGACCACGCCCGCGGCCACCAACCGGCCGCGGCCCACGAGAATTGCTCGCTGATTCAAGGTTGCTCCTCTGTTAGCAGTGTTTCCGGTAAGTCCGCAGTGGTGGAACGGGCGGAAATATAACACGCCGGGCGCCGCCGTCAAGCGAAATAATAGACTAAATCGGTCCGTCAAGTCGATTGGGGATCTCCCCTCCGCCGGCCCGGGGAACCCATCCCCGACCCCCCTCCCCACCATCATCTCCCCGCCGGCCGCGGTCCCGACGGGCGTCGCCTCCCCCCTACTCCTTTACCACCGTCACATCCCCGGCCGTGACCACGTGGCGCTTTCCCCCCCGCTCGATCACCAGCCCCCCGCCCGGCTCGATGTCCACAGCCACTCCTTCGAGTATCTGGAGTCCCGACGCCAACCGCACTTTTTCGCCCAGGAGGGTCGAATACCGGCGCAAGCGCGGCAGCGATGGCGCGAGGAATTCCCGACAGTAGAGTTGGTATTCCCGCTCAAATTCGCGGAAGAAGTTCTGCACCAGCCGGACGCGGGAGATTTCGTGTCCGACCGCCATCCGGATCGAGGTTGCGGATTGTCTCAGCTCTTCGGGGAAATCCTGCTCGTCTTGATTGGCGTTAATGCCCACGCCGATAACAACATAATTAATTCTGCGACGTTCTGCCGCGAGTTCTGTGAGGATTCCCGCAACCTTTCGGTCGTTCAATATTAAGTCGTTGGGCCATTTTATCTTGATTCGTATCTTTTCTGTCGCTTCGATCGTCTTCGCGAGCGCCAGCGCCGTCATAAGCGAAAGCCCCGGAGCGTGCTCAGGCAGAAATTCTGGCCGCAACAAGATTGAGAGGTAGATGCCTTTGCGTTTGGGTGAGTGCCATCCCCGCCCCAGACGCCCCCGCCCCCCGGTCTGTTGCTCGGCCACCGCGACGGTCCCTTCGACCCCCCCCGCGGCCCCTTCTCGCGATACTATGTCATTAGTGGACTTGACCTTGTTGTACGCCAACAACCGTTGTCCGATGAACCCGGTGTTCAACCCCCACTTTAGTTCGGTGGCGGTGAGGCTGTCCGGCGTTGCGGTCAGGTGCAGACGATTCCTGGCGGTCTTGAAGGTGTAGCCCCAGGTTTCGAGTTGGGCGATGGCCGCCTCCAGTTCGGTCCGGGGCGCTCCTAACTCCTCGGTTAGCTGCGCCATCCCGACTGTCCCCCCCGGCCGCCTGCGGATGAGCAGAAGCAGCCGGTCGGCCAGCCGCTCCACCTCACGCCGGTTCATCGAGAGGCTGCTCGACAATTTGCATGCTCAGGTCGGCGACCGGGGCCGAGTGGGTGAGCTGGCCGATGGAGATGTAATCCACGCCGGTTTCGGCGATGGCCCGCACGGTGTCGAGCGCGACGTTGCCCGAGGCTTCCAGTTTGACCTCGGGGTCCATCGCCCGGGCTTTCGCCACCAGCGCTCTCAGCGAGTCGACCGACTGGTTATCCAACAGGAGGCGTTTGACCCCCAGCCCGATCGCTTCGGCCACCTGTCTCTCGTTGACGACTTCGACCTCGAGCTCGATTTCGCGGGCCGGGCGTCGGAACTGGGCCCGGAAGTCGGGGCTGAGGAGGAAGTCGCGCATGCGGTTGACCGCCGCCGTGATCGAGCCGGCCGAGGCGATGTGGTTGTCCTTGATGAGGACCATGTCATGGAGGCCCATGCGGTGGTTGCAGCCGCCGCCGTGCGCCACCGCCTGCTTTTCCAGGACCCGCATCCCCGGCGTGGTCTTGCGCGTGTCCAGAATACGGGCGCCCGTACCCGCGACGGCGGCGACGAATTTGGCGGTCAGGGTCGCGATCCCGCTCAGGTGCGACAGAAAGTTGAGGGCCACCCGTTCGCCGGCGAGCATGGATTGGTTGAAGCCCTCGATTTCGACCAGCGTCTCCCCCTTGGCAAACCGGTCGCCGTCGTTTTTGAACACGCGGACCGTGTTGGCGGAGTCGACGATGCCGAAGACCAGGAGCATGGGGCGGAGCCCCGACAGGACGCCGTCCTGCTTGGCGACGATCCTGGCCTTGGCAGGATTGGGCTCGAGGCACCCCATGGAGGTGAGGTCCCCCGGCCCGACATCCTCGCCCAGGGCCGCTTTCACCAGTTCGACGAGCCAGAGCGATTGATCGCGCATACTGGGAAAACAATATGGCGGCGGGCAATTGTCAACGATCAAACGGCGGGCTATATTGGCGCCATGAAGGATCTTTCGACCGGCGGCCCGGTGGCCGTCATCGGCTATGGATCTCAGGGTCACGCGGTGGCCCAGAACCTTCGCGACTCCGGCTTTGACGTCATTGTGGGTCTCCGCCCCGACTCCCCCCGGCGCGCGGATGCACGCCGCGACGGGATGCCCCGGATCGACGGGATCGGGGCGGCGGTCGGGCAAGCGGGGGGCGTGGTTTTCGCCTTTCCCGACCACCGCCACGGCGTCGTGTATCGCCGCGAGATCCGCGACCGCCTGCGCCCCGGCGCGGCCCTGGTCTTTCTCCACGGCCTCTCGGTGCATTTCGGTCTGGTGGAACCGCCGGAGGACGCCGACGTGATCCTGATCGCCCCGCACGGGCCGGGAGTGGCGGTGCGGGCGAACTACCTCGCCGGCGACCGCAGCATGTCGGCTTTCGTCTCGGTCCACCGGGACAGTTCCGGCCAGGCCGGCCCCACTATGTTCGGGTTGGCGGCGGGGATGGGGTTTGACCTGACCCGCCTGGTACCGACGACGTTCGAGGCCGAGGCGGTCGGCGACATGTTCGGCGAGCAGGCGGTCCTGTGCGGGGGGCTGGCCGCGCTGATCACCGGCGGATTCGAGGTGCTGGTGAAAAACGGCATTCCGCCCGACGCCGCCTACCTCGAAGTGGCCTACCAGCTCGATCTGATTGTCGCGCTCATCAAGAAGCACGGGATCAGGGGGATGTTCGAGCGCATCTCGCTGACCGCCCGCTACGGCTCGCTCGAGACCGGTCCGTTTCTGATCGACGAGGTGGTGAAGGCCCGCATGCAGCAGGTGTACGACCGTATTGCCTCCGGCGAATTCGTCTCGCGGCTCACCCGGCTCAGCGAGGCGCAGATCGACGAGCTCGGCGCCGACCTGGCCCGGCTCACGGATGAGAAGCTGGAGCAGGCGGCGCGGAAGTTCAAGGGGTAGCCGGGGGCGGGGCGGCGCGCTCACCGCCGCGCGCGGTAGTCCTCAATGGCCGCCCGGATCGCATCGGGGGCGAGGTTGCTGCACGCCATTTTCTTTTCCGGCAGCCCGCCGAGCGCCTGGGCGACGTCGTCGCGCGTCAGCGCGAAGGCCTCGTCGAGCGTTTTCCCAAGCACCATCTCGGACGCCATCGAGCTGCAGGCGATCGCCGCGGCGCAGCCGAACGTCTGGGAGCGGATGTCGGCGATGCGGCCGGCCTCGACTCTGATGAAGATGCGCATGACGTCGCCGCACGCCGGGTTGCCGACCTGCCCGATGCCGTCGGGGCGGTCGAGGTCGCCGGTGTTGCGGGGATTCTGGAAGTGGTCCATGACCGTCGGGTTGTACATGCTGCATAATACGGCCGGGGGGCGCTGCGGGCAAGGGGACAAGCGCGGGAGGGCGGAACGCCGGCGAACCGCGGCCGCGCTGCCGGGCGGCACACGTGGCTGGTGTCTAAACGATTGACGGGGGGGAAGCCCGGCCGTACCTTCTCCCTCTATGAACGACAATGTGAAGAGGCTCCGGCTGGGGGCGATCGCCGTGCTGCTGGCGGTGGCCGGGTACTACGCCTACGACCGGCTCACCCCGCCCACCCGCATCGACAAATTGGCGCAGATCATCCACCTGGAAGACCGCCGCGAGCTGTCGGGGCGGCTGAAGAGCTACTTGGGCGACAGCGACCCGGCGGTGCGCGCGCGGGCGGCCCTGGCGGTCGGCCGCATCGGCGGGCCGGGATCGGCGGAGCCGCTCCTGGACCTGCTGGCCGACAGCAGTTGGGAGGTGGCGGGGGCGGCGGCCACCGCGATCGGATTCTGCGGACAGCCGGAGTTCGCTCTTCGCCTGTTGGAAACGGCCGACAACTTGCCCCCGCGGATCACAGCCCGGGCGGTCGAGTCGGCCGGGCGGCTGGCCGACACCGGCAAGGCGGAGGTGATCGATGCGCTGCTGGCCTACCTGTCGCATCCCGCGCCCGAGGTCCGGGAGCGGGCCGTGCGGGGGCTCTTTCGGGCGGGGGCCCGGTCGGCTGCGGCCGAGGTGATCGGCCTGTATGGGGAAGATTTCGACGAGCCGGTGCGGCAAGCCTGCCTGTACTTCCTGGCCCGCTTCGACATTGCCGCCGGCAAGGAGATCTTCGCGTCCTACCTCGCCGACCCCGACCCGAACCTGCGGGGGCTGGCGGTGCGCGGGATGGGCGCGGTCGCCGGCGAAGAGGCCGAGCGCTACGTGAGCATCGCCCTGAACGACAATACGGACCGGGTGGTGGCGCAGGCGATCGCCGAACTGGCCGGGCGCGACCCCGACCGGGTCAGTCGCCTGCTCCAGAAGAAGCTCGCGGTGGAGGAGGATCCCAAGCTCATCGTCGAACTCATCGAGGCTCTCCGCCGGCTGGGCAGCAGCGAGGGAATCGCGACGGCGGAGGAGGCGCTGGCGGCCTACGCGACGCCGTCGATCGCGGCCGCGACGGTGAAGTACGCCGCCGCCGCGCGCGGGGGGCGGGCGATGGACCTGATCGATTCGCTGCTGCGCGGCGACAGTCCGTTCGAGCGGGCCGCGGCGGCCGAAGCGCTGGGGCTGATCCGCGAGCGGACAGTGCTGCCGCGCCTGACCACGCTGCTGGCGGATCGGTCGCCGCAGGTCCGGGCGGCCGCGTTCGGAATGCTCATGGAGACCGACAGCGCCAACGGCGATTTCTATATCGACCAGGCGCTCCACGACAGCGATTTCGTCCTGCAGGCGCTCGGCGTCGAGGCCGCGGGGAAGCGGGGAGATCCGCAGTACCTGCCTCTGTTCCGCACGCTGATGGAGCCGGCGGCGGGGACCGCGGCGGACGTGCGGCGGTCGGTGGTCGGCGCGCTCCCGCCGTTTTTGTCCTCCCGGGCGGATTCGGCGGCCCGGGAACTCCTGCGGCTCGCCCTTCGCGATGCGGAGGCGGCTGTCCGGCGGGATGCTTCGCAGGTGTGGGACTCGCTCGTGACGGCGCCGAAGCCGGCGGTGTCGCTGCTGGCCGACACAAGGCTGAGCGAACGGGCGATCGCGCGGGCGCTCGCCGGATACGCGGCCAATCCGCGGGCCCTGATCAGCACCAGCCGGGGGAACCTGGCGATCGAGCTGCGCTTTGACGTCGCGCCGTTGACGGTGATGAATTTCATTGAACTGGCGGAGGCGGGGTTTTACGACGGCCTGATCTTCCACCGCGTGGTGCCGAATTTCGTCGTCCAGGGCGGCGACCCGCGGGGTGACGGCTGGGGCGGTCCCGGGTACTATATCCGGGACGAGTACTCCGCGGAAACCTTTGAGCGCGGGGCGGTCGGCATCGCGACCTCGGGCAAGGACACCGGGGGCTCGCAGTTTTTCATCACGCTCTCGCCGCAGCCGCACCTCGAGGGGCGCTACACGCTCTTCGGCCGGGTGCGGGAGGGGATGGAGACGGCCGATCGGATAACGATCGGCGATACGCTCAGGACTGTACGAATCGTAAAGGACGCACCATGAACGCCACGCGTGGCGCGCTGCTCGCACTGTTGGTGACCGCGGCCGGCCTCTCGGCGGCTCCGCCGGAATCGCCGCTGATCGATAAGGAGGCTCTGATTGAGCAGTTCCTGGCGGTCGACGGCCGCCAGCGGGCCCAGCTTCACGATCTCGTGCTGGATGCGGAGTACTACGAGGGCCGGATCAGCGAGGGGGAGTTCCAGGCGGAGGCCCGTTTCCTCAAGCGAGTCTTCATCAAGTTCGCGAAGGACACCGCCCTGTACCGCGAGGAGTACCGCGAGTACTACCGGGACGGGGTGCAGCAGTCGCCGGAGGAGACCGCCAAGCAGGCGCGCGACCGGTTGGAGAAGAACCGCAAGCGCAACGCCCGCAACATCGCCTATCCGATGCTCCGCCCGTTCCGGCCCGAGAACCGGAAGGATTACGAGATCGCTTATGTCGGCCTCGACGAAGTCGAGGACACGACCTGCTACCATTTTCGGGTGACGCCGAAGGTCAAGACGGACGAGCACATCGCCGGGGACTACTATTTCGAGACCGACGGGTTTCACCTGGTGCGGGTGGATTTCTCCCCGGCCCGGCTGGTGAAGAAAGCGATGTTCAAGCTGGATCGTCTGGACATGTCGATCGTCTATGGTCCGGCGCCGGAGGGATTCTGGCTGCCGAAGCAGTTCGACGTGGCGGGGCGGGGCAAAGCGGCCCTGTTTTTCGGAGTCAATTTCGCCGGCACTGAATACTACCGGAATCCCCAGATCAACGTCGGCCAGTCCGACACGCTGTTCAAATCGGAGGACGCGGACAATGGCGAGTGAGAAGTTCAAGACCCACGTGGTGAAGGTCGAGATCCCGGAGGGACTCAACGTGATTTTCGGGATGGCGCACTTCATCAAGACAGCCGAGGATCTCTACGAAGCGCTGATCGAGGCCTCGCCCACGATCAAATTCGGGGTGGCCTTCTGCGAGGCGTCCCAGAAGCGGGCGATCCGGACCGAGGGGAACGCGGGGGACCTGATCGAGCGGGCGGCGAAGGCGGCGTTCGACGTCGGCTGCGGCCACACCTTTTTCATTTACCTCAAGGACGGTTTCCCGGTCAACGTGCTCAACCGGGTGAAGAGCACCAGCGAAGTGTGCCGGGTCTTCTGTGCGACCGCCAACCCGCTCGAAGTGCTGGTGGCCGAGACCGATCTCGGGCGCGGCGTGCTCGGGGTGATCGACGGGCAGCCCCCGCTGGGGATCGAAACGGAAGCAGACAGGGCTGAGCGGCGGGAGTTTCTCCGCCGGATCGGCTACAAACGGTAACGGCGGCCCCGTTCCGGGCCACGGCGGGCGGGCGGACAGGACGACAAACATGCGATTCGAGCTCGATAAGAATGCGACCGAACGGGTGGTGATCGAAGACAGCGAGTACAAGGGACACCACCTGGTGCAGCTCCGTATTTACTTCCTGGCCGACGACAGCCAGTGGCTGCCGACCAAGAAGGGAGTTTCTTTCCGCCGCGATCAACTCGACGAGGTGATCGACGCGCTGCAGAAGATCAAAGCCGGGGGCTGATGCGGCGCCGCCCGTCGCCGTCCGCCGATGCTGCTGTTCACGCACGACAAGCTGCGCCTCGCGGAGCACTTCCGCCGCGACCCGGTGCGTTTTGCCTACCACCTGGGCGATCTGGACGACGCGCTGTTTTCGCGCTGCCAGTGGGCGGTGAGCCACCACAAGAGCACGCGCATCGACGAGTGCATCCTGATCTACCGCGCCCCGTCCGGCCCGACCGTGCTGGCGTTCGGACTGAGCGAGCGGCTGGAGCAGCTCCTGGCGGAAGCGCTCGACCTGCTGCCGCCGCGTTTCACCGCGCACTTCGCGTCCTCCTGCCGGCCGGTGTTCGCCCGCCGGTACGACGAGGAGCCGGTGGGGAGGGGAATCCGGATGCGTCTGACGGCGCTGCGGAGCGGGCCGTCGGGGGACGAGCACTCGATCCGTCGGCTGGGCGCCGCCGATGCAGCCGATCTGCAACGGTTCTACCGCGAGGCGTATCCCGATTGCCGGTTCGACGAGACGATGGTCGCGACGGGCAAGTATTTCGGGTGGAGCGTCGACGGTCGGCTGGTGGGCGCGGCCGGCGTGCACGTCTATTGTCCCGACCACGGGGTCGCGGTGATCGGCAACGTCGCCACCGACCCCAGTGAGCGCAACCAGGGCATTGCCTCCCGCCTCACAGCCAGACTGGCACAGGAACTGGCAGACGAGCAGCTTCTGGTGTGCCTGAACGTGATGGTCGACAACCTGCCGGCGCGCCGATGTTATGAGAAGCTCGGTTTCGAGACCGCTTTCGAGTATGAAGAAGCGCGCTTTACATTCGCCCGCACTGCGTGATACGGCGTAAATGGGGGAGATCGATTGGGGACTCGGGTCGCAAAAGGGAGACGGGCGCCGGTTATTCTGGCGACCTCTACCTGCAACACATTGCATACACAATTGGCGGAAAGTGCAGCGGACTTGCGGAGCTTCGGACTCCGATTCGGGCGGGCCGGGGGATTGCTCACGGCGGCGGGCGCAGCTGCCATCGGCAGTGGAGCGACGGGGAGGTTTATCGGTAAGCGGGTCTACGTATCTCTGACCGGGAGTGAATGGGAAGTTTGCGGGAAAAAAGTCTTGACTTAGCGGGGATCAGGGGCTAATTTGTTAACAGCAACCACGATACATTCCGCCGACCGGTGAGAGCGGCCCACTATCTTCTCAGGGTTACTCGCCCATATGGCAAGCGGGGTATATATAGTACTTGTCCGGTGTTATGTTCGCACGAGAAGAACATAGCTGTCTGTCTGGGATAAAAGAGACGATTCAGTCCGCAACCGTCAACCCCTATTCAGGAGGTGGTGTCTATCAGTAACACTTTCCGGCCTCTGGAACCGTTGTGGTGCTCGTGCTAGCCGAGGCATCACACATTAACCGTCCAGCAATCAAGAGGTATAGCTATGATCAAATGGGGAAAGTATAGCCCTGTTTTCGTCGCCCTCGTCGCCGTTCTCGTCCTTGGGGCGGTGGCCCTCTCCGGGATTGGTAATCCACGTGATCTCGACAAAGAGCGGCGGGCGGCGGATCCGGTCAATCTGAAAGCGGCAATCAACGCGGCCCGGCCGGCGGCGCTCGATCCGTTTGAGGTCGAGAAGGCCCAGATGGAAGCCGACCTGACGGCTCGGGAAGCGGCTGAGAGCGCGGCGATGGACCAGGCGAAGGGCGAAGAGCCGGTCCGTCCGACGAGACCGTCGCGCGAGTCCGATCGTAACCGGATGGCGGGCCCGAACACGATCCTGCGGCCCGCGGTCAATTACGAGCCGCGCACCATCTTCCTGCAGGAAGACTTTGAAACCGAGATCTTCCCGCCGACCGGCTGGGATTCCATCAACACGGATCCCGGATACGGCTGGTTTCTCGGGACGTACTCAGGCGGAGGTACGCAGTGCGCGCTGGTGACCTGGCATGCCGCCGGCTACCAGCAGGACGAGTGGTTGATCACGCCGATGATGGACGTGTCGGGCGCCGGCAGCCTGCTGCGGCTGGAATTCGACATGTTGAAGGGGTATGACTACCCGCACGACTTCAAGGTCTACGTGTCGTTCGACGGCACGGCGTTCACCGAAATCTGGGATTCCTACGACGTTGCGTACCCGACCTTCACGTGGTACGGCGTGACGGTGGATCTGTCGGCTTACGCCGGCGGCGCCCCGATTTGGCTGGGATTCCAGTATTACGGGATGGATGCGGACCTGTTCGGTCTGGACAATGTGGTCGTGACGGACGATGCTCCGCCGGCCGGTCGGTGCTGCTACGGGGAGCCGACAGCTCCGAACTGCCAGGATGTCACCGAAGTCGAGTGCACGGCGTTAGGCGGCAACTGGAGCGCCGGTTTGAACTGCACGGACAATCCGTGCCCGGTGGCCGGCCCGAACGACAACTGCGCGGAAGTCACGCCGATGACGCTGCCGTATACGTTCATGGGCAACAACGAGGCGGCGACGTTCGACGACTACTGCCAGTATTTCGGCGACTACCCGAACGTCTGGATCGCGTTCACGATCACGGAATGCTCGGATATCACGATCAGCTACTGCAACACGGCCTCGGGTTGGCTCAACGGCTGGCTGAACCTGGTCACCGACTGTGCCTGTCCGGAGGGCTCGCTGATCAGCGGCGCGACCTATGACTTCGGCTGCCCTAACGGCAATGCCAACATCTACTTCAGTCACCTGGCGGCCGGCACCTATTACTACCCGATCATGCTTGATCCGACGAACGGCGCGATCGGCGACTACGTCGTCGACGTGACGGCCGAAGCCTGTCCGCCGGTCACCCCCGGCGACAACTGCGAAGACCCGTTCGTGGTCGCGCTGAGTTCGGCGGACCTGCCGTACACCGTCGCAGGCCAGTACACGTGCGGCCGCATCAATGATTACGATGCGACCGTGTGCATGGGCTACTACGACGGCGGCGAAGACCTGATCGTTCGGGTCGACGTGGCCGACGCCATGTTCGTGAACATCACGCTGGATCCGAAGGGGACGACGTGGTCGGGCATGGGCATTTCGCAGGATTGCACCTTTGCGACCTGCCTGGGGTTTGTGGGCACGGGCGGCGGAACGGCGAAGACGATCTACAACGTCCAGCTGGATCCGGGCAGCTACTACATCATGGTCGACACCTGGCCGACCCCCGACTGTATCCCCGAACTCGACATCATCTTCGAGGAAGCGCCGCCGCCCAATCCGGGCGACAACTGCGCAAACCCGGTGAAGGTTGATATCCCGGTTCTGCCGTTTGTGGACACCAACACCACCTGCGGCCGCATCAACGACTACGCCAACACCTGCCTCGGGTCGTATGACGGCGGTGAGGACATCATCTATGAGATCACCGCGCTGGCTGATGTCACGGTGAACATCGCGATGGATCCGCAGGGCACGACCTACACCGGTTTCGCCCTGGCGGGCGACTGCGCGTTCACGACCTGCATCGGGTTCGTCACCGGTTCGGCCACGACGGTCAAGCGCCTGACCTGCGTCAATCTGACGGCGGGTTCGACGTACTACCTGATCGTCGACACCTGGCCGTCGCCCAACTGTATCCCGTCGTTCATTCTGACAATCACCGACACGACGTGCGCGGCGATCGAGAATGACCTGTGCGAGGATGCCACCGAGGTGGGCGAGGTGACCGACCTGCCGTTCTCGACCGTGGGGACATCGCACGATGGTCCGACGGGCTGTATGACGTCGCCGAACATCTGGTTCGCCTACAAGCCGTCGGCGGCCGGTCTTGCCACGATCAGCCTCTGCGGGTCGGAATACGACACGAGGCTGGGGGTCTACACCGGCACGTGCGGTGCGCTGACACAGATCGGATGCGACGACGATGCTTGCGATCCGGGTCTGCAGTCGGTCCTCTACGACATACCGGTGGATCCGGCCATGACCTACTACGTCGAGGTCGGCGGTTATTCGACGAATGTCGGCAACGGCATTCTGAACATCACGCTGGCTCCGCCCTGCGAATTCACCTGCACGGGCGGCACGCCGGAAGGTGAGGACTGCATTGAGGACTACGCCGACGATGTAACCAACGGCGGGTGCAATATGGATGTGCCGGTGTTCGGATCGATCGGTCCGAACGAGAAGATCTGCGGCACGTTCAGCACGTACACGCCCGACGGGTCGGCGCAGTACCGCGACACCGACTGGTACATCCTGTCGCTGGATGACTGGTACAGCGTGACGCTGAGCATCGAGACGAACTTCGATGCGGTGTTCGGCTGGATCGAGCAGATCACGCCGGGCATTGCCTCGTGCGACAACATCACCGGGTACATTGCGCCGTACCTCGCGGTGGGCGATTGCGAGCCGAGCGCTCTTGAGCCGCTCACGCTCGCCCCCGGCGATTACCTCATCTTCGTCTCCGGCCAGACGTACACCGGCTTCCCGTGCTCGATGGGTCCGTGGGAGTACGCGCTGACGGCGACCTCCGTGCCGGCCGAGCCGACTCCGTGCGCGGCCAGCGGCGGATGCGATGAGTACATCTCGCAGGTGCAGATCGGGACGATCGACAATTCGTCCGATTGCACCGAGTACGGCGACTACACCGCCATCTCGACCGACGTCGAAGTGGGCGGCAGCTACGCGATCACCGTCACCAACGGCAGCGGGTACTCGTCCGACCAGTGCGGCGTCTGGATCGACTGGAACGACGACGTGGTCTTTGACGCCTCCGAGATGGTCACTCTGGATGTTTCCACCGGCGTCGGTCCGTACACCGGCACGGTGGTGGTTCCGGAAGGGGCCGTTGAGGGCGGTGTGACGATGCGTGTCCGCATCATGTACACCGGGACGCTCGCGCCGTGTGGGACGACGAGCTATGGCGAGGTCGAGGACTACACGCTGAACGTCGGCGGCGCTGCGCCGACATTCATGGTGGCGCCAGACCCGATTCTCGTGCTCGAGAAATTCGCGTTGAACCCGACCTGGGGCGACGTGTACATCGGCGACGGTGCGCTTCCGGACGGCGCCGCGGCCGCCATGGAGAACATCACCGTGGCGCTCGGCGGCTGCCCGGTCACGGTTGGCGTGACGCAGGTTATTCCGGGCGGTGTCGGCGAAATCCCGGGCGACGTCATGGACGTGAAGTTCTCGCTGAAGGAGTATGTCCTCTGCGAGGAGGCGCGCCAGGGCGGCCTGATCTGGGACGACATCGACTCGTTCTTTGACGTGTTCTACGAGATCGACGGGGTGCCGGGAACGTTGAACCTGCAGGTTGTTGTGCGGGGACACCGGTCGGGCGACCTGAATCTCGACGGCAACGTCAATGTGACTGACCTGACGATGTTCGTTTCGTACCTGTTCCGCGGCGGCGACGCTCCGCTGGAGCCGGCCGTGGCGAACGTCGATGCTTCACCGAATCAGACCCCGAACGTGGCTGATCTGACCTACATGATCGGCTACATGTTCCGCGGCGGTCCGATGTTGAAGCACCAGTAAGACTTGTCGCGTAAAGCGCGAGTCACAACCCGCCGGCGTCAGGCCGGCGGGTTTTTTCTTGGCAGCCCCGGGGCGGCCTCACCCGCCCGCTGGCACCGCGGGCAGAAGTGGGCCGACCGGGCGCCGATCTTCCGCCGCACAATCGCCGCCCCGCACCGCCCGCACGGTTTCCCCTCGCGCCCGTAGACCTGGAGGCGGCTCTGGAAGCGGCCGGGCCGGCCGTTCACCCCGGAGTAGCTGTCCACCGAGGTACCCATGAGGTGGATGGCGCGGCGCAGGAGCCGCACGATGTGGGTGTGAAGCTCGCGCAGTTTGCGCCGCGACACGGCGGTGGTCAGGCGGAGCGGGTGGAGGCGGGCGGCGTAGAGCGCCTCGTCGGCGTAGATGTTGCCGATCCCGGCGAGGAACGACTGGTCGAGGAGGGCGGCTTTGATCCGGCGGGGGCGGCGGCGGCAGAGGGCGGCGAAGTCGTCCGCCGACAGCGCCGACGGCTCGGGGCCGAGCGCGCGCAGTCCCTCCTGGAGGTCGAGCTCGTCGTCGGGGTACAGCCGCCACCGGCCGAACCGGCGGTAGTCGTTGAAGCGCAGGTGGTGTCCGTCGTCGGCGCCGGCTTCGGGGAGGAAGTCGACGATAACGAGGTCGTGCGCGGCGATCGGTTCGGTCCGGGGCAGCCAGAGGAAGCGGCCGGTCATTTTCAGGTGGACCCAGAGGGTGCGGCGGCCGGCGAGGCGGATGAGGATGTTCTTGCCGCGCCGGTCGACGGACTCGATCCGCCGGCCTCTCAGGGCCTCGTCCAGAAACCGCGCGCCGAGCGAGGGGCTGACGGTGACGGAGGATTTAGGCGCGCGGACGGTCACCCGGCCGATGGTGCGGCCGACCACGACGCGGCGCAGGCCGCGGCAGACGACTTCAACCTCGGGGAGTTCGGGCATGGTTCACCTCGGGGCGGCGCCGGAGGCCGTCCGACTTACAGCGCTTTCCCGTTCAGGACGGCGTTGAGGAAGACGCCGGTATAGGAGTGCTTGTCGCGGGCGACGACCTCGGGGGGGCCGACGCTGATGATCCGTCCGCCCTCGTCGCCCCCCTCCGGTCCGATGTCGATGATCCAGTCGGCCGTCTTGATGACGTCGAGGTTGTGCTCGATCACGATCACCGTGTTGCCGCGGTCGACCAGCTCGTTGAGGACGCCCAGGAGCATGCGGATGTCCTCGAAGTGGAGCCCGGTGGTGGGTTCGTCGAGGATGTAGAGGGTGCGGCCGGTGGCGACCTTGGACAGTTCGGCGGCCAGTTTGACCCGCTGGGCTTCGCCGCCGGAGAGAGTGGTCGCCTGCTGGCCGAGGTGGATGTAGCCGAGGCCGACCTCGCGGAGCGTGAGGAGCTTGTTCTTGATGCGGGGGATATTTTCGAAGAAGGCGAGGGCCTCGTCGACGGTCATGTCGAGGATCTCGGCGATGTTGCGCCCTTTCCAGGCGATTTCGAGCGTCTCGCGGTTGTACCGCTTTCCCTTGCAGACCTCGCAGGGGACGTAGACGTCGGGGAGGAAGTGCATTTCGATCTTGATGATGCCGTCCCCCTCGCAGGCCTCGCACCGGCCCCCCTTGACGTTGAACGAGAACCGTCCGGGCTGATACCCGCGGGCCTTGGACTCGGGGATGGCGGCGAAGAGGTCGCGGATGTGGGTGAACACGCCGGTGTAGGTGGCCGGGTTGGAGCGGGGGGTGCGGCCGATCGGGGACTGGTCGATGTCGATGACTTTATCGATGTGTTCGAGCCCGGCGATGGCGCCGTACGGCAGGGGCGGGCGCCGAGAGCCGAAAAAGTGCCGGGCGAGGATCGGGTAGAGCGTCTCGTTCACCAGGGTTGATTTGCCGGAGCCGGAGACGCCGGTGACGGCGATGAAGAGGCCGAGGGGGAACTCGACGTCGGCCGCTTTCAGGTTGTTGCCGCGGCAGCCGGTGAGGGCGATGGTTTTCCCGTTGGGGCGGCGGCGCTGGCCGGGGATTTCAATCTTCCGTTCTCCCTTGAGGTACTGGCCGGTGAGCGACTCGCGCGACCGCGTGATGTCGCGGAGGGTACCCTGGGCGACCACCTGCCCGCCGTGAATGCCGGCGCGGGGGCCGAGGTCGATGATGTGGTCGGCGGCCTCGATGGTCTCGCGGTCGTGCTCGACCACCAGGACGGTGTTGCCGATGTCGCGCAGCTCGGTCAGGGTGGCGAGGAGTTTGCGGTTGTCGCGCTGGTGCAGGCCGATCGAGGGCTCGTCGAGGATGTAGAGCACGCCGACCAGGCGCGAGCCGATCTGGGTGGCGAGCCGGATGCGCTGGGCCTCGCCGCCCGAGAGCGTCTGGGCCGCCCGGTTCAAAGTCAGGTAATCGAGGCCCACGTCGCACAGGAACTGGAGCCGCTCGCGGATCTCTTTGAGGATCTGGCGGGCGATCGTCTCCTGGCGCTTGGTCAGGGTGATGCGGCGGAAGAAGGCGGCCGCCTGCTTGATCGACATGGACGTGATGCTGTCGATCGTCTCGCGGTCGAGGATGACGGCGAGCGCCTCCGGCTTGAGGCGGGCGCCGCGGCAGGCCGGGCAGTCGCTCACCGACATGAAATTCTCGATCCACATCCGGACGTTGTTCGATTCGGTCTGGCGGTAGCGGCGTTCGAGGTGCGGAATGACGCCTTCGAAGGGCGCCCGGTAGATGCCGCCGCCGTGCCCGCGGCCCGTCATGTGCTCGTACGAGAATTCGATTTCCTCGCGCCCGGAGCCGTAGAGCACCACTTTCCGGACTTTCTCGGGCAGCTTCTGGAACGGGGTGGAGAGTTTGAAATCGAAGTGGCGGGCGAGCCCCTTGAGCATGTAGCGGTACCAGTTGGCGAGATCGTGCCCGCCCCAGGGGCGGATCGCGCCGTCGGAAATCGAAAGCGAAGGGTCGGGGATCACCAACCGCGGGTCGATCTCCATCTTCTGCCCCAGACCGTCGCACACCGGGCAGGCGCCGAACGGGGAATTGAACGAGAACAGCCGGGGGGTGGGCTCCTCGTAGCTGATGTTGCAGTTGAGGCAGGCGAACTGCTCGGAATAGAGGAGGTCCTGTCCCTTGATGTTGATGAGGACGGTTCCCTGCCCCACCTTGAGGGCCGTCTCCACCGAATCGGCCAACCGGGTGCGCGAGCTTTCTTTCACGACCAGGCGGTCGACCACCGCCTCGATCGTATGCTTCTTGTTTTTGTCCAGGCTGATGTCGGCCTCGGATTCGACGATCTCGCCGTTGATGCGCAGGCGGACAAAACCCTCGCCCCGGGCCTCGTCGATCACGTCCTTGTGCTCCCCCTTCTTGCCGCGGACCAGCGGCGCGAGCACCATCAGGCGCGTCCCCTCCTCGAAACCGAGGACGCTGTCGACGATTTGCTCGACCGTCTGCTGCGAAATCGGCTGGCCGCAGGAGACGCAGTGGGGAACGCCGACGCGCGCGAAGAGCAGACGGAGGTAGTCGTAGATTTCGGTGACGGTGCCGACGGTGGAGCGGGGGTTCTTGGCCGCGCTGCGCTGTTCGATCGAAATGGCCGGGGAGAGTCCCTCGATGAAATCGACGTCCGGCTTCTCCATCAGGCCGAGGAACTGGCGGGCGTAGGCGGAGAGGGACTCGACATAGCGCCGCTGCCCCTCGGCGTAGATGGTGTCGAAGGCGAGGGAGGATTTGCCGGATCCGGAGAGCCCGGTAATGACGGTCAGGGTGTTGCGGGGGATTTTGACGTCGATATTCTGGAGGTTATGTTCGCGCGCCCCTTTGACATGCAGGTATTCCTGGTTGCGCTTGTTACGGGCCTTGTTGTTGATCCGGGTGCGGTTGTCGGGTTTCACGCTGGTCGCCATCGGCATCTCCGATTTTGTGTCAACCCGTAATATACTACACCGGTTCCCCGCCGCCAACGGCGACTTCGATTTCGCCATCACATTATGCGGGCCGCCGCTACCAGAGCCCGCCTGGCCCGGCCAAGCGCAAGGACGCCGGAGCGAGGGGAGGAAAGCTCCTTGACCGGGCGCGGGCGGTGTGCTAAATTCGGGTCATGTCGCACGATAAGCATCAGGAATTCTTCGACCGGCTGGCGGCGGAATGGGACCTCATGTTCACCGCGGTGGATCTTGAGTTCCTCCAGCATATTGTTGACCAGCTTGATATTAGGCAGGGCTGGGACATCCTGGATCTCGGTTGCGGCACCGGAGTATTGTTCGACATGCTGCGGCGTCGGGTGGGCGAGACCGGATCTGTCACAGGGGTGGATTTTTCGTTTCAGATGGCTCAGCGGGCGAACCTTAATTTCCCCTTTCCCAATGTCGCGGTGGTTGATGCCGACGCGCAGATGCTGCCGTTTCGGGACAGTGCCTTCGACATGGCCGTCGCGTTTTCGGCCTTTCCGCATTTCTCCGACCAGCAGAAAGCGCTCCTGGAGACCCATCGGGTGCTCAAGCCGAGAGCCCGTTTCTACATTATTCACCTGGAGTCCTCCCGGGATTTGAACCAGCTCCACCAGCGGATCGGCGGGGCGGTGGCGTCCGACCTGATTCCGCCGGGGGAGCGGTTGCGGGAGATGTTCAGCACGAGCAAGTTTGTCGAGGTGACCATCGAGGACCATCCGGGCCTGTACCTCGCGACGGCGATGAATCTGAAGTAGTCTATCGGTGTCACCAACTACCGCCAGGACCCGATTCGTGGCGCACTCGGCGCTCTACCTTGCGCTGGCGGTGCTTTTGCCGATCGGGTTCCACGCGCTGGGGGTGGCCGGGCGGATTTTCCTGCCGATGCACTTTCCCATTCTGCTGGCCGGGTTTCTGGCCGGGCCGGCGGCCGGCGTGGTGGTGGGGCTGCTGGCGCCGGGGTTGTCGCACCTGCTCACCGGCATGCCGCCGACCTACGCGGTGCCGCTCATGTCGCTGGAACTGCCCATGTACGGTCTGGCGGCGGGGATTGCCTACCGCCGGCTTCACCTGAATATCTACATCGCGCTCGTTGCGGCGATGATCGTGGGGCGGCTGATGTTCGGGCTGGGGTTGCTCGTGCTCGGTCTGTTCATGAATCTCCCCTACAACGCGGCCCAGTTCTTCTCCGCCGGCGGGGCGATCGTCACGGGTCTGCCGGGGATGGCCGTCCAGATACTGCTGATTCCGCTGATCGTGGCCGCGGTGCGGCGGGAGCGCACCCGCCCGGCGCCCGGAGAAGCCGCGGCCGCGCCGGACAAGCCGTAGGGCCGCGCACTTTCAGAGAATGAGCAGCGGGGCGACCGCCTCGTGCAGGGCCGCCCGGTAGTGCAGGCCACCGACCTCCAGCGAGCGCATGATGCGGCCGAAGGTTTCAAATTCCGCCGGTTGCGCCAGGCGGACCTCCCGAATTTCGCGGGTGTCGGTGAACCGGAAATCGCCGCTTTCGAAGCGGGCCTGGAACACGTACGACCGCCAGGGAATGTCGCCATCGGTGTGGGTGAAGGTGACGCGCGATATGAGGAGGAAGCGTTCCAGCGCGAGAGCCGCGCCGGTCTCCTCCATCGCCTCGCGGGCGATCCCCTCTTCGAACGACTCGCCGGGGTGCAGGCCGCCGGAGGGGGCGCGGTACAAACCGGGCGGGTAGTGGTGTTTGGCGATCACCACGATCCGCCCGTCTTTGACGATGTACATCGTCGCATCGTGCTCGCGCTGGAACCGCTGGGAGGAGCGGATGAAGGCGTGCTCGCGGGCGGACACGGGAAAGGTGAACGCGGTTTCGCCGGGCCGCCCGTAGCGGGCGGCCATGGCCTCGACCATCGCGGGGGTGACGTACATGCGGTTGTCCGGTCGGCGAGTTCCTTGCGGCTCGCCGGCTACGAAAACAGAGGGATAATCTCCTTCTGCAGCGGCAGCGTCGTGACCTCGGCTCCCTCATGGCCGATGAGTACATCGATTTCGGTGCGCAGGCCGCAGGCGTCGGTGTAGATTCCCGGCTCGATCGAGAAGAGGTGTCCCTTGCGGAGCTTGCGGCTGTCCTCGGTTTCGAGATTGTCGATATTCGGTCCCGGGCCGTGCTCGGACGAGGTGATCGAGTGGCCGGTGCGGTGGGTGAAATACTGGCCGTAGCCGGCCTTGTCGATGACCCCCCGGCAGACATCGTCGACATCCGCGCCGCGGACCGGCTTGGTTTCGATGTTGCGCCGAACGTAGTCGACGGCGGCGTCCCGGGCCTCCGCCAGCACCGCGAACATGTCGCGGTAGGTCTGCGGAATCTCGGCGGCCGTTCCCGCAAAGGCCATCCAGGTGATGTCGCCGTACACGCCATCCTCCCGGTTCAACTTCGCCCAGAGATCAAGGAGGATCAGCTGTCCTTTCCGGACGGGGGCGCAGTGCTCCGGGGTCGGCTCGTAGTGGGGGTTGCCCGCGTTGGCGTGGACGGCGCAAATCGGGGAGCTGTCGGTGGTCATATCATAGGCGCGGAACTGCCGGAGCATGAACTGGACGACGTCGTATTCGGTCAGGGGCGTTCCCTCGGCCAGGCTCGCGCGGATGTGAGCGAGCGTCTTTTCCTTGATCTCCAGCAGGTTGCGGGCGGCCATGCGGTGGGTGGCGATCTGCTCGACGCCGAGGGCGGCCTGGAAATGGGCCACCAGGTTGGCCGACGAGAGCACCTCGATCCCCAGGTCGCGCACCAATTCGACGGTACCGGCGTCGACCAGGCCGATATACGGCAGCCGCCCTTTGGGAGCATACTCCATGGCGACCCGGGAGACGCTGGAGAGCACGCGGGCGAGTTCTTTCTCCAGCGCCTTGTAGCCGGAGAAGACGATCTTGCGGCCGGGGAGGGCGGCGAAGCGATCCTGTTCGATGGCGTGGACGAGCGCCGTCGGTTCTCCGATGGCGGGGATGAAGTAGAAGGAGCGGCGCGTAATCATCCCCTTCAGGCCGAGCATCTCAATCGCGATGGTGTTGCGGCCGTGGAAGTCGGCCAGGAGCCATCCATCGAGTTCGTGGTTGCCGAGGTAGGTTTGAATAGCCTCGATGTCCATGGGTCAGACCTTTCGCAGCGTGAGCGGTTGTTGGGTGCCAGTATAATGCATGGGGGGTGGGGTTGTCGACCGTTATTTGGCCGCCGCTCTTGACGCGTCGGGCCGAGCGATCTACCTTGCCGGTGACAGCGGGGGCTGTCACGTATGTCCGAACCAGTGCGGATCGTCATCACCGGGGCGCCGGCCTCCGGCAAGACCAAGTTTTTCGAGCGGCTGCGCGGGCACCCCTCGCTGAGCGATTTCCTCTTTTTCGAGGAGCTCGCCCGGCGACTGCTGGTCGAGGATGCCGGCTACCGCGAACGCCCGGCCGATTTCCACCGCGAGATCTATCGCCGCCAGCGGGCCCGCGAGGACGCCGCGCCGAGACGGTCGTTCATCACCGACCGCGGCACGGCCGACGCCTTCGCCTTCCACCCGGAGACGGCTGCGGAGGTCGGCACGACGCCGGCCGCCGAGTACCGGCGGTACACCGGGGTCATCCAGCTCGGCACGGCCGCCGCGCTGGGGCCGGAGTACTACCAGGCGGACGAAGTCCGCATCGAGCCGATCGCGGCGGTGCTGGCTCTCGAGCGGCAGATCCGGTCGGTCTGGGAGCGGCACCCGGGTTACCAATTTGTCCCGGCGCGGGAATCGGTGGACGAAAAATACGCGGTTTTCGTGGAGATCGTGTGCCGGCTGGCCGGAAAAACACCGGTTTAATTTGACAGCGGGGGGGATCCTGGCGTTTATAAGATACTGAAAGACAGGGACTAAAATGTCGAGGGAGCTATGAGATTACCGCTCGTGATGGCCGCTCTGCTGCTGTGGTCCGGCGCGCCCGCCGCCGACCGGGAGTTCTTCAAGGAGTTCGAATCCACCTACGACCTCCTCCACGTGGAGCTGCTCAATAACGCCGGCGAGAAGGCCGAGGTCAGCAATTTCGTCTATCAGAAAGACGTCGCCACGTTCACATTCGAGAAAGGGACGGTGTATCTCCAGCGGTATGTGAAAGACCGCCCGACCACGGCCGTGTTTGTGGGCCAGGGACGCGTCACGATCGACGTTCCGGTGCATTCGGAACGACAGGGGCTGTGGGCCGTGACCAAGGACAGCACGGTGGACCAGCCGGTCGAGGTGGTGGCGATCCGGATGGCGGATGATCTCGATCTGCGGCTGCGGGAGAGATTCCAGTTTGAGCCGGCGGTCATTGATTTCCGCGTCGTGAACAAGCTTGGCCAGGGCGAGTTCTTCTTCAAACCGGTGATCATGCACACCTACGACAATTATTTCCGCCTCGCCGCATCGATCTATGAACGGGGCCCCGACGGGTTCTTCTATGCCGATTTCAACCGCTACACGTTCACCTTTGACCCCAACTGGCCGGAGCAGGTGCAGATCGGGTACGAGGTGGAGGGGGGCGACCAGGTGTCGACCGTGGGGGCGAGCTTCCAGCGCCGGGAGGCGGGCCGGTACGACGACTCGCTGCTGTCGCAGATCGCGTACCAGACGACGGCGCTCCGCCGCACGGCCGAGGTGCGGCTGTCGGGGACCGACGGCCGCCGCATCGAGCAGGCGAAAGCGACGCTCGACCTGGCGGTCAACGCCGACAGCCTCCGCTTCACCTGGTTGTTCCTCAAATACTCACTCGACGTGGATTCCGTGCTGGTCGGGGACGAGCGCATCGACTATGTGCGGCGGAAGACGTTCGACTACACGGGCATTATCCTCCCCCGCTACTACCACCAGGGGGATACGCTCAGCCTGACGGTGTGGTACCGCGGCACGAACTTCGACCACTTCCTGCCCTACCTGAGCAATCCCGTTCCGAGCCCGACAGAGGTGACGTTCAACGTCCCCAAGGGCTACAACTACTACACGGCGGGGATGAGCGAGCCGGTGGACGTCGGGGGCGGGCGGCAGGAGTTCACCTCGGCTCTTCCGGCGCCGCTGGGCGAGCTGTACTTCCACTGTTTCCCGACCGGCGTGGAAGACACGGTGCAGGTGATATCGGACGTGGGGGTCGCGCTCAATTTCGTCATCGCCGACCGGGATCTCCGGCGGGATCCCTGCTACATCCCGCGCGATCAGTATCAGGAGGCGGTGACGGCGGCGTTCAACTACCTGTCGAAGAATTTTGGTCCGCCGCCGCAGACGTTTGCGGAGTATGTGATATCGACCGGTTTCCAGAGCGCGCCGGGGATGATCAAGGTGCCGCAGGTGGCCTGCGTGACGAGCGATCCCTGGCAGGTGGTGGGGGGGTTCGACGGTCCGGTCGGGAACAGCGTCGCCCACCAGTGGTTCGGGCCGCTCATGCGTCCGCAGTCCGGGCGCGAGGATTGGCTCTCCTGGGCGCTCCCGGCCTACCAGGGGCTGCGCTTCATCGAATCCCACCGCTCCTCCGCGCCGTATTTCTCCAATCTGCTGACCCGCCGCGACTCCCTCTACACCCAGATCCAGATGGGCCACGAGATCCCGCTGTCGGCCGGCTACCGGGTCAATGATTACTGGGACGCCAACGGGAAGTTCGACTTCTACCGGACGATCCTGAACAACAAAGGGGTCTGGCTGCTCCACATGCTGCGGTTCCTGATGTATGACTACGAGGCCGGGTCGGACGCCAAGTTCGCCGGTTTCTCGCGCGAGCTGTTCCTGCAGATCACCAACCGCACGTTCAGCAACGCCGATTTCGTCCGCCTCGCGGAGAAACACTACGGCGCGCCGCTCGACTGGTTTTTCCGGCAGTGGCTCTACGGGGCGTACCTGCCGGAGTACAACGCGACCTGGACAAAAGTGCAGCGCGACGGGTCGTGGTACGTCGCGGTGACAGTGCAGACCGGGAAGGTTCCTCCGTCATTCCAAATGCCGGTGATCGTACGGGTGGTGGAAGGGGACGGCCGGGACGCGTTCTCGCGGCCGGTGATCACCGCCCCGTCGGCGGAGTTCGAACTCGGGCCGTTCAGCCAGGAACCGAGGGATTTCGTGTTCAACGAGTTTCTCTCCACGCTCGGGTGGGAGACGGTGTCCCGGAAGTAAGGCGGGCCCGGCTCCGGCCGGGGCGGGTAAGATTGGGCGCAAAAGAAAAGCGCCGGGTCATGCGGCCCGGCGCTCTTTCTTGCACGAACGCAAAGGGAGGAAAGTATAGCTTTCAGGTCATTCTGTCTTCCGTTGTCTTAGACACTCCACGCCGCCGAAAGTTCCGGCAACGGCGCGATCGTGGATCGAAGATCCTGACCGGGCGGGGCGGCCGCCCCGCTGTCGCGGCGGCTAGCGGCCGGCGATCTCCTCGGTGCCCAGTTGTTCGCCGCGAATGCCGATTGTCGTGACCCGGATCGGGGTCCGCACGCCGGCCTGGTCGCGGGCGGCCAGCGCAATCTGCACCAGGCCGCTGCAACACGGCACTTCCATCACGATGACTTCCATTGACTTGAGATTATGCAGGGCGAAAATCTCGGCGAGCTTGTCGATGTAAACATGGGCGTTGTCGAGCTTCGGGCAGCCCACCGCCAGCGGCCGGCCTTTGAGGAAACGCTCGTGGAAGTCGGCGAAGGCAAAGGGGACGCAGTCGGCGGTGAGCGCCAGGTCGGCCCCGGTGAAATAGCCGGCGTGGGTGGGCACGAGCATGAGCTGCACCGGCCACTGGCCGAGGTGCGATTGCGGTTCGGGGCGGGCGCCGAGCGTGGTGTTGTTGTCAACTTTCGGCAGGACCGCCTGCGGCCGGTCCGCGGCCGGGGTGAACCGCTGCGGGGCGCTGCCCGGGCAAGTGGGCGAGGGTTGTGACATGGTCAGGTCTCCATCCGGTGTTGTGGGATCATTCATAAGATAAAGAAAGGGGGCAGCGGCGGAGGGCGATATGACTTAAGTCAATCGCGGTCCCCGGGCGGCGGGGGCGTGATCGGCGTCTCCGGTTTCCGCGGAACCCGCGCGCGGCGTTGCTGTTACAGCGACACCATGGTTACCCGCTGCGCCTGCTTCAATCAGCCCTTTACCCGCCTCAAGCGGATTGCGCGCCGCCGCCGCGCGCGAACGATCGAGGAGCTCCAGCAACACGTTCGGTTCGGGCTGAACTGCCGGCGGTGCCATCCGTATGTGAAGCTGATGTTGGCGACGGGTCGCACGGCGTTTGAGGTGATCGCCGGGGAGGACTGACGCGGCGCGCGGTCTGCCCGCAGACGTTTTCCTGTTGCACGATCCGGCGGGGGGTGCGTTATTGCGGCCGAGGAGATGCTTCGTGACGGATGGACACCGCTTGCTTTGCCGGCGGGCCCTGGCGGCCCTCGGCATCGTTTTGACGATCGCAACAGCGCACGGGCAGAGCGACACGACCCGGCAGGTTCGACCGCGGGGGCCAAGACAGACCGCCGCTGTCAACCGGATCTACCTGACCGCCGTCCACCGCGACAACAACCTGGCCCTGGCGGTCACCAACCGGGGGTTTATCGGGGCGGTCGAATACAACAACGAACCTCCCCGGGACGCATTCACCGGTTGGGATATCCGCACAAGTTGTGAGTTCCCCGCCCAATCGTGGCGCATTTACCTCGAGGGCCTGGAGTTGTGGATCGGGGGGCGGACGCGTTACGGGTTGCGGCTGTCGGGGGGATCGCAGGCCGGCGTTTTCCTTCCCTCCAACCCCCCGGGGGAGATTATCGCCCGCTCGACCACTGACCGGCACGGAGGCCCGCATCCGGACGCAGTCTCGGAGGAGGATTTCATCTGCGAGTACACCGACACGCTGATGTACCGGGAGGGGGCCGGCGGGGACGAGGATATCGTGCGCAACCCCGAGCCGCTGAATGTCAAGGTGACGCAGGAGTCGTACGCCTGGACCTACGAATCGGTGCGGGACGTGGTCTTTTTCAACCTGCGGGTCGAGAATATCGGCCGCGACGGGCTTCGGGAGGTATACATCGGTCTGCACGTGATCCCGACCGCGCGCTACAACAACACGCGGCCGTGCAATGACTCGGGCGAGGTGGTGGGGTTTTTTGAGACGTACGAGGCGCCGATCGGCTGCGGTTTCCGGGACACGCTCAACCTAGCCTGGCACGCCGACCGCGACGGCAACGCCTACGGGGGGGTGTTCTATGACAGGCCGGTGGGAACACAGGTGGATATCGCCGACACCATGTGCATGCTGGCCTCGGTGCGCAGCGGTCTGGGGATAGTCCCCCTCCGCGGGCCGGTGGACCGCGGGGGCGTCTACTACAACTGGTGGACGAGCCGGTGGGCGCCCAGTCTCGGGCCGATCTTCATGGAGCCCTCCGCCGATCCGTCGGTGAGGTCATTCGGCCGGGGAAGCTGGTGGTACAATCAGGACTGGTTCTATTCGCTCGAGTCGGAGTACCGGCGGCTCTCCACGCACGAACAGGACCACCCGAACTACTGGACGGGGGAGATTGCGCGCGCCCTGACGCCCCCCTGGAATCCGGTGCCGCTGACCGAGGCGAATGCGATCGCCTCGAACACGACGCCCGACTACCTGGTCTCGTGGGGACCGCTGACGCTGGCGGCCGGGCACAAGGTGACGCTCTCGTTTGCCGTGGTCGGCGGAGAACTGATCCACAAGGATCCGTGGATCCTCGCCTACATCCCGCGGCGGCCGGCCGAGTACGAACAACGGCTGGATTTCTCGGACCTGATCGCGAACGCCCGCTGGGCCCAGCGCGTGTTCGACAACCCCGGTTTCGACACGGATGGCGACGGGTATGCCGGCGAATTCCGCGTCTGTGTCCAGGATTCCGCCCTGGTGGGCGGCCAGTGGGTCGCCCAGAAAGCCGACACCCAGTGGTATAAGGGGGACGGCATCCCGGATTTCCGGGTCGCCTACCCGCCTCCGCCCCCCCCGTTCTGGCTCACCCCCGTCCCGGGCGGCGTCCATGTCCGGTTCAACGGCCAGGTGTCCGAGACCCAGGTCGATCCGCTCCTGCAGGCGCCGGATTTCGAGGGCTATCGCATCTACCTCGGCCGCGACGAGCGAGCGGAAGCGCTCACCGTGGTCGGCTCGTTCGACCGGCGCAACTACGACAAGTGGGTGAAGAAGCCTGATGGCTGGGGGGGACACATCTGGGACCTCGAGGGGATGCCGTACTCGCAGGAGGAACTCCGCTGCCTCTACGCCTTCGGCCCCGACCCCTGTCACGACACGAGTTTCCACCCCGAGGACTACACAATCCTGTCGAATTACCGCCACCCGCTCTTCCCCAACGATTCCATTTTCCGGTTTGAGCCCCACGGCTACAACGCCTCGGAGTTCGACACTACCTGCGGGAGCGACACGCTCTGCACTGCCGTGCGGAAAGTGTATCCGGAGATGCCCGATCCGCGGACGTTGCCGGTGGATTCGATCACTCCGGAGATGTTCACGGCCGAGGGGTATTTCAAGTTTTACGAGTACGAGTTCACGATCGAACACTTGCTGCCGACCGTGGCGTACTGGGTGAATGTGACGGCGTACGATGTCGGGAGTCCCGGCGCGGGGGTCTACCCGCTGGAGTCCGACAAGACGGCGGGGCTGAAGATCGTCTACCCGACCACTGTCTGGGATAGCCCGCTCGGGCAGAACGGCAAAGTGTATGTGTACCCGAATCCGTACCGGACCGATGCGGGCTATCGGGAGCAGGGACTGGAGGGGCGGAACCAGAACGACCGGTGGGATGAGCGGGTGCGGGCGGTGTGGTTTGCGAACCTGCCGCCGGTCTGCGTGATCAAAGTGTTTACGCTCGATGGCGACCTGGTGCGCGAGCTGAGGCATGAATACGCGGGGGACGATCCGGAGGGGAAACGGGCCAAGTGGGGGCTGATCAACAAGAACCAGCAGTTGGTGGAGACCGGGTTGTATTACTGGACGGTGGAGACGCCGGACGGCAAGGTGCAGATGGGGAAGCTCGCCGTCCTCCGGTAACCGCGTCCGCGGGGACCAACCATCGGACAGGCCGGCTTGTATAAGCGGCGGGACCCGGCTATCTTGAACGGGCCAGCGAGCCGGGTCGTGACGCCGGGCCGAGCGAGGAGAATCACGTGACGACGGACTATCGAAAGTACCTTGACCCCGAGACGGTCTCCAAACTGAAGGGGATGGAGATGCGGGCCCGGATGGTGGTGGAGGGGTTTATCGCGGGGCTGCACAAGTCCCCCTACCACGGGTTCTCGGTGGAATTCGCCGAGCACCGGCAGTACATGCCGGGGGACAACATTCGGGCTATCGACTGGAAGGTGTACGCCAAGAGCGACCGGTTCTATATCAAGCAGTACGAGGAGGAGACCAACCTCAAGGCGTACCTGCTGCTGGACTGCTCGGCCTCGATGGCCTACCATTCGGGGGAGCGGATCCGCAAGCTCGACTACGCGGGGTTGCTGTGCGGGGCGCTGTCGTACCTGATGCTGCGCCAGCGGGACGCGGTCGGGCTGGTGACGTACGACCGGAAAATCCGGCGGTACATTCCGCCGCGGTCGCGGTCGGGCCATCTGCACGTGCTCCTGAACGAAATCGCCGCGCAGGCGCCCTCGGATACCACCGATATCAGTTCGACGCTGCACGAGATGGCGGATCGGATCAAGCGGCGCGGGCTGGTGATCATTCTGTCCGACCTGATCGACGAGGCGGACAAGCTCATCTCGGGACTCAAGCATTTTCGCTACAACAACCACGAGGTGATCGTCTTCCACATTCTCGATCCCCGCGAGCGGGATTTTGCGTTCCCGCGCGAGGCGGTGTTCAAGGATATGGAGACGGGCGAGGAACTGACGACGCTGCCCTACCAGATCAAGAAGGATTATGCGAAGGCGGTGGCGGCGTTTTCGTCCGAAATCGCCTCCGCCTGCCGCCAGGCCGCGATCGACTATCACCCGATCGACACGGCGATGCCGTTCGACAAGGCGCTCTATGCGTTCTTGAGCAAGCGGGAACGGCTGTACTGAGCGCACGGCGAGGGGAGCGGGTGGGGAACCAGGATCGGGCGCAAGGAGACCGTGATCAGGGTTGCTGAAAATGCGCGGGGAAGATAGGAGCTTGATCATCCTTTCAACGGCGGGGACGAAAAAGTGACGGCTGTATGAGTACGGCGGCCTGGTCGGTGCTCATTCTGGCGGCGGTGCTTATCGGGCACCTGGTGGAGGAAGCGGCAACGGGATTCCGCCGGAAATTTCCGCTTGGTGAGATGCCGATGTGGGTCTTTGTAATGGGCAATGTCGCCGTGTACGGGTTTTGCGCCGCGACCTTTACCCTCGTGCTGCTTGCACGTCCGGCGGGAACGCTTATGGCATGGGTTCTGGCGGTTGCGATGGCACTCAACGGCATCGTGCATATCGGCGTGATGATTTACCGGAAGGAGTATTTTCCCGGCGGGATTACGGCGGGCTTGGTGCTGGCGGCGGCGGCGGGATTGATGGCGGCGCTGGCGCGGGGGTAGGAGGCAGGGGGGATCGGCGACGCAGACAGACCCCGCCGCTGCGGATGAGCACTCCGGACACCACAGACCTGGCTGAGCGCACGGCGTTCTGGGCGATCGGGGCAGGGCGCAGCAGGCCAATTCGGGCGCGCAAGCGCTTCAGGCGTCCCGTGCGGAGGCGCCGGGGGACGGCCGGGCGAAGAAGAGGCGCAGCATATACCACACCAAGCCCAGCGCCAGCACGAAACAGACCAGGAAAACGAGGAATACATCCCACTGCGGCCGGATGGGCCAGGCCGCGGGGTCGAAATGCCCCTCAAGCTGGAGGAGGCGGACATTGTGGCGGACCACGACCATCCCGAGCAGCGACACAAACAGCATCGCCCCGGCGCCGAAGAATTTCCTCGTGAAGAAGAAATGGAGCGACCCGAGCGAGAGAATGATCGATGCGGAGAGCCACCAGATCGCCGGCGTGTGCATGAAAGGCTTGAGGATGTCCGCGAGCGACAACAGGTAGACGAGCCCGACCGCCATCGCCCCCACCATGCCCCAGAGGAAGAAGTTTCGGCCGAGCGCGAAAGCATCCTCGTGCCGCCGCCCGAGGAGACCGATGAAGAATCCGCCGATGGTGACGGCGCCGAGGAGCATGTGGAGCCAGCGCCAGAGCCACTGGCCGAGGTGCGGGTTGACCCGGAGACCGGAAGGGTCGCCGGCGTAAAGGACGGCGGCGAGGCCGGGACGCTCGGCGATCGAGAAGAGGTTGCTGTAGGCAAACGCCACATACGCGAGCAAGAGGAGCGCGGCGGTCAGAAAGGCGGGACGCCGGGGGGAGCCGGGCGCCCCGAAGGCCGCCGCGTAGAGGAGATAGTAGGCAACCATGACGGCGCCGACGATGCCGAGGAAGAACCAGGCGGTCACGATCGCGGCGCTGTACACGGGCACGGGGTACACCAACTGCACGAACAGCAGGGGAGCGACGCCGAGGGTGACGGTGGCGGCCATGGCGGTGGGAAACAGTTTGACGAACTGCGCGACGACGGGGTGGCGCCACTTGTCGGCGAGGCGGCCGAAAACGACGATGAGGAGACCGCCGACCAGGAAGTTCATGGCGGCGAAGTGGAGGGTGAGGGTGAGGAGGTGCAGGACAGTGACCAGCCACAGCGGGGCCGGGAGAAAATTGGGATCGGGCAGCGGGTTCATCGGGCGCCTCCTCGCGTTGCGGCCGCCGGCGTGCCGGCGGGCGCGCTCAGTGTCTGCAGAAACTGAATGAGCGCGACGCGCTCGGGTTCGCCGCCGGTGAAGGGGGGCATTTCCTCGCCGAGATCATCGGACATGTCCAGGAGTGTCCGATACTCCTCTTCGCTCAGACCGGCCAGCGACTGAGTCTTGTCGTTGAAGCCGCCGAGGACGTGACAGGAACCGCAGCGGACCTCGTAGACGCGGCGGCCGAGGTCGACGCCGGAGAGCCCGCAGACCTCGGCGAAGGGCCGGCGGTCGGTGCGGGCGGCGAGGTGGGCGGCCAGCAGCCGGGCCTCCTCGGGCGTGCCCGTCCAGGGTGGCATGTTGCCGCGCATGGCGCCGATCCCCTGCACCATGGCGGTGATGAACTCCTCATCGGCGCCGTCGAAAAACGGCTTCAGCGCGTTGTAGTTCTCCAGCGAGTGGCAGCTCCGGCAGGCGCGGCGGAAAAGATCGGCGCCTTCGTCGCCGGTGCGATAAGCCATGTGCGCGAGCATGCCGTCGGCGCGATAGTCGGCCGCCCGGGCGACCTCTACCCCGCTCGCGTACATGTAGCCGGTGATCACGTAGGGCTTGCGGAGGGCTTCGCGGAACCATTCGTACGAGCCGAACCAGACCAACCCGAGGGCCAGAGCAACCGCCGCGACTTCTGTGCGCCAGGCCCGGGGAGCGAGGAGTCCGAGGATGGCCAGCAGGGCCGCGATCGCGGCGGTCAGAAGATAGAGGAGATCGAGGGCGGCAAACGGGATGTTCATCGTCTGGCGGGCGGCCGCCATGAGATCGGCGGGGATGTCGCCGACATACCAGAAGAGGGAGGGGATGACGACCGCGAGCCCGACGAGGCCCCAGACCGCATTGTAGCGCACCAGGCGCACTCGCGCGCCGGGCGCGGGAAGGCGGGCGGCCACCGCGAGGGCGCAGAGGCCGGCGAGCATGATGCAGATCCCCGTGCGCAGCACGAGCGAGGACCAGTAGGTCGGGTTGAAGAAACCGTCCCAGAATCGGCCGGTGGCCAGCCAGTCGCCCGGGGTGAGCATGAAGGTCACGATGCCGTTGATGATGACCAGGGAGAGCCAGGCGGCGCCGAAATAGATCCACCCAATGATCAGGTGGCGGCGCGGGGTGAGGCAGTCCCAGCCGTAGTAGTAGAGCAGGGCGGCGAGGATCTCGATGATGAAGAAGCACCACTCGGCGGCCCAGCCCCAGACGAAATTGCGGATGAGGACCGCGGTGGCGGCCGGGTTGAGCAGACCGATGATGAACCAGATGCCGACCCCGGTGAGGGCGCCGAAGACCACCGTGGTGAGGACGAAGAACCGGCTCAGCCGCCGCAGGAATCCGAGGTGGTCATCGTCGCCGCGGCGGCGGGCCGCACGCTCGGCCACGACCAGGTACAAGCCGCCGCCGATGGCGAAGTGAGAGACGAAGACGTGGACGACCGCGATCACGGCCATGAGCACGCCGTAACCCAGGGTCGTATCCCAGAAGGGATAATTCATGCGTTACCTCCGCAAGGGCACCGGACAATCTTGTGAAATAAATAACAAAACGGACCGGAAGAATCAACTATATTTCCCGCAAGGCCCGGCCAGGGCAGCTCCCCGCGGCTAGGTGTCGGCCGATTTCCGTTTCGAAAAATACTCGATATCGGGGGCGTGGTCATAGCCGAGACGGGCCACGAGCTCCATGGAAGGTTCGTTCCAGTCTTCGATCAGGCAGGCGATGATCTCGGCTCCGCGCTCGTGCAGGAATTCTTCGCAGGCGCGGACGATCCGGGCGGCCAGACCCTGGCGCCGGAAGTCGGGGTGGACCGCCAGCCGGTTGATCCAGCCCTTGCGGCCGTCGAACGTGGCCAGCCCGGCGGCGACCAGCCGGTCGCGGTCGAAAACGCCGAAAAACGCGGTGTCGGGGCGGCGCATCTCGATTTCGATTCTTTCGCGGGAGTCGCGGCCGAGAGGCCGGTAGGGCAGGCCGGCATCCCCCCACAGGTTGATGAGGGCGTCGTAATCGGCGATCGTCAGTTTCACCAGGTGACGGGTCATGAGACTTCTCCATCGTGACAGGTCAACCGGAGCAAGATAGGCCCGAGGGCGGGAAGGCGAAAGTGAGAATGCGGCCGGGGGCGGTTACGGCGACAGCCGGGCGGCCCGCTTTTCCTCGAGGATCTCTCTCAGCCAGGACATGGGAAAACGGGAGCCGAAGGGGACGTCGTTCCAGTGTTCGCAGCCGGTGAAGCTGAGGAGGACGCCGCGGGCGGGGATATCGAGTTCGGCGCAGGTGCGCAGGCCGGAGGTGAGCATGATCATGCAGGCGACGCCGACGACGCCGACGTTGCTCAGCCGCTCGGCGTAGTGTTCGATCTGGTTCGAGAGCTTGCGTTTCGAGAACGCCACCCGGGCGCCGTACTCCCCGGCCAGCTCCATCACCCAGTACGACTGGCAGGCCGGCTCGCACTGCTGGCACGTGTCGCCGTACTCCCCCTCGACCTTCCGGCAGTCGGGGTTGTTCAGCGAGAGACAGTCGGGCACGATGATGAGCGTGTCGCCGGTCCGGTTGAAGGCTTCACGGTTGAGGTCGTCGTAGAACGAGAAGGCGAGAGCCTCGAGGAGGTACTTCTCCTTGGGCGTGCGGCGGAGGTCCTTTTCGGGAGAGTCCTCCGCCCAGGCGCGGCAGATGAATTCGTCGAGGCCGGCGAACTCGGCGGCGAATTCGGCGAAACCTTGGTCGACAATGCGGCGGCGAAAGAGGGCCAGTCTTTTTCGGAAGTCCGGCCCGAGGCGGTAGGTTGGGTAACGGCGCGTCATCGCCAGTCAATATACGGACTGACGGCGGCCGGGCGCGAGAAATATGAGGGGGGCCTAGCGGGCCGGGCGCTCCGTCAGCCGGCGGAGACCGTCGCGGGCATCCGACGACTCCGGGTGCAGCGCCAGCGCGGCCCGGTAGCTCTGTTCGGCGCGGCCGTAGCGGGCCTGGGCTTCGAAATTGCGCGCCCGCGCAAGGTGTATCTGGCTGCGGATGCGGCTGTCGGGGGGCGCCAGGTCGAGGCTCTCGGACAGAAACGCCTCGGCCGTGGCGTAGTCCTCGGCCGCGCAGCGGATCAGACCGAGAGCGTAGAACGGTTCCCAGTGGTCGGGATGCCGGGCCACCGCCCGGCGGAGGACCGCCACCGCCTCCGGGTAGCGCTGCTGGCGGTAGAGCATGAAACCGTCGCTGACGAGCGACCGAAACTGCTCGTCGGTATCGGCCGGGAGGACGGCGGCGGAATCGGCGGAATCGGCGGCGGTCGGCGGGCCGTCGACGCGGACGGCCTTGGTCGTGACCATGCCGCCGCTGCAGCCGCCCAGGACCAACACGAGAGTCGCGGCGGCGTACAAGCGGGTGAGGGCAGGCTGGCGCATTGACTTTGTCCTCCTGGGGAGCATAGGTCGAAATATCGGCGCGGCCGGCGTGACGCCTGAGCGGGGGCGGGAAAAAGGGTTGAATAAACCGCTGGATTGTAGATAATATGGGCAGGAATCCGAGCGGCTGATCAAAGAGAGGACAGGTATGGCGAACGGAACAACACCCGTGTTCTACAAGAATCCGGGGCTGGCGGCGGTGCTGTCGTTCTTCTGGATGGGGCTGGGGCAGATCTACAACGGCCAGATCGCCAAGGGCGTGTTTTTCATCGTCCTGTACGCGGTGTCGGTGCTCATGATGCTGATCCTGATCGGCTTTCTCACCACCCCGGTTCTGTGGATCTGGGGAATGTACGACGCGTATTCCTCGGCCGAGAAACTCAACCGGGAGCTGGCGAGCCGTCAGGGAAGCGGGCCGGCCGGGTACTGAGGGCCCCCGCCCGAGGCGGTCAGGTCCGCCTCCGGGCCACGACACACACGCGCAGGGTCGACCGGTCGGCGGGCGTGAATCGGTAGCAATCGTAGAAGCCGCGGACGGTGAAACCCGCGGAACGCAGGAGCTGTCGAATCCGGGTGTTGCTGTAGGCGCGTTCGTAGTGGATCTCGTCGAAACGGTCCCAGCGGTCGCCGCGTTTGACGAAGGTGGCGGCGGTGAGGCAGGCCGTGCGGGACCGGGCCTGGTACTCGCTTTTCCACACCCAGGCAAGTTCTTCGCGGGCATCGGCGAAGACGTGGCCGCTCCAGATGTCGGACAGGGCGGCAGCCGTGTTCATGTCGAAGATGAACCAGCCGCGGTCGTTGAGGTGGTCGTGGACCGACCGAAATGCCGCGCCGAGGTCGCGTTCGGTCAACAGGTGGTTGAGCGAATCGTAGAAGCAGGTGATGAAGTCGACGCGAACCGTGCCGCGCGGGCGGTCATCGGGGATGAGGCGGAAAGCGGGGAGAGTTTTCTGGTAGAGACGGACACCCCGGCCGCGGAGTTTGCGGGCCGCCTGGGCGATCATCTCGGGAGAGCCGTCAAGCCCGGCCATGATGAACCCCCGGTCGAGGAAGCGGGCGAGAGCGGTGCCGGTGCCGCAACAGAGGTCGAGACCGGTGACGGCCCGGATGCGATGGCGTTTCATGAGCGCCAGGGTGTAGTCGACCATGCGGGCGGAGTGGCGGTCCTGACCCATCAGATCCCAGACGGCGGCCAGGCCGGCATAGGGGGCCCCGGGCGTCACTGACGGCTCTCTCGTACAGCGATCATATCAGCGCATGATAGCGCGCCGGAGTCGCACCGCCAAGCGGAAAGGCGCGCCCCAGAGGGCGGGCGACCGCCGACAAAAATCACAATCTTCCGCCCGCCGCCCGCCGGGAGAAACATGGTATTGACGCATCCGGAGAAGCGGAGTTATTGTGGGGGGAGAATTCACGGGGATGCGTTCGCGCGGGGGGCCGCCGGTTTTTCCGTCGGTTCCGCCGCCGCAAACATGACGGATGGAGGTGTGGGATGCGCCTCGCGGTCATTTCCGATGTCCACCTGGGCGACCCGATGTGCCAGGTGGTGGTCAGGGAGGGGGGGCGCTGCCGGCCGGGGCCGCGGCTCGAGCAATTGCAGGCGGCGCTCGCGCCGGGCCTCACCTATCTCGTCCTGATCGGCGACATCCTGGATTTTTCGCTCGCGACCTACGAAGAAGTCTACGAGGCGGCGGAGGTGTTTTTCGGCGCCCTGGCCGGGACGGCGGAGTACTTCGTCTACGTGCCGGGCAACCACGACTTCGACGTCTGGACGACGGTCGAGTACCAGGTGAACATCATCAATCGGCTCGACCGCGGGAAGCCGGTGCGGCCGTTTCGGTGGACGGTGCCGGCGGTGTTCGACGACCGGCCCGGGCGGCGCGACCGCCAGGTGTTGCCGACGGTGGACCCGAGTCCGGAGGGTCCGCCCTACGGCGGGCTGTTCCTCGACGCGCTGGGAACGGGCGGCGGCGGACGAAGCCGGTTCATTTTCGCCTACCCCAATGCCTACCTGGCGACCGCGGACGGGGAACTCATCATGATGACCCACGGGCACTATTTCGAGTGGTACTGGAGCGCCCTCTATGAGGCGGTCACGGGGATTGTCGCCGGGCATCCGCCGGGCGCCGGGGAGGCGGAACCGGCGGACCCGACGCTGGAGCAGATGGTGGCGGTGAACTCGACCGCCTGCCAGTTGTCGTGCTCGGGGATCGGGCAGGCGGGGCTGCTGAGCCGGGTGATCAATGAAGTGGTGGCGGAGGTCAAAGTGGAGAGCCGCCACCGGTCGCTGGCGGCGACTAGCCGCTACCTGGACAACGCCATCGCCTATGTCGATGCGTATACGCGGATCGGCGGCGACCTGTTCGACCGGCTCGATCTCGACGAGCGGGTGATGGAGGCGATCAAGGCGCGACTGATGCGGAAGCTGCGGGCGTACGAAGCGGCGCGCCACCGCGTCCCCTTTCTCCGCAACAAGGGGACGCGGGAGCGGTTCGGGGCGTATTTCGCGGCCGGCGCCAGGGAGATTGCGGCCCTCAACGAGCGGCACGCGTGCGCGCTGCCGGAGTCGCCGGGCGCCGTGATTTTCGGCCACACCCACCGGCCCCTGCGGTGGGAGCCGACGCGCGTGCCGAACGCGGACTATGACTACCCCTATCGGGGCCGGACGGTCCGGCTGTTCAACGCCGGAGCGTGGATCAACCGGGAGCGGGAGGGCCGCGGGCAGGTGTTCTCGGGGGCGGAGGTGTTCCTGTACGACTCGGACATTCCCGGCGGGATGACCTCGGTGGCGATCGAGGCGGAGGCGGGGCCGGGGCCGGAGATGATTGCGGACGGTCCCGGCGCTTCGGACGGGCCGGAGGGATCGTGAGCGCGAACAGAGTGCCGGACGGCGACGGCGTCATCGACGCCCACGTGCACGTCGGCCTGCGCGACGGCTGGAACGGGTGGGGGCGGATGTCGGCCGCCTACGCCTCGGAGGCGAACCTGACCTTTCGGATCTTTGCGCTCTATGCGGGATTGGCGGGGGAGGCGATCACCGACGAGCGGCTCGTGGCGGCGGCGATCGACTACGCCCTGAGCGCGCCGGTGCGAAGCGTAGTGATGCTGGCGCTCGACCATGTGTACGAGCGCGACGGACGGCCCAAGCCGGAGCGTTCCCACCTGTGGGTCCACAACGACTACATCCTGTACCTGCGCGCGGAGGTGGCGCGGCGGGGACAGCCGGGAAAAGTGCTGTTCGGGGCCTCCGTGCATCCCTACCGCACCGATTTCGCCGAGCGGGTGCGGGAGTGCGCCGACAAGGGAGCGGTGCTCCTGAAGTGGGTGCCGTCGGCGCAGGATATCGACCTGGCGAGCGAGACGGTGGCGGAGCGGCTGGAGTTCCTCGCGGCGTTTCGCAAGCCCAACGGCAAGCCGCTGCCGCTTCTTTTGCACGTCGGGCCCGAGTATGCGATCCCCCCGGCCGATCCCGCGGGGACGTCGTATGACTTCCTCACCTGGACGGCGGGCGACCGCTTCTGGAACCGGGTGCTGAGCCGGCTGGGAGTGCGGCCGCGCTGGCGCGACCGGGACGGGGCGAAGATCCGCCGGCATCTGGCGCGGGCGCTCGACGCGGGGGCGGTGATCATTTTCGCCCACTGCGGTCTCCCCTACTGGTCGCCGAAGTTCGCGCAGCGGTGGTTCGAAAAGTCGGAGTTCGAAACCGTGAAGGGCTATCTCGCGGAGAACGGCGCGCCCGGGCGCAGGGGGAAAGCATACGCCGACCTCGCGGCGTTCTGCACGCCCTTTCGGCAGGGGTACTTCGCCCAGGCGGCGCGGCTCCCGCAGGAGTATCTGCTGTTCGGGAGCGACGCGCCGACGCCGGTATTTGACCTCGGGGCCGATCCCGGGGCGGTGTGGGAGGGGTTCCGGGGGGTGCTCAAGGGGGATTTCGCGAAAGCGGTGGTTCCGGCGGGGAACGCCAGCGGCGTCAACTACCGGGTGCTGAGGCGGTTCTTTCCGGAGGCGCGGGTGTTCGGGGAGAACTTCGCGCGCCTGATCTGACCGGCGCCGCGCGCGGGGGTTGTTGACAGCGGGGCGGCGAGGCGGCTAATTACCGGCTGATGGCGACCGATACAGACAGACCGCCGACCCCCCGCCGCGGCCTCTTCCACCGTCCCCCGTGGCTGCCGAGCGGCCGGTCGGTGTGGCAGTGGCTGCGCCACTATTTCGGGGGGTTGTACGATCGCAGCGACAGCCACCACCTCTTCCTTAACGCGAGCGGGCTGGCCTTCTCGCTCTTCGTCTGCGTGGTGCCGATGGTGCTGATTCTGTTCTACGTGCTGGGGACTGTGCTCGAGCGGAAGCAGGTGGAGCGGGAGCTGGCGGCCTGGATCGACCGCGTGATTCCATACGAGAAGTATACGGAGGAGCCGAAGCAGTTCATCTTTTCGCGGCTCGACGAGTTCCGGGCGTATCGGAAGGTGGCGGGGGTGGTGGGCGCGCTGGGGCTGCTGTTTGCGGCGAGCGGGCTGTTCTCTTCGATGCGCACGGTGCTCAACCAGATCTTCCACACGTCGGTGTCCAAGCACGTGCTGATCGGCAAGCTGCGGGACCTCGGGATGATCGTGCTGGTGATCGGCTATTTTCTCTTGTCGATGCTCACCCTGCCGATTCTGGACGTGCTGGCCCGGGAGGCGAGCGGTATCGGCATGCTGAAGTCGCTGAACCTGAGCACGCTGGATCAGGTGCTGGTGACGGTGCTGTCGTTTGCGGTGATCTATGTGGCTTTCTGGAGCCTCTACCACTTCATCCCGTACGCGCGGATGGAGCGGCGGGTGGTGGCGGTGAGCGCGTTCTGGGCGGCGCTCCTGTGGGAGGTGGCGAAACAGGCGTTCTCGGTGTATTTGAGCAACGCGGCGACGCTCCCGGTCATTTACGGGACCTACCTGTTCATCATCGTCGCCGCCTTCTGGATTTACTACTCCTCAATTGTGTTCATCCTGGGAGCGGAAATCGGGCAGCTCTACCGGGAGCGGCGGGAGGCGAAGACGGGGACCGGGTGACGGGGCGGGCGGGGGCGCAGCCTACTCGAACGTCCCGCGGAGGCGCGAGAGGTCCTTGATGTGGATGCGCGGCCCGTCGACCTCGATTATGCCCTCGCGCGTGAGCTTGGCCAGCGATCGGGAGAGCGTCTCGGGGATGGTCCCGAGCTGGGCGGCGAGGACGGCCTTCTTTTCGGGGAGGGTGACGGTGACGGCGTTGGCGCCCGCGCGGTCGGGCTGTTTTTTCAGGACGCGGTCGGCCTGACGGGCGAGGTAGTGGGCGATCCGGGTGGTGACGTCGGTCAGGGCAAGGCCCTCAACCAGGGTGGCCATTTTCCGGAGCAGGGCGCACAGGCGGGCGATGAGACTGAACGCGAGGTTCGGGTTGCGGCCGAGCAGCGCGATGAAGCGGTCGCGGTTGACCACCAGCAGCTCGGTGTCCTCGATCGCCTCGGCGTCGGCCGGGTAGCGGCCGTCGTTGAAGATGGCCGCCTCGGCAAAGGTATCCCCGGGCTTGGCGATCATGAGGATCTGCTCCTTGCCGTCGGGCGAGAGCTTGAACACCTTGACCTTGCCTTCCCCCACCACGAAAAACGAGGCGGCCGGATCCCCCTCGCTGAAGAGTATTTCCCCCTTGACGGCGCGGCGGAGGGAGGTGGCGGTCTCGACCTCGGCCAGCGAGGCGTCGTCGAGACCGGCAAAGAGCTGGGACATTTTCAGTAACGCACGCACGGGCGGCTCCAATTCTCCACATGAAGGGGCGCAAGCAAGGTAGCTAGTGCAGGGGTGTCTGTAAACCGAAAAGGGCGGGGCCGGGCGGACCCCGTGCGGCCAATAAAAACCCCACACCGAGTGGTGCGGGGCCCGGGATTACTAGTGGCGGATGGTATCCAGAATCGCGTGGATCTAAAGCAGGGAATTGATGAGCCGCTCGACATCCGACATCATGAACGGTTTGGCCAGAAACCCGTCCGGCCTGGGACCGTCCAAATGGTCGAGCTCGCTCATCGCATAGCCCGAAATCAGCACAACCGGAAGTTTCGGATACATCTGTTTGATCCGCCCGACAAGTTCGAGTCCGGTCATGTTCGGCATGCGCATGTCGGTGATGACCATGGAAAACGGCTGGGCGGTGAGCTTGTCCAGCGCCTCTTGCCCATCGCCGGCGCGCTCCGAGGGATAGTCGAAGACTTCGAGCATGTCCGACAGGAGCGATGACATATTCGGGTTGTCATCGACAATGAGAATTGGTTTTGCCATACGGTGCCTACTCCTTAGGCACAGTATCGGCAGGAGTTATGTAAGCCTTGACCTAATCTGTCGAAGATTCGCGGGGGCGGCCGGAGGAGCGGGCGATGAGTTCGGCCTGCAGGGCGGCCAGCCCGCGGCCTTCCAGAGCGGAGATAAAAAAGGTCCGATCATGGTTGCCGTTGGCGGCACAGCTGTCGGGCTTTGCGTCTATCTTGTTGTATACCATAAGGTAAGGAATCTTTTCGGCGCCGATCTCGGCCAGCACCCGCCGGGTGTGCTCAATGTGCTCGTCCACGTGGGGGTCGGCCACGTCGACCACGTGCAGCAGGAGGTCGGCGGTGGCCACCTCCTCTAGCGTCGACTTGAACGAGGCCACGAGCTGATGCGGAAGTTTCTTGATGAAGCCGACGGTGTCGGAGAAGACGATGCGGCAGGGATAACCGGCGGACATGACGCGGGTGGTGGAGTCGAGAGTGGTGAAGAGCATGTCGGCGGTGCGGACATCGGCCTTGGTCAGCCGGTTGAAGAGAGTCGATTTGCCGGCGTTGGTATAGCCGACCAGAGCCACTTTGAAGAGCTCGCGGCGGCCCTTGCGCTGTTCGGCGCGCTGGGTGCCGAGTTTCTCGAGGCGCTGTTTGAGGTGGGCGATCTTGGTCCGGATCTGGCGGCGGTCGATCTCGAGCTGGGTCTCGCCGGGGCCCTTGGCGCCGATCCCGCCGTACTGGCGCGAGAAGTGCACCCAGGCGCCGGTGAGACGCGGGAGGGTGTATTCCAACTGGGCGAGTTCGACCTGGAGGCGCGCGGCCGCCGTGCGGGCGCGGGTAGCAAACAGGTCGAGGATGAGGATGGGCCGGTCGATGACTTTCGCCTCCAGGCGCTCCTCGAGGTTGCGCTGCTGCGCCGGCGAGAGAGGTTCATCGAAAATCAGGCAATTGCCGCCGAGGTCGGTAAGGAGGTTCTTGAGCTCCTCGACAAGGCCTTTACCGATGTAGGTGGCGGGATCGGGGGCGGGACGGACCTGAATGCGCCGTCCGACAACCCGGGCGCCCGCGGAGACCGTCAAGGCGGCGAGCTCATCGAGCGATTCCTCAACCGCCACCCGGTCGCGGGAGGTGGCGGCGACCCCGACGAGGACCGCCTTCTCGGAATTATTCTTTGCGACGTCGAATGCCACTAAGGGTTGTTACGGTCTCCGGGCGTTGTTGACTGATTTCGTCCTTTATCAATTATATGCGCAACGGCGGATTTGGCAACAGAGAAAGCGGGTGGGAGCAGCGCTCGTCCCCCCCCTGGCCCCTCCGCGACTCGTGGCGGCGGCGTGCGGGACGGTCATCCCTCTCCCCCGCCCTCGGCGTGCTCGATTTCCTCCATCGTGCGGCCGGTCTTGACCGAGGTGGCATGTTCGGCGACGGGGTCGCGGTCGGGGTCGGCGTGCGCGTCCCTCATCTTGATCAGGAGCCACTGCCCGCGGTCGCGCTCCTTCTTGAAGCGGCGCAGGGCGTAGCCGCCCCGGAGCCGGGCGCCGTGGAGTTCGATCTCGATCGCGCCCCGCGCGTAGGCCTCGGCGAGGGGAATTTCACCGCCCTCCCGGTCCTGCGTAAGATTGGCGTACCGGCCGGCGTCCCAGATCATGACCGTGCCGCCGCCATACTCCCCCTCGGGGATGGTCCCTTCGAAGTCGGCGTACTCGATCGGGTGGTCCTCGGTTTCGACGGCGAGGCGCTTGTCGGACGGGTTGGCCGAGGGGCCTTTCGGCACCGCCCACGATTTCAGGACGCCGTCGATCTCGAGGCGGAAGTCAAAATGGAGGTGGGAGGCGCGGTGTTTCTGGATGACGAAAAGGGGTTGGCCGCGGCCGGCGGCCGGGCCGCCCGATGGTTCGGCGGTCTTGCGAAAATCGCGTTTCTCGCGGTAGGCTTTGAGTTTGTCGTCGGTCACAGGTCCTCCGGCTTGCGGCGCCGCTCAGTATTATAGTGAACCGGGGGGCCCGGGGAAAGTTTCCGCGGGAAAGATTACGGTGGTTCGGGGCGCGGCGGCGCTGCACATTGAGAGGATCCCGAACGTCCCGGAGAAAGTCCAGACGGTCCAAACGAAGGCGGTGATATGAACACGACATCCGGCGCGATCGTTCTCGCGGCTGCGCTCCTCCTGGGGGAACCGGCGGCCGAGGCTGCGCCCGACGGCGGCGGGGATTCCCTGACCATTCCCTTCCGGCTCGAGCATTCCCGGATCATCATTCCCTCGAGCGTCAACGGTTCTCGCCCGCTGGCGCTGATCCTCGATACCGGGATGCCGATCGAGGGGGCGTACCTGTTCCACGAGGAATTTGTCTCGGAGATCGACACCGCTCGGGCGGCGGTGGTCCGGGTTCCGGGCGCGGGCGCGGGAGAAGCCTCGACCGCGCTGATGGTCGAGGACGGGGTGATCGCCTGCGGCGGGTACACGGTCACCGGCCAGCGAATCATCGTGTCGCGCAGCGCGCACACGCAGGGGTTCGGTTCGGACGGAGTGATCGGCCGGAGCCTGTTCGGCCGCCACACGCTCGAGGTTGATTTCGACCGCGAGGTCATCATCCTCCACGACACAGCGGTCGCCGCGGCCGACAGTTCGTGGTACGCCGTGCCGGTCACCGCCTCGAATGAACTTCCCTTTCTGCAGGGGGAGATCGAGACCGTCCCGGGGGAGGTCGTTCCGGTCACGGTCTATGTGGATCTCGCGTCGAGGGATGCGCTCGAGCTGCTGATGCGGCCGGGCCAGCGGTGGACGATGCCGGACAGCGCGGAATCCTCCTACCTCGGGACCGGTCTCAGCGGCGACATCTCCGGCTATCGGGGTCGGGTGGCCAAGCTGCGCATCGGGCCGTATGAGCTGTCGGACGTGGCGGCGGTGTTCGCGCCGGCCGAGGTGCGATCAAAGCAGAAGAAGGCGGACGGGATCCTGGGCTGCGGCCTGGTGATGCGGTTCAACGTGATATTCGACCTGGCGCACGGCGTGCTGTACCTCAAGCCGAGCCGGCACTACGGCGAACCGTTCCGCTGAGCGCCGCTACCCCGACCGGGTTCGGCCCCGGCGGGCGGGCATCCGCCGGCCGGGCCGGTTCGAGAGTTCCGCGGTCACTCGCCGCCGGCCGCCTTCTCTTCGATCAGCGCGGCGAACTTGCCCACCCACTCGTCGAGACTGGCCATGTCTTCGGACGACGGCACGAGACGGGCTTTGAAGATCTCGTCGAGGGTCTTGATCTTCATGCCCTCAAGGCGCTGCTGCACGAGTTTGACCCCTTCCCCGCCCCAGCCGTAGGAGCCGAAAACGGCCGCTTTCAGGCCGCGGGTCGGGACGGTGGAGAGCAGGTTGACGGCGTCCCAGGTCGGCCGGACAGCGTCGCCGGCGAAGGTCGGGGTGCCGAAGGCGACGGCGCGGGAAGCCTCGAGGGTATCGCGGAGGTCGCCGGGCCGGCAATCGGCGGCGTTGACCATCACCGTCGTGTAGCCTCTCCCCCGCAGGTTGGCCTCGACGGCGCCGGCGATGCGGGCGGTGTTTCCGTACGAACTGACGTAGACGATGGCGACCTGGTTTTTGCCCTCGGTCTTGTCGGCCGACCACCGCCGGTACTTGTCGAGGTGGGCGGCGACGTCCCGCCGGATGAGGGGGCCGTGGGACGGGGCGATCATGCGGATGGCGAAGTCGGCCAGCTTGGGGAGGTTCTTGCGGATATAGGGCGCGAACGGGCGCATGATGGCGTCGTAGTAGTAGTGCATCTCGGAGTCGAAATCGACCGCGCTCTGGTCCGCCCAGAGATCATCGAACGCGATGTGGGCGGCGAACCCGTCGCACGAAAAGAGAATCCCGTCCTCCGCGAGGAACTCCATCATGGTATCGGGCCAGTGCATGTAGGGGGTCAGCTTGAAAATGAGCCGCTTGCCGCCGAGGTCGATTTCGGAGTTGTCCTTGACCGGAGTGATCTTGGCCTCGCGGTTGAGGACGTTCTTCACAAAGGGCAGAGCGGCGGTGGCGCAGACGATCTCCAGGTTGGGCAGGCGGTCGAGCAGCGCGTGCATGGCGCCGGAGTGATCGGGTTCGGTATGGTTGACGACCAGCAGGTTGACGCGGTCGAGCGGGACGACCGCGGCGATGTTGGCGAAGTACTCCTCGGTGAAGGCGGCCTTGACCGTGTCGATGAGTGCGACGCGCTCGGTCCCCTTCACCAGGTAGGCGTTGTAGGTGGTCCCGTGCTGGGTGGCCATAATAATGTCAAAAATGCGCAGGTCGCGGTCGCGGACGCCGACCCACCAGACGTTGTCGGAAATTTGCGGTGGCTGCATGCTTGTGTCTCGCTGTTAGAACGCGGCCGTCGCCTCCGCCTTCGCCGAGGGGGACGGTTCCGTTCGGGGTTGGATTCCGGCGGTAATATAGGCGGCGGCCGGGCGAAGGCAAGGACTACGGCGACGGCCGCACCGAATGACGGCGGCCGTCAGCGCGCCGGCGAGCTCTCGGCCGCGGCCGCTCTCAGCCCGTCGACAAAAGCCAGGACCGATTCCAGCAGCTGCCCTTCCGGGGGAGTCGGCCGCACCGTGAGCAGATTCGGTTCGGACAGCTCGCGGAGGGCGGCGATTTCCGGGCAGTCGACTGCGTCCGCGGGCAGGAAGACGAGCGCGGGGATCGGAACCGCCTCGAGGTTGTCCAGGCCGCGGCGCGGGGAGGCGTAACCGGAGCGAATCTTGTACCACCACCACATCGTGGTCTTGAAGAAGGGGAAGTTCCAGAGGCCGCGGGCGTGCCGTTTGACGTCCCACAGGCGGTCGGTCGAGAGGTACGGTTCGATCGCCACGATGCCGTCGAGGCGCGCCTCCTCGAGCGCCGCGAGGTAGGCAGCCTCGGCGCCGAGGCCGCGGCCGACGACCGCGACCGGGGGACGGAGGCGGTCGCGGATGTGCAGCCAGGCGAGCACCTCTTCGAGATCATCGGCCTCGAGACGGCCTTCCCCGTGGTACTGCCCGCTGGAGAGGCCCGAGGCGCGCTGATCATAGAGCACGACGTTGTAGCCGCGGGCGACGAACTGCCGCGCCCAGGGAAGCAGGGCGGTGCGGTCGGCGCTCTCCTCGTGCAGCAGGATCACCGTGCCGGCGACCGGCGCGGCCGTGTCGGACGACACCTCGACAAACAACCCGGCCAGGTTGGTCAGCGCGTCGACTTCGACGCGAAACGTATCACAGACAAGGTCGGCGCCGAGGCAGGCCGCGGGGTCGTTAACCGGAAGGGAATCGAGATTTCGGAACGCGTCCGGGTTCGGCCGGCCCATCACCGCCTTGGCCCGAGTGAGCGGGTAGATGGCGTAGACGACCACAAGAATGCCGACGACAATCAGGACGGCTGCGGTCTTAATGACCTCCCTCGTGGTCTGGGATATTTTTTTCTTTTTTTTCGCCACGGAGTGCGTCCTCATCCGGTAACAGCTTTTCAATCGCGAAAGATCGTCGGGGGGCCCAGGATAGTCAACGGGAAAGTTGCCTGTGGGAGGAAGCGAGGACCACGCTGTCCACTATGCGGTCCCGCGGCGGCGCGGCCGCGCAGGCGGGCGCGGCAGTTCGCCTCGGCGTGGCCGTCGACCGCCGCCGGTGCATGTCGTTGCATAGCGGGCGGCCGAGGCTGAACGGAATTTCACGAGAGCCTTCGAGGGCACGTCCGAAAGAAACTTAACTGACTAATTTACAATGACTTACGAGTCCGTCGTTCGACCCGCGTCGGGGGCCGCGACTCATGGGGGGCGGCACACGAATTGCTGAGCTTGCAGGTGCGAAAGAAGTCTCGAACTCGGCCTGACCGCCGGGTCGGGCGCACATGGCGCACATAATGAGGAGTGAAAACATCGGTACAGGAAATTCGCGGCGGCCTCGGGCGTGCAGCGGCCGGAGGCCGGTCACGAGCGCACCTTGGCCGGTTACCCCGGCGGCGATTTTGTTTGCGATTTCCTGTTGACAAGATTCGCCCTTAGCCCTATATTAGCCTCGGATGATGGGTAAGTTCTCCACATGAAGATTACACAGCGAGACTTTCGAAGAGTCCGTCCTTCCGAGCAGAACGTCTGATACTTCCTTCCCTGGACGGTGAGGGAGCCGTCTTACGGGAACACTGACAGGTTACTATTGCAGAACGCTGCTGCAAGCGAACAGCAAAGGTAAGACGAGTTGAAGCGGATTTCCGAGAAGTACATGATCGGGAGACGCGCGACACGTAACACTTAGTGGTCTGGGGAATGCCTTATCGGATCTAGGCTAAGGGTTGCTTTGCTACGGTCGTAACATCGAACCTGGATTAAGGAGGAAGGTATGACCTTCGGCGCGAAGTCCCCGGGGAACTTTGGTTGGGTGCTCGCATGTGGCGTCATTGTGGCCGGGGCGGCTCTGTGTCCGTCGGCCTCGGCGCAATTGCCCGATTTGGTGATAGATGTCGGGGACACGACGGCCTCGCCCGGGGCGATGAACACGGTTATCCCGGTCTTTTTGAGCAACTATAATGATACGGTGGCGGGATTTAACATCTGGCTGCAGCTCGACCGCCCCGATATCATGATTTTCCAGACCAACACGGATACGGTGGTGGACACACTCCACTGGCGGTGCACGCAGTACAGCGGTTCGGACTGCATCGACTCGGTGGTTGACACGCTGAATTGGGAGTGGGTTACGCTCGATTCGTACATAGTGGAGACCGGGAATTTCGACACCAGCGGCACCCTGATTTCGGGGTGGGAGGCGGTGCAGGCGCGGTCCCTCTCCTCCGTCGGCACGGACCTGAACATCGTCGGTCTGGCCGACTACTACACGGGCGGGGTGACCCCCGGGATCCCGCCGCAGTCGGAAGGGTTGCTGATCAAGGTGCTGGCCGATGTGCTGCAGATTCCGGACACGGCGACGGGGACGAACCGGGACGTGAATATTCTCGTGCAGCATCAGTTCATCGACCACTTCAGCTTCTCGCGGCCCGACGGGTCGGCGATCGGGCTGAAAGACACGGTGGTCCAGGATACGAATTGGTACATTTGCACAGCGTGGGCGGGGGATGTCTGTCTGAACTGGCAGCGGGTGAGTCTCCCGCCGGCCGATTCCTTCTCTGTCGTCTACGACACGACCGTGGTGATCGACTATTCGAAGGTGTTTATTACCGGCGGGTCGTTGCATGTTCTGGAGGGGATCTGCGGGGATGCGAACGGGGACGGGAACCCGGTGGTGCGGATTTCGGACCTGACGTACATGATCCAGTTCCTGTTCCGGGGCGGTCCGGCGCCGGTTCCGCTGTGGGTGGGCAACGTCGACTGCTCGGCCAATCCGCAGCCGAACGTGGCGGACCTCACCTACATGGTTTCGGCGCTGTTCCGGGGCGGTCCGTTGCCGTGCCAGGGACCGCTGTGCAGCAAATAGCGCGGTTGGGACAACAACGCGGCGGGGCCGCTCGCGGCCCCGCCGATTGAGACAGGACGCCGAAGACGAAGAGATGTACTTACCGGTTACTTGCAGAATTGGCGTAGAACACAAGAACTGAACGTTGATTAGGAGAGAACTGCCGGGTCTGCTTCGGCGGGCGCGGCGCAACCAACAACCCGAAAATAGATGGGAAGGAGGACGCACGTAAAGAGGTTACGTTATGACACGCGCTCAAATGAATAGAATGAACGGGACGCTCGACCGTTTCCCCGCGCTTGCCGGAGAGAACGGATTGCGGGTTTGGTGGCTCTCACCTGCGGCCGGTTCCATTACGGTCATTGAGGGGGTTCCGGGAGACGCGTGGAGTGCACGTACGTTCTTATCATCAACAACTGTTAACGAAGTAAGTAGGAGTAAAACATGAAACGCATCGCTTTGTTTACCGCTGCGTTGATGATCCTTTCATTTGGGCTCGCTAGTGCTCAGGATGTCTGTGACTTGGCGGCTCCGCCGGCCGGTTCCTGGGACGGCGGCACAAAGGTCAACACAGGCGTTCCGATCGTGTTCAACATCCGGCTGGCCGTCGATGCGGCGAATCCGGACAACATCATGGGCGCCACGAACGGCTGGACGGTCTATATGACCGGTCCGGGCGCGGGCGGCGCGCTGACCCTGACGACCGCGGTGGCTGATCTGAGCGCGCTGTGGGACGGCGGTCAGCCGATTACCCCGTTCCTCGATGGCACGAGCCCTGAGATGGTCGGTGTGGCGGGCTTCAGCTTCTTCAAGGATGGTCTTCCGGAAGGTTTCTCGGTGAATCCTTACGTGACCATCACGACCAGCCCGATGGACGAGGCGTGGGCGGGCGGACAGCTCTGTATCGACTCGGCCTTCTACCCGCCGGGTGGTTACTGGCTGTGGGCCGACGCGGCTGACCCGGTCGACCGGGTGCCGGCGTGGGGCGGTCCGTACTGCTACACGATCGAGAAGATCCCGAACCTGTGCCCGACGATCACGAATCCGCCGGCGGTGCAGCTGGGCGGCAGCCACTGCACGGCGATCAGCTACGACTTCAACGCGACCGATCCGGAAGCGGATGCGATCACCTTCCACAAGGTGAGCGGCATCGGCAACATCGACCCGGTCTCGGGCGTGTGGTCGTACTCGCCGACGATTGCTGATGTCGGCACGGTGTTCACGGTCGAAGTGACGGCGATCGACGGTTTCCACAATGTGGGCGACTGCCCGATCGTGTCGTTCGACGTGGTCTTCACGAATGCGGCCCCGACCGTGACCTGCCAGGGTCTGAAGCAGGTTGGGAAGGGCAACACGATCACGGTTCAGATCACGAAGAACAATGTCGACTGCGATCCGGGCACGTTCTCGATCGTGAGCGTGACGCCGGCTCCGGTGGGCGCGGTTTCGATTGATCCGAACACGGGTCTGTTGACGTTCGTGACCGACATCACCGATGGCGGCATCCTGTATGACATCGTGGTCGGTTACAGCGACGGTTTGGAGACGGCGACCTGCACGCAGCAGATCGAAGTTCTGCAGACCGAGCCGTTCGGCATCTACATCGAGAAGACGCACATGTCGTTCCAGGGTCAGCACGAGTTTGTCGACGTGTCGATGTTCCAGGGTTCCGAGCAGCTCTGGGGCTTTGACCTGCTGATCGCGTACGACGCCTCGGTGCTGTCGTTCCAGGCGGCGATTCCGGGCGACATCTACGAGGAGTGCGGCTGGGAGTACTTCACGTACCGTTACGGTGCGAATGGTAACTGCGGGAATGCCTGCCCGAGCGGGCTGCTGCGCGTGGTCGGTTTTGCCGAGACCAACAACGGCGCCAACCACCCGACCTGCTTCGGTATGGCGTATCCGTACTCGCTGTTCACGCTGGACTTCCTGGTTTCGGACAACCGGACCTACGAGTGCCAGTATGCGCCGATCCGCTTCTTCTGGCTCGACTGCGGCGACAACGCCCTGTCGTACCACGAGATTGCGGCTCCGGAGCCCTATAGCCAGGTCCTCGGCATCAGCCGCTTTGTCTATGACAATGCGTTCGATGCGGCCGGCAATTTCGTTCCGGCGAACGGTATGTTGATTCCGATGGCGCTGACGTTCCCGTCGTGGGGCGGCGCGATCGACGAGTGCGACGACATTTACAATCCGGACAAGCCGGCGCCGATCCGCTTTGTGGACTTCTACAACGGCGGTATCGACATCGCCTGCGCTGACTCGATCGACGCGCGCGGCGACATCAACCTCGACGGCCAGGCGAACACCATTGCCGACGCAGTGCTCTTCAGCAACTACTTCGTGTATGGTCTGGGCGTGTTCACGGTCAACGTGCAGGGCCAGATTGCCGCGACCGACGTCAATGCCGATGGTATTGCGCTGAGCGTGGCCGACCTGGTGTACCTGATCCGTGTGGTCGTGGGTGATGCGCTGCCGTATGCGAAGCTGTCGCCGGTGACGGCGCAGATCAGCAACGTGGGCGGCGTGCTGTCCGTCGACCAGAGCATGGGCGCGGCCTATGTCGTGGTTGAGGGCCAGGCGAACCCGACCCTGTTGGCTTCGGGCGTTGACATGAAGTATGCCTACGATGCGACCGAGAACGTCACGCGCGTGCTGGTTGTCGGCATGGCGCAGGGCGCGGCCTTCCAGGGCGACTTCCTCCAGGTCAACGGCACCGTCCGCAGCATCGAGATGGCCACGTACTACGGTGCGCCGGTCACTGCGAAGCTGCCGTCCACCTTCGAGCTGCTCCAGAACTACCCGAACCCGTTCAACCCGACGACGACGATCAGCTTCACGCTGCCCACGACGTCGGACTACACCATCACGGTGTACAACGTGACGGGCCAGGTGGTGGCCAGCCACAGCGGCAACGGCCAGGGCCAGATCGACTGGACGTTCGATGCGAGCAAACTGAGCTCGGGGATCTACTTCTACAACGTGGCCGCCGGTGACAACAGCGCCACCAAGAAGATGGTCCTGATTAAGTAATCTGAGCATTAGCTTGGATCACATGTCCCCGGGAAGGTTCAAGCCTTCCCGGGGCCTTTTACCCGAAAGGAGACGCCACAGCGCACTTGATAGCGAAGCAGCAGTGACAGGGAGCCGAAGGAAAGAGACGAGATGACCGCGCGTATGTGGTGCCTTAGCAATGGGGGATCTCCAACATCGGTCATCTTTTTTTGTCCAGGGCTGACAGGTCCTACCCGAAAGGATGATGTGCACGAGGTTGCGGGAGTGCACGCTCATTCAACCGCCAACGTGGAACTGCGACTTTCCCTCGCCCGAAAACTCGCCCGGAGAATTACAGGGGGCTCCATCGGAGATTAGATACTAAGACCCGGCAGAACGCCGAGATTTGATGTTAAGTACTTGAGGTGTGGGTTCTTACAGGGAGTTAAGAAGGACCCCCCAAAACGTCTTCATCAGGTCCGCCACCGTCAGGGACAGACCCGGTGCGCCGGCAGGTCGGGCCGCTGTTCGGTCCGGAGTTTGCTTAGTGAGGAGCGGTATGTTCCGTCTCGCTACATATATTAATTGTGGTTCACGCGCACTTTTCGGGATTGTGATGTATATTGGGGTGATCCGGTGGGCGATGGAGTGCCGGTCCGATCGACGCCATGTTCTCGATCTGGGTACGGTTGGCGACCGCGAACCGAATCCATGTCGGGGCCAGGGTGTTTCTGCTGGTCTCAGAGATCCCGGGAAAACCCGCGGGCGGCAGCCCGCCCGGCGGCCCGGTGCGTACCTGATACGGAAAGATAATCGTTTGAGTCCCGTGGAGGATCGTATATGACAAGGCTCTTGACGGTACTGGCGGCGGTCTGTGGCCTGGTGCTGATCGGTGCGGCCGATCAGGCGAACGCCCAGAGCAGTCCGCTGAGTTGCGCCAATCAGCTGGCCAACATGAACCTGTTCCCCGACAGCATCCGGGTGCTTCCGGCAACCGGACGGCCCGGGGATACGATCAACGTGCAGATCGGCATGCGGAACACCAAGAAGGCGGCCGCCTGGGCGCTCTATCTCGATGTGGATACGACCTGGCTGAAGCCGATTCTGAACCAGTACGACCCGATCGAGGATGCGTACGAGTACAAAATCCTCCCGACGGGCCGGGTGGACACGACCGCCCTTGACCGGTTCACGGCCAACAACGAAAAGGACTATCCCTCGATCGCCGATCATCTCCGCCTGAAAATCCTCGGGCTGCCCAAGTCGACGGGGATCCGGGCGGCCATTGACTCCGGGCGCGGGTCGATCATCAGCATGCCGATGGTGATCACGGAGGGAACGCCCCACAACACGCAGACGTCGCTGACCTGGTACTATGCCGACATCGTCGACCCGATCAACCCGACCATCATCTACGGGTGCCAGTATTCGAACTACACCAACGACACCGGGACCTACACGGGCAAGTTGGCGACGATCTCGGGGGCGGTGCGGGTGGACACGGCGGCGGTCCAGGGGCCGGTCATCAACTCGTTCGCGGCCAATCCGACCTCGCTGCCGTCGGGCGGCGGATCGACGACCCTGTCGTGGACGGTGACCAACGCCGACACGATCTATATCAGCCCCGGAAACATCACCCGGAGCGGATCCGCGGCCCTCTCCGGATCGGTGCTGGTCGGCCTCAGTTCCACGACCACGTATACGCTGACGGCGGCGAAGATTGCCAGCTCGCAGCGGCCCACTGCGCAGGCGACGGTGACGGTGGAGGGGACGGTGAGCAACAACAACCCGGTGGTGAGTCCGATCTCCCCCTCGAGCTACACGATCACGCAGGGGGAGAACGTGTCGTTCTCGGTGACCGCGACCGACGTGGACGACGACTTCATCACCCTGTCCGCGCAGAATCTCCCCGCCAACGCGACTTTCGGGACAGGCGGCCAGGTGACGGGGACGGGGACGGCGACGGGGAATTTCAGTTTCACGCCGAACACGACGCAGGAGGGGACTTTCGTGGTCGGTTTTCGGGCGACTGACGACCGGGGCGGGGCCTCGACCGTGGTGAACGTGAGCATCACGGTGGAGAAGATCCAGTTCGACATCCTCTTCTCGAAATCGCGGGAGGGCGGATCGCCGGTCGGCGGACTGCCGGGGAAGCGCTCGATCCTCTTCCCCATCGACCTGGTCACCTCGCAGGATGTCTATGGCGTCCAGTTCGATTTCTTCTATGACGACATGTTTTTCGAGATCGATTCGATATTCACGACGACCCGGACCGAGGGCTGGGTGATTTACGACAACATCGGCCAGCCGGGCACTCCCGCGGGCGAGATCCGGATCATGACGTTCGGAATGGAGACGAACCCGCTGGCGATCGATTCGACGAACAGCACGACCATTCTCTTCATTGCCATGTCGATCGACTCCTCGGCGACCTGGGGAGACTACCCGATCTATCTGGAGAACGGGTGGGAGTCGAACAATCCCGATCCGGCCTACCCCTCGCTGCAGCTGGTCACCGATTCGGCGATCATTCAGGTCGACCGGCGCGGCGATGTCAACCTGGACAAGCGGATCGACGTCGCCGACGCGGTGAATATCGTGGCGGCCATCCTCGGGAATATCACCCTGGTGGAACGCCAGTTCGACGTGGCTGATATCGTGATCGACGGCACGGTCGATGTGTTCGACCTGGTCGGCGTGATCAACACAGCGTTCGGGCTGCCGGTCGAGCAGCCGCAGCCGGTCGCGCCGAGCGGAGGCGAGCTGTTTGCGACAGTCAGCCTGGAGTACCACGACATGTTCGCGGGCTCGATCGACGAGCTGGTGGTCAGCTCCGAGCTTCCGGAAGAGATTGCCGGAGTCCAGTTGAACATCACCTACGATCCCGCGGCGGTGGTGCTCGGGCAGCCGAAGGCGGCCGACGACGCCTCGGGCCTGAAACTCCTGTACAAGAATACCGGACCCGGCGAAATGCTTGTGCTGATGCATTTCACGCGGCCGGGGGATCAGCAGCAGCTCATTCAGCGCGGTCTGGCGGATCTGGTGCAGATCCCGATCACGGCGCAGAATGACGTCGAGTACGGCAACCCCGCCCAGTTGAAACTGACGTCGGTGAAACTGGCGACGCCGACCGCTAAGGCTTTGGAAGTCAAGGGGTTCGGCCCGACACTGCCGGCGGCGTTCACCCTCTACCAGAACTACCCGAACCCGTTCAACCCGATGACGACAATCCGGTTCGAGTTGTCCGGGACCAGCCGGCGGGTGCAGCTGGATGTCTTCAACGTCCTCGGCCAGCAGGTTCGCCGGCTGCTGGACGAGACGGTGGCGCCCGGAGAACACAGTGTGGTCTGGGATGCCACAACCGATAATGGAAGTAAAGTAGCTACGGGCGTCTACCTCTATCGTTTGCAGGTGGGCGACCAATCGGATACAAAGAAAATGCTCCTGCTGAAGTAGCATCAGGGAGGAAGAAGGTAGATGTCCAGAATACATGCACTGATCCTCACGGGAGTTCTCCTGCTGGCCGCCGGCGCGGCGGCCCAGACGGCGCCGCCGGTGCTCGATCCGATCGGCGCCCAGTCGGTCAACGAGAACGTGAGTCTGAATTTCGGCGTCTCCGCGAGCGATGCCGATGCCACTATCCCCGTCCTGAGCACTTCGGCGCTTCCGACGGGGGCAACCTTCACGGACAACCTCGACGGCACCGGGAGTTTCGCGTGGACCCCGGATTTCACGCAGGCCAGCGAATACTCCGTGACGTTCTATGCGGCCGATGCGGTCACCGCCGATATCGACTCGGAGATCGTGTCAATTACTGTCAACAATGTCAACCAGGAGCCGGTGCTGGCGGCGATCGGGCCAAGAAGTGTGGCCGAGAATGCGAACCTGAATTTCGGGGTGTCGGCCAGTGATGCCGATGGCCAGGCGCTGACTCTGACTACGTCCACTCTGCCTCTCGGAGCGACGTTTACCGATAACGGCAACGGGACCGGGACGCTTGACTGGACGCCGGATTTCACTCAGTCCGGCGTGCATAACGTGACATTCCGGGCCTCGGATGGCACCGCGATCGACAGCGAGATAGTGGCGATCACGGTCACGAATGTCAACCAGGAGCCGGTGCTGGCGGCGATCGGGCCAAGAGGTGTGGCCGAGAACGCGAACCTGAATTTCGGGGTGTCGGCCAGCGACGCCGATGGGCAGGCGCTGACTCTGACTACGTCCACTCTGCCTCTCGGAGCGACGTTTACCGATAACGGCAACGGGACGGGGACGTTTGACTGGACGCCCGACTACACTCAGTCCGGCGTGTACAACGTGACATTCCGGGCCTCGGATGGGACCGCGATCGACAGCGAGATCGTGGCGATCACGGTCACGAATGTCAACCAGGAGCCGGTGCTGGCGGCGATCGGGCCCAAGAGCGTAGCCGAGAACGCGAACCTCAATTTCGGGGTGTCGGCCAGCGATGCCGATGGCCAGGCGCTGACTCTGACTACGTCCACTCTGCCTCTCGGAGCGACGTTTACCGATAACGGCAACGGGACCGGGACGCTTGACTGGACGCCGGATTTCACTCAGTCCGGCGTGCATAACGTGACATTCCGGGCCTCGGATGGGACCGCGATCGACAGCGAGATCGTGGCGATCACGGTCACGAATGTCAACCAGGAGCCGGTGCTGGCGGCGATCGGGCCAAGAAGTGTGGCCGAGAACGCGAACCTGAATTTCGGGGTGTCGGCCAGCGACGCCGATGGGCAGGCGCTAACTCTGACCACCTCGGCTCTTCCGAGCGGAGCCACATTCACCGACAACGGCAACGGGACCGGGACGTTTGACTGGACGCCCGATTTCACTCAGTCCGGCGTGCATAACGTGACATTCCGGGCCTCGGACGGCACCGCGATCGACAGCGAGATTGTGGCGATCACGGTCACAGATGTCAACCAGGAGCCGGTGTTGGCGGCGATCGGGCCAAGAAGTGTGGCCGAGAACGCGAACCTGAATTTCGGGGTGTCGGCCAGCGATGCCGATGGCCAGGCGCTGACTCTGACCACCTCGGCTCTTCCGAGCGGAGCGACGTTCACCGATAACGGCAACGGTACCGGGACGTTTGACTGGACGCCCGATTACACTCAGTCCGGCGTGTACAACGTGACATTCCGGGCCTCGGATGGGACCGCGATCGACAGCGAGATCGTGGCGATCACGGTCACGAATGTCAACCAGGAGCCGGTGCTGGCGGCGATCGGGCCAAGAAGCGTAGCCGAGAACGCGAACCTGAATTTCGGGGTGTCGGCCAGCGATGCCGATGGCCAGGCGCTGACTCTGACAACGTCCACGCTGCCTTTGGGAGCGACGTTTACCGATAACGGCAACGGGACCGGGACGTTTGACTGGACGCCGGATTACACTCAGTCCGGCGTGTACAACGTGACATTCCGGGCCTCGGATGGGACCGCGATCGACAGCGAAATCGTCGCGATCACGGTCAATGAGGTCGGCAACCAGCAGCCGGTGCTGGCGGCGATCGGCAACAAGAGCATCACGGAAGGGATTCCGCTGAATTTCGGAGTCTCGGCGACCGACGCGGAGAGCACGCCGGTGCTGACAACGTCGTTGTTGCCGACCGGGGCTGCGTTCACGGACAACGGCAACGGCACCGGGGCGTTCAGCTGGACGCCGGGTTATACGCAGTCGGGCACCTACCTTGTGATGTTCTACGCGCGTGATGATTCTCTCGCGGTGGACAGCGAGCTGGTACAGGTTTTCGTCCTCGAGGCCGGAAATCAGGCGCCGGTGCTGGCGGCGATCGGTCCGAAGACGACAACAGAGGACGTTAATCTGAATTTCGCCGTGAGCGCGAGCGATCCCGACGGAACCACTCCGAATCTCACGGCGACGGGCCTTCCGACCGGGGCGACGTTTACGAACCACGGCGACGGAACCGGGACGTTTGACTGGACGCCGGGATTCACCGATGCGGGAGTCTACAACGTGACGTTCCGGGCCTCGGACGGGACGCTGATCGACGACGAGGTGGTGGCGATCACGGTGCTCGAATCGGGCAACCAGGCCCCGGTGCTGGCGGCGATCGGTCCGAAGAGCACGACGGAGAATATCCTGCTGACGTTCGGTGTGAGCGCCGGCGATCCGGACGGCCAAACGCCGGTACTGACGACCTCGACGCTCCCCACCGGGGCGACGTTTGTCGACAACGGGAACGGGACCGGGACGTTTAGCTGGACGCCGACGTTTACCCAGGCGGGTGCCCACAACGTGACTTTCTACGCTGCCGACGGTGCGCTGCTGGACAGCGAGGTGGTGGCGATTACAGTCATCGACGCAGGCAACCAGGCGCCGGTGCTGGCGGCGATCGGCCCGAAAAGCACAACTGAAAATATCCTTCTCACGTTCGGGGTGAGCGCGAGCGACCCGGACGAGACGACGCCTGCCCTCTCGGCGGCCAATCTCCCCACCGGGGCGAGCTTCACCGATAACGGGGACGGGACCGGGACGTTCACCTGGACGCCGACGTTCGCCCAGGCCGGCGCCTACGACGTGACGTTCACCGCCTCCGACGGCTCGCTGACCGATCAGGAGATCGTGAACATCACGGTCACCGAGGCGGGCAACCAGGCGCCGGTGCTGGCGGCGATCGGTCCGAAGAGCACCACTGAAGATGTCCTCCTGACGTTCGGGGTAAGCGCAAGCGATCCCGACGGGACGACCCCCGCCCTCACGGCGACTGGTCTCCCCACCGGGGCGAGCTTCACCGACAACGGGGACGGGACGGGAACGTTCTCCTGGACGCCCTCTTTCACCCAGGCCGGGGTTTACAGCGTGACGTTTGCGGCCTCCGACGGCTCGCTGACCGACCAGGAGATCGTGAGCATCACGGTCAGCGAATCGGGCAACCAGGCCCCGATTCTGGCGGCGATCGGTCCGCAGACGACGACCGAGCAGGTGCGGCTGCTGTTTGTGGTGTCGGCCTCCGACCCGGATCTGACGACCCCGACCCTGACGGCCACCGGACTGCCGAGCGGCGCGACATTCACCGACAACGGGAACGGGACCGGGACGTTCGACTGGACGCCGACGTACACGCAGGCGGGGGCCTACAACGTGACGTTCACGGCGTCCGACGGTTCGCTGACCGATGACGAGGTTGTAGCCATAACGGTCAATGACGCGGGCAACCAGGCACCGGTGCTGGCGGCGATCGGTCCAAAGAGCACCACTGAAGATGTCCTCTTGACGTTCGGGGTAAGCGCGAGCGACCCGGACGAGACGACGCCTTCGCTGTCGGCAACCAATCTCCCCGCCGGGGCGAGCTTCACCGACAACGGGGACGGGACCGGGACGTTCACCTGGACGCCGACGTTCGCCCAGGCCGGGGTCTACAACGTGACATTCACGGCCTCCGACGGCTCGCTGACCGACCAGGAGATCGTGACCATCACGGTGAACGAATCCGGCAACCAGGCGCCGGTGCTGGCGGCGATCGGGCCGCAGAGCACTACTGAAAATATCCTCCTCACGTTCGCGGTCAACGCGAGCGATCCGGACGGGACAACCCCCGCCCTCTCGGCGACCGGACTCCCCACCGGGGCGAGCTTCACCGACAACGGGAACGGGACGGGAACGTTTACCTGGACGCCCTCGTTCGCCCAGGCCGGAGTCTACAACGTGACATTCACGGCGTCGGACGGTGTTCTGGTCGACCAGGAGGAGGTCGCGATAACGGTCAATGAGGCCGGCAACCAGGCCCCGATTTTGGCGGCGATCGGTCCGCAGAGCACGACCGAGAATGTCCTGCTCACGTTCGGGGTGAGCGCGAGCGACCCGGACGGGACGACCCCTGTCCTGTCGGCGACCAATCTCCCCGCCGGCGCGAGCTTCACCGACAACGGCAACGGGACCGGCACATTCAGTTGGACGCCGACGTTCACCGAGGCCGGATCGTACAACGTGACGTTTACGGCGTCCGACGGTTCGCTGACCGATGAGGAGATCGTCGCGATCACCGTGAACGAGGCGGGGAACCAGCCGCCGGTGCTGGCGGAGATCGGGCCGAAAGCGACGGCCGAAGAAGCGCTCCTGACGTTCGGGGTGTCGGCGACGGATGCGGACGGCACGACGCCCGCCCTGTCGGCGACGGATCTCCCAAGCGGGGCGAATTTCACGGATAACGGCAACGGCACGGGGACGTTCACCTGGACGCCGACGTTTGCCCAGGCCGGCATCTACAACGTGACATTCACCGCGTCCGACGGTCTGCTGACCGATGAGGAGATCGTGGAGATTACGGTTGTCGACGCGGGCAACCAGGCGCCGGTGCTGGCGGCGATCGGCCCCAAGAGCACGACCGAAGCGGTGCCGCTGCTCTTTGACGTGAGCGCGGCCGACGCCGACGGCACGACACCGACATTCACGACCTCGACGCTGCCGGCGGGGGCGACCTTTATCGACAACGGCGACGGGACGGGGTCGTTCGACTGGACGCCGGATTATACCCAGGCGGGCGTTTACAACGTGACGTTCCGGGCGACCGACGGGGTGGCGACCGACAGCGAGACGGTGGCGATCACGGTGCTCGACGCCGGGAATCAGAGCCCGGTGCTGGCCGCGATCGGATCGAAGAGCACGACCGAGAATGTGCTGCTGCAGTTCACAGTGTCGGCCGGCGACCCGGATGGGACGACACCCGCCCTGACCGCGACCGGCCTGCCGAGCGGCGCGGTATTCACCGACAACGGGGACGGGACCGGAACGTTTGACTGGACGCCCACGTACACGCAGGCGGGGGCCTACAACGTGACGTTTACGGCGTCCGACGGTTCGCTGACCGATGAGGAGGTCGTCGCGATCACGGTCCTCGAGGCCGGCAACCAGCCGCCGGTGCTGGCGGCGATCGGGCCGAAAGCGACCACGGAGGGGGTCCAACTGCTGTTCGCGGTGAGCGCCTCCGATCCGGACGGCACAACCCCGACTCTGACGACGTCGGACCTGCCGACGGGGGCGACGTTCACGGACCACGGGGACGGTACCGGGACATTCGACTGGACGCCGGGATTTGCGGACGCGGGCGCGTACAGCGTCACGTTCCGGGCGATTGACGGTCTCGTGGTGGACAGCGAAGTTGTCGCGATCACGGTGGTGGAGTCGGGCAACCAGGCGCCGGTGCTCGACCCGATCGGGGCGCAGGCCGGGACGGAGGCGGTCCTCCTGACGTTTGCGGTGTCCGCGAGCGATCCGGACGGCACCACGCCGTCGCTGCTGGCCGGGAGCCTCCCGACGGGAGCGGTGTTCACCGACCACGCCAACGGGACGGGGACGTTCAGTTGGACGCCGACGTTTGCCCAGGCCGGCATCTACAACGTGGTATTCACCGCGTCCGACGGTTCGCTGACGGACGACGAGATAGTGACGATAACGATCGCCGACGCGGGCAACCAGGCGCCGATCCTGGCCCCCATCGGCCCGCAGGATACGCAGGAGGGGATCCAGCTGCTCTTTGCGGTGACGGCGAGCGACGCGGACGGGACAATCCCGACGCTGACGAGCTCGGCGCTGCCGGGGGGAGCGCTGTTTACGGACCACGGCGACGGGACGGGGACGTTCGACTGGACGCCCGGGCCGACCGCCGCCGGATCCTACGCGGTGACGTTCTACGCCTCCGACGGAGCGGCAATCGACAGCGAGGCGGTGGCCATCACGGTCTTCGCCGTCAACCAGCCGCCGGTTCTCAGTCCGATCGGGGCGCACACCGTCAACGAGGGAGTGATCCTTAACCTGCCGGTGTCGGCAAGCGACCCTGACGGGGATTTCCCCCTCCTCTCCACGAGCGTGCTTCCGACCGGAGCCGTGTTCGCGGACAACGGCGACGGCACGGGGGCGCTGACCTGGACGCCGACGTACGTGCAGGCGGGCGTGTACACGGTGACGTTCTACGCGACCGACGCCCTGCTCTCGACGGCGGTGGATTCGGAAATGGTGACCATCAACGTTCTCAACGTCAACCGCCCGCCGGTGCTTCAGCCGATAGGGACGCGGGCGATTGCCGAGGGTTCGACCTTGTCGTTCCTGGTCACGGCGGCCGATCCCGACGGGGCTTTCCCCCTGCTGACCACTTCGGTGCTGCCCGGCACGGCGGCGTTTACGGATAACGGCAACGGCACGGCGCTCTTCCTGTGGGCGACCACGTTCGCCGACGCCGGGACCTACACGGTGACGTTCTACGCGACCGATGCGTTCTACCCGGCGGAAGTGGACTCCGAGGTGGTGACGATCATAGTGGGCGAGGCGGGGAATCAGCCCCCGCAGTGGACGGAGATCAACGACACCACGGTCGCGGAAGGTGCGACGCTGGTGCTCACGGTGAGTGCGGCCGACTTCGAAGGGAACCTCATCGCGCTGACGGTCAGCGCGACGCTGGACGCGGCCAACTACACGTTTGTCGACAACGGCGACGGGACCGGCGTGCTTACCTACACGCCGGACTATCTCGACGCCGGGCTGGATTCAATCCGGTTCATCGCGACCGACAATGCGGCGCCGCCGCTCTCGAGCGTGATGCGGGTGGCGGTGACGACGCTCGATCGGAACCAGCCGCCGCAGTTCCTCCCGGCCGGCCCGTACGCGGTCGACGCGCTCGACACGCTCCAGTTCACGATCACGGCCTACGATTCGACCGACGCCCAGGACGGGCGGATCTTCCTCTCGGTGGTCGACCTGCCCGCAAACGCCCGCTTCACGGACAACGGCAACAACACCGGACGGTTCTGGTTTGCCCCGACGCTGGCCCAGGTCGGGGTCGATACCATCCACTTCATCGGGGTCGATGACGACGTGCCGGCGCAGACCGGCTACCTGAGCGTGGTGGTGACGGTGCGCCAGGTGAACCAGGCGCCGGTGCTCAGCCCGATCGGCACCCGGAAGGTGGCCGAGGGCGGCACGCTCATCATCGATCTCGCCGCGACCGATCCGGAAGGGGCGGTGCCGGCCTTCTCGGTCAAGAATGCGCCCCCGAACTCGGCCCTGGTCGATCACGGGGACGGCACGGCGTCCTGGACGTTCACGCCGAGCTTCACTCAGGCCGGGCTGTATTATGTCGAGTTCCGCGCCTCCGACGGCCAGTCGTTCGACAAGGAAGTCGTGCTCATCCAGGTGACGGAAGCGGGCGATCAGGCCCCCTACTTCACCTATGTGCCGACGCCGAGCGTGGTCGAAGGGGAGACGCTGACCGACTCGATTCGGGCGACTGATCCGGATCTCGACCCGGTGACGCTGAGCGTGGTCGAGGGCACCACGCCGGCGCACTTCACGTTCACGAACGTGGGCGGCGGACTCGGCACCTACACCTTCGCACCGGACTTCACCCAGTCCGGGATCCACGTGATCCAGGTGGTGGCGACAGCCAACGAGCGGGCCGACACGACCGACCTCCTGATCGAGGTGATCGAGTTCGGGAACCATCCCCCGGCGCTCGCCTTCATCCAGAACCAGTTTACGACCGAACTGCGGCTGCTGACGTTCTCGGTCCAGGGCGGGGACATCGACGGCGATATCCCGATCCTGTCCACCAGTCCGCTCCCGGGCGCGGCAACCTTTGTCGACAGCCTCAACGGCAAGGGGGGGTTCCGCTGGCTGCCGTCGGACCAGGACGCCGGGGTCTACGAGATCACGTTCTATGCGGCCGACGGGAATCCGGCGTACCCGGACGACATCGATTCGCAGAAGGTGACGATCACGGTGGCCGACACGAACCGGGTGCCGCTGACGCTGGTTCAGCCGGCGGCGCCCACGGACGTGAACGAGGGGCTGTTGATCACGCGCTGGTTCCAGGCGACCGATCCCGACGGGACCACACCGGTTTTGTCGGCGCATCTGAGCGGCGCGGACACGCTGGCGCGCAACATGACCTTCGTCGACTCGGGCAACGGGCACGGGGCGATCTTCTTCACGCCCGACTACGCCCAGGGCAACAGCAACCCGAGTTTCTACTACTTCGTGTTCCGGGCCACGGATGCGGACAATCCGGCGCTCCAGGTGGAGTCGGCAACCCAGACATTCCGGGTCTTCAACGTGCCCCAGCCTCCGGTCATGTCGTTCACGCCGAGTACGGGGCCATTCACGGTCAACGAAGGGGATTCGGTGCGCTTCTCGGTGCTGTCGATGGATCCGGACGGTCTCCAACCGGTGATGCGGGCGGAGAATGTGCCGGTGAATGCCACGGTCGTGGTGTCGCCGCCCAACAGCCTCCGCTTCACCTTCCGGCCCAATTACGCCCAGGCCGGCACCTACGAGGTGCGGATCATCGCCGACGATGCGACGGCGGCGGTCCCGCGGCTGTCCGACACCGAGATCGTGACGATCACGGTGGTGGACATGGGCAACCAGGCGCCGTACTGGAGCGGGACGTATCCGGCGACGGTCGACGTGTACCCGGATATTCAGCATACGACGACGGTGACGGCGGTTGACCCGGACGGGTTGCCGCTGGTGCTGACGGCGGGGCCGCTGATTGCCGGGGCCAACTTCGTGGACGACAACAACGGGACGGGCCGGTACATTATCCTGGCCGATGCACTGCAGGTCGGGACGGTGTCGACGGTGACATTCACGGTGACCGATTCCGGCGGGCTAACCGACGAGATGCAAATAACATACAGAGTGCTGTCGTTCCTCCGCGGAGACGCGGATGCGAACAGCCAGTACTCGCTGAACGACGTGGTCTTCCTGGCGAATTACCTCTTCCGGGGCGGCCAGGCGCCGGCGCCGTTGGAGTCGGGTGACGTTGACATGAACGGGCGGATTGAGGTGGCCGATCTGGTGTACATGATCAATTTCCTGTACAAGTCGGGACCGCGTCCGCCGCAATAACTGCGTTGTCGGCAGCGACTTTTGCCACAAAGAGCCGCCCTCTCGGGCGGCTTTTTGTTGTCGTTTTTATGCTTGCGAAGGGGGGGTGATTTTAGTATGTGAAGCGGGAAAAACGCTTGACAGGAACCTATTATAACCTTATATATGTGATAGCTTTCGCGGAAGTGGTATGGTTGGCAAAACAGGAAGGTCTTGCTGAATTCTCTCTTGACGCATTGCCGTTATTCTCGAAGGCTAACAGACTTTCAGTTCAGTTTTTGATTCGCCATGCTGCTTGGATACGTAGAACTTTGCCGTAGACGTACGCTTGCTTCAGAATTTCGTGGGACGAATGAACCTTTGGTGAGCGCTGCGGGCGATGTCTGCTTGCGGGGCAGTTGCCCGGGTGCACAGGAAGGGAGGTGGATCCACACAGAGAGTCAATAGCTTTTGCGCTTGCAACCGGAGGCGCACGCCCGGGGTCTCGCTCCGGCCCGCGTCTTCGGGTCCTGAGTGGTTAACCATGTATTTGGTGACGTAGAGGAATAAGTTGGGAACACTCTCAAACTCTCGAAAGGAGTTGCGATGACAAGGAAGATTACCTCAGTAGCAATCCTCTCCTTGCTTCTGGTTGCGTTTCTCGGGGTAACGGTGTTTGCCGCCAGCGCGCCGCAACAGACGAAGCGGACGGTGGACAAACAGATCAATGCCTCGATGCAGTATGCCTTCCCGTATCCGGACGAGCAGTCGATTCCGGGTTCGGTGCGGGTACAACCCGGCCAGCAGCTGGGGATTGCCTCTCCGACCGCGTCCCCGGGCTTGGCCGTGGGTAACACGTTCTACGACTACCAGCACAACGGCCGCGTCGGTCGTATGAACGAGACCCGGACGGGCGGTAAGACCATTGCTCACTTCTCGTGGATGTTCCTGCCGAGCGCGGCCCTCGTTGACCGGGCGGCGGCGTACACGCAGTACGACTTCTCGACGCAGCAGTTGTACTCGCCGTTTGCGACGCTGCAGGCGACGGGCGACTATGCCGGCTACGTCAACCTGGATGTGACCAATGACAACCGGGCGGTCGTGACCTGCCACAACCAGGAAGCGGTCGACGCTCACTACGACATCGAAGTCTACTGGGACTTCATGGAAGGGTTCGTGACCTTCGGGTACCGCGACTCCGTCCCGGCGGCGCTCTCGCAGTATGCGAAGCAGCCGCAGGTCGGCACGGACTACAACGAAGTGAACTGGCCCTCGATGGCGTATGTGGAAGGCCCGACCCCGGGCGACACCGTGACCCATGTGTTCGGCCAGGCTTCGCTGCCGGAAGCCGGCGACCCCCAGGCGATCTACTACTTCCGTCGCGTGGGCGCGATGGACGACCCGGCCGCGACCTGGGACTTCCCGCCGAAGGTGGTCGACACGGTGCATGACATCGCGCAGACGGTCGACGGGAATGACGCTGGGAAGACGGCTCTGGTGTGGATTGCGAACGTACCCTGCACCGACGCCGATCCGGACACCGCCTCCTGCGATGAAATCGCCGGGGCGACCCAGTGGAACAACGACCTCTATTATCAGATCTCGCTGGACTACGGCGTCACTTGGCAGCCGCGGGTGAACGTGACCAAGAGCCGGATCGCCCAGGCCGCCGACATCCCGCACTTCCAGCCGTACACCGACCTCGGGATTCTGCTGGACACCCAGGGCGACCTCCACATCATCTGGGGCGCGGCCTACTGGCCGACCGGTTCGACGCTGTACGTGTTCAGCCGCAGCGCCATTCTCCACTGGTCGCAGGACGTGCCGTACATTCGGACGGTGGTCGATGCGACCTGGGAGCCGGGCGACTGCTTCCCGGGCGTGTGGAACCTGACGGTTGCGAAGATGTCGATCTCCGAGTGCCGCAACAAGTTCTATGTGCTGTTCAGCCAGTTTAACGACCGGCCGAACGGCGTGTTGACGGACTGCGCCACCGAGTCGAACCCGGGTTATCCGGACGGCGCGGCGAACGCCGATCTGTACGTCAGCATTTCGAACGACAGCGGTCTGACTTGGGACCGTGCCCGCAACCTGACCAACTCGCGCACGCCGGGCTGTGACTCGGCGAACGGCGCGGGCGGTCCGTGCGACAACGACATGTGGGCGACCATGGCTCGCTTCGGCGACACCCACAATGCCGGCGCGGGCGTGCCGGTGGTTCTCCCGGCCGGCGCCTCGGGCGGTTCCGGCTTCTACCTCGATGTGCAGTACATCAACGACCACTCCGCGGGCGGTATTGTCCAGGACGAAGGTACCTGGCAGAACTCCGACGTGAAGTGGTTCCGGATGCAGTGTATCGACCCGGTGGTGGCCCCGAACCCGGTCTGGAGCCCGCCTGAAATCGGCTTCCCGGCCTGGACGAAGGCTGGTGTGATCTTTGATTCGGTCGTGACCCTCACGAACATTGGTAACACCGCATACTCCTTCACCATCACCCCCATCATGGATGCTGGTCCGCTCTCCGGCTGGTTGAGCTACACCGGTTTCACCAGCCCGGTGAACTCCGGTCTGAACAACACGACCACCGGTACGGTGATTGTCACCCCGACCGGGGCGGTGGCCGGCCAGATCTACCATCTGACCGGGCGTCTGCGGTTCGTCAATGCCCAGATCGGCAACCGGGACTACGAGATCGACTTCATCGTGGCCGACACGGTTGTGCCGCCGGTGTTTGATACGATCGCGACGGCCTGCACGCCGCTGGCGCTGATGGTTCGCAGCGACGGTCTCTTCGGCGGTTCGGATGAGAATATCCAGTGGTACAAGGGCATGGGCCTGGACTACTACGGGGTGGACTGCGACACGACTGCCGGTCCGTACATTTACAGCGGCTCGCCGGTCGTCATGTGGCTGGATGGCTCCGACACGGTGGCCAACTGGACCGCGTTTGACAACGACTATGTCACGCCGTTCGGTTTCTACCCGGTCAGCCATGTCGCCGCACATGCCGCCGGCGACTCCGGCCAGGTGTTCACGAGCACGTTCCTCGTCCGCGACTCCTCGATCGCCATCGAGAAGACGTGGTTTGCGCCGCAGGTTGCCGACAGCTGCAACTTTGTGGTCCAGCGCCTGAAAATCTACTCGAATGACGGCCTGGCTCACAATGACCTGCTGATCGGCGAGGCGGTGGACTGGGATATCCCGTCCGATACCGGCTCGCGGAACGCCTCCGACTTCAACTCGACGTTGAAGCTGATCTGGCAGCAGGGTGCGGAGTACAACGATACGCTGGAGTGCCAGAACAACGACGCGCGGTTCGGCGCGATGAAGTTCCTCGGCATGGCGTACGTGAACGGCCCGACCACCACCGTGCTCAACTCGACGGCCCCGTTCGGCGCCTACACGAAGGACAATCCGACCTACGTGTACGGCAACACCTACGGGTTCAACAAGAGCCAGTTGTGGGAGAACATGAAGGCCGGCGGTTGGTCGAAGTACACGTCGACGGCTCCTGAGTCGCTGTATACCGACCTCCACATGGCCATGACGTTCGACGACGACTACGATCTGGCCGCGACCGGCGCCCTGTACATCTACACGGCGTACATGACGGTCCAGAACGGGACGCTGGCCAACCTCACCACTGTCGCCAACAAGGCGCAGAAGTGGGCGGAAGGCCACGTGATGATCCCGATGGGTTGCTGCAAGCTGCGCGGCGACTTCAACAATGACGGTGCGGTGAAGGTGGCTGACCTGACGGCCCTGATCAACTACCTGTTCCGTGGCGGCGCGGCCCCGAGCTGTCTCGCCCACGGCGACACGAATGGTGACGGGACGATCAAGGTGGCCGACCTGACGCTCCTGATCAACTACCTGTTCCGCGGCGGTCCTGCGCCGGCGGCCTGCTAAGGCCTGAGGGAACAGCAGTAGAGCAACGCATCTACTGACCATATGAGGCCGCCCCGCCTGTGCGGGGCGGCCTTTTTTGTCTTGTCAGAACGGGAGGATGCCGTATATTGTAGGTGGCGATATGTGTCCGCCGGAGATTCGAGTCATACCAGTACTGTGACCGCAAATATCCTCACCGATGCCCGATGGAACCGTACTGGGGCAGGCGATCCAGATGGTCGATAGAGATAGCGTGGCAACGAGTTCGGTTCGCGCCGCCGGCGGCTGCCGGTCGACGGGCGGGCAGGCGCGGCGGCCGGGCTGTGTTCCGGATTATGCTTGAAGTTCTAACATAGAGTGATGGGAGTCCTGTAAGATGATGCGAAAGGTAAGTCTGCTTCCGCTGCTGGTGCTGATTTCGGTTGGCGCGCTTACGGTTACGGCGCCGGCGGTAACGGTACCGGGCGGCGAGCCCCCGAAACCGCTGCTCGTGCCGGGCCGGGTCACGGTGCAGTTCGAGGACAACGTGGCGGTGACGGCGGCGGCCAAGTCGTTCGGCCGCGTGTCGTTCGGCATCCCGAGCCTCGATGCTGTCCTGGCCGACCTGCGCGTGAGCGATTACCGCGCGATTTTCCCGTGGCGGACGGAAAAACCGCCGGTCAATTCCGGTATGCACGACCTCACCCGATTCTACGAGTTCTTCTTCCCGGAGAATGTCGACGTTCGCGATGTGGTCGCGGCCCTGCTGCAGAACCCGAATGTCCGCACAGCCTACCCGGTCTGGGACATGCCGCTGCGGGCGACCCCCAACGATCCGATGTGGTCCAACCAGTGGGCCATGGAACCGGGCCCCCCTGATCCGAATTTCTACACCGCCTGGGATATCGAGACCGGGTCCGATTCGGTGCTTTTCGGGTGTGTCGATTCCGGCGTGAACTACACCCATACCGACCTGGCGCCGAACATCTGGGTGAATCCGGGCGAGGATCTGGACGGCGACGAGGCGGTGTACGACGCGGATGACCTCAACGGGGTGGACGACGACGGCAACGGGATTGTCGACGACCTGATCGGATACGACTTCCTCACCTACGCCGGATCAGTCCCGGCGGGAGAGGACGGCTCGGTCCGGGATCCCAACCCGAACGATTTCACCGGGCACGGGACGCACGTGGCGGGCATCGCGGCGGCCGCCAACAATAACGGCATCGCCGTAACCGGGGCGGCCGGCGGCTGGTTCGGCGGCAATCGCGCCTTCCGGGGCGCCCGGATCATGTGCCTCCGGGCCGGGTACACTTCTACCGACGGCAACGGGTACGTGAATTCCAACGACTGCGCAGCCGCCATTGACTACGCCGTGATGATGGGGGCCGATGTGATCAACGCCAGCTGGGGCGGCGCCAGCATCACCGCGACGGCGGCGGCGAATGCGATCGCGGCCGGGGTGACGTTCTGCCACGCGGCCGGCAACGACGGTTTGGACAACCCGGACGAAATCGATTATCAGACGGGAGTGCTTTCGGTGGCCAACGTCGGGCCGAGTTCGGACATTAAGGCGTCCAGCTCCAACTATGGGTACTGGATCGACGTCTGCGCTCCGGGCGAGCAGATCCTCTCCACCTATTCGGACGAGTACACCGCGACAACCGCTTACCTGTGGGGGACCTCGATGGCCTCGCCGATGGTGGCGGGTCAGGCGCTGCTGATTCGGTCGGCCATGCCGTCGCTGAGCAAGGCGCAGGTGGACTCGCTGATCATCGGCACCGCCGACCCGGTGGAGTACGCCAACCAGCCCCAGTACCACTTCAAGCTCGGATCGGGGCGGATCAACGCGTGGAAGGCGCTCCGCGGCTTGGCAAGCGCGAAGTTCACCGCCGACGTGACCAGCGCCAACGTGCCCTTCACCGTGCAGTTCACCGATTTGTCCCCCTACTCGCCGACCTCGTGGCTGTGGAAATTCGGCACCGGCGACCAGTCGACCGAGCAGAACCCGGCCTATGAGTACACCGCCCCGGGATTCTACGACGTGTCGCTCATTGTCGACGACTCCTCATCGATAGGGCCGGGCGAGGAACACCTTCGCAAGTACATCTGGGCGCGGGCCGACAGCCTGAAGATGGATTCGGTGCAGGTCGGCCTGGGCGAACAGGTCGTGATCCCGGTTTACCTGCACAACACCGGCTACATCAGCGACATCAAGTTCGCTTTCCAGTTGGAGAATCACGACGAGCGGAAGGTGGAGTACGATTCGTTCTCGGTGGCCGGGCTGCGCACCTCCTATTTCGCCTACAAGAGCCTGGTGGGTGAAAACCGGAACACCCAGCAGTTCGCCATCTCGTTGCGGCCGACGCTGGTGGGCACGCCCGACTATCTTCCGCCGGACACCGGGGCGATCGTGAAGCTGTATCTCACCGTGCACACCACGGCGACCCCCAACCAGTTGGTGACGATCGACACGGCGACCGCCGCCGGCCACTCGCCGGTGATCGTGACCCCCTACGGCAACTACTGGCCGGTCCTTACGGTCGGGAAAGTGGCGGTCCGGGCGTGTCTGCGCGGGGACGCCAACTGCGACGGCCAGATCAAGATTTCGGACCTGACCGTTATTATTGCGTACCTCTTCCAGGGAGGGCCCGAACCCGATCCGCGGGGCGGGGATGTGAACGGGGACGGGACGATCGCGATCGCCGATGTCACCTACCTCGTGAACTACCTGTTCCGAGGGGGTCCGCCGCCGATCGAGGACTGACCTGGGACGACTGCAACTGTATGCGGCGGGCGGCCTTGAGCGCCCGCCGCTTTCTTTTGGGCAAATCTTGACGGATCGACATTTTTTATTGACGCCCCTTCGGCCGGGGCCTATCTTGTCGGACAGTGAGAAAGGCGAAATACGTGTAGCGAAAAGCGAAGCGTGGAGAAACAGGAGTTCATGCTCCAGGAGGTGTGCGATCTAAGAGGAATCGATAACGACGGATATTGTCCTAGATAGCGATAAGTTGAGAGTTTCGACAACAGCAGCTACGCATGGAGGCTGATATATGAAGGCGAGATTACTGATTCTTTCCCTGCTGATCGGGATGTTGGTCGCCGGTTCGGCGTGGGCGCGCCCGGACCCGCAGGATCCGTTTGGCTTAATGGACACGGTGATCCTGGTGCCGCAAGGCGACCCGGCATCCGGTCATTTCCAAGTGGAGCTGTGGGTGTACTCGGATGAAGGTCTCTCCGGGGTCACGATCGGTTTCGTCTGGAACAACCCGAAGGTGCAAATGGACAGCGCCAAGGCGTCGGCGCTGACAAGCGGGGCGTTCACGCTCGGGACGTTCTTCTATGAGCAGGCCAACATCACCCTGACGAACACGAATCTGCGCTTCCTTTTCGGCGGTCTGGCCTTCACGTCACCACTGGCCGGAGACGGCTCGGGGCGCCGCCTGTGGGCGACGTACTACTTCAACACCACGGGCTGGACCGATGTCGATGCGGTCACGTTTGATGAAACGGCCTGGGGGCTCGGTACCGATTACTCCTTCGTGGAATTCGACCTCAATACTGAGTTTTACCCGGCGTTCCTGGGAGCGCTCACGGATGTGACGGGCACGGTCCAGGAAAACCTACCGGTGTCGTTCGCGCTGAAGCAGAACTACCCTAACCCGTTCAACCCGGCGACGACGATTTCGTTTGATTTGCCGAGCAAATCGAATGTCCGGTTGACGGTGTACAACGTCCTCGGTCAGGAGGTGATAACCCTGATCGACCGGGAGATGGATGCTGATCAGCATTCGGTGAGCTGGGATGCCTCAAAGCAGGCCTCGGGGGTGTATTTCTATCGGCTCGAGGCGGGCAGTTTCACCGAGACCCGTAAGATGTTGCTGCTGAAGTGACCTCTGACGGTCCATAGCTTCACAAGGCTACTTGAAGCCCCCGTTTCGACGGGGGCTTTTTCTTGGCAAAATGGCCCGACCTGTCAGTTTTTGCCACCTCTCGTTTAAGTTATTGTTGTGCAATCAGTTAAATCTTTCATGTTGACTTTGTCTCAGGCATGTGATATTTTGCTTTTTTGCGGTAGCTGGAAAATTCACGTTAAGCTGTTGATATATAAGGCGTTACAATGTTAGGAGTAATCGGGAATCGTTTCTCAATTGGTAAAGAAACTTATCCGCCGTTCTCGGCCGAGCTCCATTATTTCCGAATTGACAAGCGACACTGGTCCATCTGTTTTGAGCGGATCAAGCGGGCGGGATTCCGCATTATCGCAACCGCCGTGCCCTGGAATATCCACCAGGACCAGACCAAGGCGTTTGATTTTGCGGGGATGACGGATCCGCGGAAGGATCTGATCGTTTTCCTGGAGCTGGCCCGGGAGTTTGGGTTCAAGGTGATTCTTCGACCGGGGCCGTGGGTGGCGGGCCAGTTGCCCTATGGCGGTCTGCCCAAGCACCTGTTCAATGATCTGAAAGTGTTTGCGCGTGACGCACAGGGGCAGGAGCGGGAGTTGCCGGCCGACCACGGGGTCAAGGCGGGTTATCTCCCGAGCTACCTGCACCCGAATTTTCAGTTTCATCTGAAGACGTATTTCAAGGCCCTGATCGAGACGACGAAAAACTATGTCCACCCGCGCGGGCCGGTGTTCATGGTGGAGCTTGATTACGAAACCTCGTTCGGCCGCCTGCTGGACCCGGCGAGCGCCGACTACAATCCGGATGTGCTGGCGGCCCACTACCCCCGGTTTCTGCGGGAGCTGTATCAGGACGACATCAAGAAGCTCAACGCCCAGTACCGGACGAAGTACGCGGAGTTCGAGGCGGTCGAGCCGCCGCGGAAGTTCGCCGAGCTGGAGATGAAGGACTACCCGCCGGTGCTCGACTGGCTCCGGTTCCGGGAGTACATCCTGCGGACGTATTTGCAGACGGTGGAGGACTTGTTCACGGCGTACACGGTCGAGCCGCTGATTTTCCGTTCGCTCTATATCCGGCCGGGGGATCTCCTCCCCGCCTACAATCTCGTGCCCGAGGAGATGGCGCCGTTTCTGGGGAGCAATGTTTTTCCCGAGGGGAACTACTTCGATCTGGTGATCAAGGCGCGTTTTCTGAAAGAGGAGTACGGTTTCGCATTCGCCTCGTCGTTCGTCTCGGGGCGGGCGGCGGCCGATCCGGAGCGGGAGCAGCGCATCGCCCCGGTGTGCAACAACGAACGGCGGTTCTACCTCGCGGCCGGGTTCGCAGCCGGGTTCAAGGGCATGAACCACTACATGTTCGTGGACCGCGAACACTGGTACGGCGCGCCGCTCCACCACGACGGCACGGTCTCGGACGGATACCGGGTGATCCAGCGGTTCAACACGGCGATCACCGAGATCGGTCTGGAGGAAATGGAATCCCGGCCCCAGATCGCGGTCGTCGGCAACCGCCTGTATTCCTGGCTGCAACTGACCGATACGTCGAAATCGTTCGCCTATCTCCCCCGCCTGCTCAACGAGTCGACGGTTGGTTTTTGCCGGGACCTGACCCGGCTGAAGCTGAATTTCGGCGTGCGCGAAAACAGAGACTGGTCGACGATGAGGGACTATAAGGTACTCTTCATTCCCTCGGCCGAGGTCATGGCGCAGCGGGACCAGGAAGCGATTGTCGAGCTGGTGAAAAACGGCCAGACGGTCATCATGTGCGGGCTGATGCCGAAGTACGACGAGCATTTCCGGGACTGCAAAATCTTGTCGAATCATTTCCGAATCAAGACGACCGTGGACACGCGGATCGGGACGATCACCTGCAAAGACGGCGCGGAGTTCCCGGCGTACCTCTACGGGAGCATCGCGGCCGGGGACGACGCCAAGACGCGCAAGACGGCCAAGTGCGGGGCGAAGGTCGTGGGGGTGACCTCGGCCCGGTCGAAAGGGAACTTCATCTTCTTCGCTTTCGACATCGCCTCGGGCGGCAACCACAAGAAGCTGGCCTTTATCGAGGCGGTGCTCGAGTCGGAAAAGCAGGTGTCGCACCTGTACTGCTCCGATCCCTCGGTCGACGTGGCGTTCCACCTGGGGTCGAAGAAGTCGCTGCTGTACGTGGTGGCGCCGCCGGCCGGGGAGCTGTCGGACGGGTTTGAGGCGAAGACGAAGGAGGTCATAATCCGGGCGGACCTGAAGGGGCTGGGGTTCGGTGCGGTGAAAGTCAAGCTCACCGACCTGTTCGGCGATCCGGAGAATCCGACGGTTCTGAAGTCGTCGGCCAAGGAACTGCAGGAGGGACTGCCGCTCCGCCTCAGTTTTCCGGACGGGCTGGTGTTCCTGGTCGAGAAACGATAGCGGGGAATCACTCATGCGGCGAGGTGGAATGCGGCGCCGGCTCGGGCTCGCGGCGGTGCTGCTCTTCGGGGTTGTCGGTCCGGCCTGCGACGGTATCCGGGTGACCCGCCTGTATCAGGAGGGGGCGGCCGTGACCGCGGCGCCTCTGGCGACGCAGGTGGGGGAGGAGATTTTCCGCCGGGGGGGGAATGCGTTCGACGCGGCGGTAGCGATCGGGTTCGCTCTCGCGGTCGTCCACCCACAGGCGGGGAATCTCGGCGGCGGCGGTTTTGCCGTGATCCGGTCGGCGCAGGCGGATACGGTGCGGACGCTTGATTTTCGCGAGACGGCGCCCCGGGCGGCCACCGGCGGCATGTACCTGGCCGACAGCGTGACGGTGATCGCGGAAGCGTCGACCGTCGGGGCGCTCGCCGCGGGCGTGCCCGGCACGGTCGCCGGGCTCTACGCGCTGTGGCAGGCCTACGGCTCGATGCCCTGGGAAGAGCTCGTGCGGCCGGCGGCCCTGCTGGCGGACAAGGGGTTCCCGGTCGATGCGTTTCTGGCGAATTCGCTGCGCGCCTACGAACACCAGTTGTCCCGGTTCGACGAGACGCGGGAGGTGTTCTTCTCCGACGGGCGGCTCCCGGCGGCCGGCGACACGCTGGTCCAGCCGGATCTCGCCCAGACCCTCTACCTCATCGCGGCCCAGGGGCCGGAAGGTTTCTACGCGGGACAGGTGGCGGACAGCATCGCGGCGACGATGCAGAAGTACGGCGGCCTGATCACGCGCGAGGATCTCGCGGAGTACCGGGCGGCGTGGCGGGACCCGGTGTACTTTCGTTTCGACTCGCTGGACTGCTATTCGATGGCTCCGCCCTCCTCGGGCGGGCTGATGGTCGGGCAGATTCTGAAGCTTCTGGAGCCGCACTCATTTTCCGGTTGGAGGCCGGACTCGCCGGCCTACATGCACCTGTTCGCTGAGGCGGCCCGGCTGGCCTACGCCGACCGGGCGGAGTATCTCGGCGATCCGGCGTTTACCAAGGCGCCGGGGAATCTGCTCGACCCGGGCTATCTGGCGCAGCGGCGGCTGCAGATCGACACACTCCACGCGACGCCCTCGGAGTCGGTCTCCCCCGGCCTGGCGCCGGCCCCGGAGTCGGACCAGACGACGCACTACAGCGTCTGCGATGCCGAGGGGAACATGGTGGCGGTCACCTACACGATCAACACGTCGTACGGTTCGGCGCTGGTGGTGGGCGGGGCGGGGTTTCTGCTGAACAACGAGATGGATGATTTCGCGATCGCCCCGGGCGTGCCGAACACCTACGGGCTGGTCGGGGGGGCGGCCAACCGGATCGAGCCGGGGAAGCGGATGCTGTCGTCGATGGCCCCGCTGCTCGTGCTTGTCGATGGGCGGCCGTTTCTCATTCTCGGGTCGCCGGGCGGCTCGCGGATCATCACGACCGTGGCGCAGACGCTTCTCAACTTCACTCGGTTCAAGTTCCCCCTGACGGAGGCGTTGGCGCAGGCGCGGTTTCACCACCAGTGGCTGCCGGACACGCTATATGTGGAAACGGGAGGGTATGATGCGGCCACGGTGCGGGCGCTGGCCGGTTACGGGCACGCCGTGAAGGAGCGGGAGGCGTTCGGCGACGTGCAGGCGATATTTATCGACGACCGCGGATATATGAGCGGGGCGTCCGACCCGCGGGGCCGGGGAACAGCCGGGGGGCTTTAAGCAGCGGCACACCGACAGCGGGCCGGCGCGAATCAGGCGGGATAACTCGGCGGCGGCGGCGGAGGGGTCGGCGGAGGCGGATACGACGGGGCCGCGGGGGCGGGCGATTCGACCGGGCGGCGGCAGTTGCGCACGCCCAGGGCGATGGCGCCGGCGCCGGTCACGCCGACCAGCAGGTACACGAGATTCCCCAGGTAGGGCACCTCGAAGATCACGAACAACAGCACCAATCCCAGCAGGAGGTTCCACCAGCTCAGGAGAGCCGGGCGCGCCCGTTTCAGCAGCAGCGCCCCCGCCAGGTATGCGACCACGATCTTGCCGGAATAGAGCATGATGGCGGCAGAGACGGAGGCGAAGCTGGCGATGGGCAGGGCGAGCGTGGAGAAAATCACCAAAAAAGCGCCGAGGACGACTCCCTGGCCCGAGACCAGGATCAGGCCGGTGATGACGAGGACCAGGGCGATGATGAATGTCAGAGCGGCCAGGGTAAAGCCGATGAGCACGAGGAAGCCGACGGCGATGGAGACGACCAGGCGCGCGCGCAGCTGGTTGAGCGACTCCTCGGCATGGCGCCGGAAGACGGCGACGAGGATGATGCCGAAGAGGAACGCGGCGAGCAGTTTCGCGACGCAGAGAATCGGCCCGGCGGTCCACGGCGACGGCTCTCCGTCTTTCGCCTCTTCCGCCGGCGGCACCCAGGTCACGGTGCCGGCGACAGTCGCCCCGTCGGCAATGACGAGATCCCCCTCGGAGGGAGACCGGTAGGTGAGATTGCCGGTGATGACGGCGGTGGAGGCGATCTCGGCGCGTTTGGCGGCGCGCAGATCGAGATCCCCCTCGATCGTCCCTTCGATGATGAGGGACGACCCGGAGACGTAGGTGTTGCCGGTGATGGTGCCGTAGAGGCGCACATTGTTGCCGTAGATGCGGGCGTCGCGCCCGACCACCGCCGCGCGGTTGATAGTCACTTCGTTAGCGGCGAGCAGCAGCGACCGGCCTACGGAGCCGTCGATGATGACGGTGCTGGCGAACCCGCGGAGGCTCCGCTCGATGTGTCCGCGGTGGGTCAGTTGGTAGGCCAGGACGTTGGCCGACCCGGTCACATCGCCGTTGATCTGGAGGCTGTAGACGAACGCGGTCAGCTCGCCGTCGACGAACCCGTCGACCGTCATGTTCTGGGAGTAGGCGTAGACGTCTTCCTCGATGCGGTGCAGGTTGGAGATGTGGAGGTTTTCCTGGCGGAGGAAGACCATGCCGGAGGCGGCGCCGGCCAGGGACACGGTCAGGAGGACGATAGTGAAGACGGCACGCAGCAGGAGGCGCGTCGCCCGGCCGGGTGTATGGTGGGCGGTTCTCGGCATACCACTGTGTCTACGCCGGGAGGCGGCGTAAGTTGCTGAATGTATAGGAAACGGCGGGGGGCAATAAAAGCAAAAAAAGCGGCCAATGGGCAGGGGCGCGAGTGCTCGGCGCCGAAAAATGAGGCCTTGCGGGAGAGGAAAAAACCGGCATATTGCGGTCAGAGCCGCTGCCCGGCCCGACCCGCGCGCCGGGGGCGGCGCGAGGGAGCGTACATGAACGTACTGGTCTATCTGTTCGGGGCAATCCTTCTCTACATGCTGGCGTTTCGATACTACGGGCGGTACCTTGGGCGGCAGGTGGGGCTGCAGCCGGAGCGGCCGACGCCCGCGGTGGAGTTCAACGACGGCCGGGATTTCGTGCCGACCCGGCCCTCGGTGCTGTTCGCCCACCACTACTCGGCGATCGCCGGGGCGGGGCCGATCATCGGCCCGACCCTCGGCATCCTGTACGGGGTCGGCCCGGTGTGGCTGTGGGTGGTGCTCGGGGCCATATTCTTCGGAGCGGTCCATGATTTCGCGTCGCTGTTCGCCTCCATTCGCGAGCGGGGATCGTCGATGGCGGAGATCGCCCGGAGGGCGCTGGGGCCGACCGGATTTCTGCTGTTCATTCTGTTCACCGTCGTCTTGATCGTCCTGGTCACCTCGGCTTTCCTCTCGCTGACGGCGGTGTCTCTGACGTCGCTCTGGCCGCTGGATAGCCTCGGGCTCGATGAGAGCCAGACGCTGCTGCGGGTGCGGCATGAGAACGGGGTGGCGATGGGCGTGATCGGGGGGATTGCGTCGACCTCCGTGATCGTGATCACCCTCGCAGCGCCGGTGCTCGGTTACCTGGTGACCCGGAAGCAGATCGCGACCTGGCTGGCCTACCTGATCGCGCTGGCGGTGGGGGCGCTCTCGGTCTGGGTGGGGTTCCGCATCCCGGTCGGTTTCGCGCCGACCACGTGGATGTACGTGATCGCAGTCTACACGCTTTTCGCCTGCGGTCTGCCGGTGTGGCTGATCCTACAGCCGAGGGATTTCGTCAACGTGCAGATCCTCTACGCGGGGATGGGGGCGATGATGCTGGGGGTGCTGGTCATGGGACTGCAGGGTCTCGCGGTGAGCGCACCGGCGCTCAACCTCGCGGAGGGGAGCGCGAAGCTCGGGCCGGTATGGCCGTTCCTTTTCATCACGATCGCCTGCGGGGCGATCTCGGGTTTTCACGCGCTCGTCTGCGGCGGGACCTCGTCGAAACAGATCGCCCGCGAGGGTCAGGTGCGGACCATCGGCTACGGCGGGATGCTGCTGGAGGGATTGCTTGCGGTCCTCGTGCTCATCACGATCGGCTCATCGCTGTCGTTTCCCGAATACATGCGGGTAACGTGGCCCGAGGTCGGGGCGGGCAATCCGATCCTGGCCTTCTCGTTGTCGATGGGGCATCTTCTGGAGGGGGCGTTCGGGATTCCCTTGGCCTACGGGGTGGTGTTCGGGATTCTGACGGTGGAGGGGTTCCTGATCACGACGCTGGATGTGGCGGTGAGGTTGAACCGGTACCTGTTGGAGGAGTTTTGGCGCACGGTTATTCCCAATCCTCCCAAGCTCTTAACAGAATTTTGGTTCAACTCGGCGGTGGCCGTGGTGCTGATGCTTGCGCTTGCTATGTCCAATGGATACAAGCTGATATGGCCTTTGTTCGGGTCGACGAACCAGCTTCTGGCCGCTTTGACCTTGATTGCGGTCACGGTCTGGTTACATCGGGCCGGTCGGAGCAGTTGGTACACGCTCATCCCGGCGGCTGTAATGATCTGCACAACAATAGCTTCGTTAAGTTACTACCTGGTGACCACCTACCTTCCGACGGGGAACGTGGTGCTCGCGGGGACCGATATCGTTTTGCTGCTTTTGGCGCTGGGCGTGCTGGGGCTGTCGCTTCGCGAATTCGCACGGGAGCGATTGGCCGCCGCCGGCCGCGCGGCGCCGTCATAAGCTGTTCGGGCGCATTAACGTTCATCCGATTCAGCCGATATAACGGAAGAAGCGGATGGAAATAAATGCGCGTATTCCTCTACCAGAACAAAACCATTCTGCCGCGGCTGGATGCTTTCTACCTGGCCACCCGACTGGGCGTGATGCTGGCGGTCGGCTGGTTCGGGTGGACCGAGCATTTCTTCCACACCGACACGCTGCTGGCGTGGGGGGTCCTCGGCACATATGTCGCGCACCTGGCGGTGTTCTACGGGGGAATCCGGGGACGGCTGGATCTGAAGCTCGGCTACCTCTCGTCGATCGCTTATGATCTCCTCGTCATTCCGATCGTCATCCTGTACACCGGCGGGCTGCAGAGCAGCTTCTATCTTCTGTTTTTCCTGACGATTTCGGTAGCCGCGTACATGCTTCGGTTCTGGATCGCCGCCACGGTGGTCGCCCTGGTGAGCCTTCTGTATCTGGCGGCGATCCGGGGGGATCTCACGCTGCAGTCGCTCCACGACGTGGTGATCCGGATCGGGTTCTTCGTCGTGTACTACCTGGCGCTCTCCTACGTGTCGCAGCACATGCGGCGTTCGGAGAGGCGCCTGCTCAGCCTGTTCGACACCCTCAACATGCGGACGTCGGAGCTGGAGAAGTCGCAGGCGCAGCTGGAGATGATCTACGAGAACTCCCGCAACCTGGCCTCGATTCTCGACCGGGACGGGGTGGTGAAAGAGGTGGTGCGGATCCTCGGCACGGTCATGGGTTATTCCAGCTACGGCATCATCCTGCGGGACCGCAAGGACCAGTACGTCTACCGGGCGCGGTCGGTGGCCGGGCAGGTGGTATTCCAGCCGCTGGCGATCGACGCGGAGCGCATGCCGCTGGTCAAGAAAGTGTGCGATCTCGACGAGCCGATCCGGGTGAAGGATATCCGGGGTCGGCACACGTTCGAGCCGCTGTCGGCCGGCACGCGGTCGGTGATGGTGGTGCCGATGAATTCGCACGGGTGGGTGAACGGGGCGCTCACGGTGGAGGCGTCGCAGGCCGACCAGTTCCAGGAGCGGGACCTCCAGATGGCGTCGATCGTGGCGCGCTCGGCGGCGCTGGCGCTGGAGAACGCTGAGCTGCACAAGCGGACTGAGGAGCTGACGATCATTGACGGGCTGACGGGCGCGTACAACTACCGGTACTTCGTGCAGAAGCTGCAGGAGGAGAAGCGGCGGGCGAGCCGGTACGATCTGCCGCTGTCGCTGATCATGGTCGATATCGACTGGTTCAAGCGGCTGAACGACACCTACGGGCACGAGGCGGGGAACCGGGTGCTGGCGACGCTGGCGAAAGTCATTGCGGGGTGCATCCGCGATGTCGATATTTTCGCACGGTACGGCGGCGAGGAGTTCGCCATCATTCTGCCGCAAACCACGCGGAGCGAGGCGCTGGTGCTCGGGGAGCGCATCCGGGAACGGGTCGAGAAGACCGGGATGGATGCCGGCAACTGGGGAGAGGTGCAGATCACCGTCTCGGTCGGGGTGAGTTCGTATCCCGAGAACGGGCGGTCGCAGGAAGAATTGGTGTCGGTAGCCGACCAGGCGCTCTACCGGGCGAAAGGGGAAGGGCGCAACCAGGTGTGCGTGTTGTGAGAGGAAACGGAAACAAGGAACCAATGACCGATAGCAGGGATGAGCCATGGCGGATTTGTCAAAGCAGTTGGGCCAGTTGTTCGTGATCGGATACCCCGGGCCGGAGCCGCCCCGCCCGTTCATGAGCTTTCTCGCGACAGAGCGGATCGGGGGGGTGATCCTGTTCGAGGAGAACTGTCCCGTGCACAGCGTGGCGCGCGATGCGATTCACCGCATCCGCGAGGCCTGCGGCGGAAGGTCGCCGTTCGTGGCGATCGACCAGGAAGGCGGCCGGGTCAGCCGCCTCCGCGGCGCGCCGGCGGAGTTCCGGGCCGCCGCCGAGTACGGCCGCGAGAGGTCGGTGGAGCGGTTCGCCGAAGAGTACCGCCGATCGGTGGTGTTCATGGAATCGCTCGGGATCAATCTCAACCTCGCCCCGGTGTGCGATCTCTTCCTTGATCCGAACAACGCGTGCCTGGCCGGGCGCTGCTTCGGGCGGACGCCCCAGGAGGTGGTGCCGTTTGTCGAGACGGCGGTGCTGACGGCCCGGGGGGCGGGTCTGCTCAGTTGTCTGAAACACTTCCCCGGCCTCGGGGCGACGGCCGCGGATCCGCACCGCAAGACGCCGGTGATCGCGTGGGACGAGGTCGTGTGGGAGCAGCGGGAACGTCTCCCCTTCGCCGCCGGCGTGGCCGCGGGGGCGGACATGGTCATGACCACCCATGTGCGGCTGAGAGGGGCCGATGAGACGATCGCGACGGGGTCGTCGCGGGTGGTGGAGGATCTGCTGCGGAAGCGGCTGGGGTTCGACGGACCGGTGATCACGGACGACCTGCTGATGGCCGGGGCGGCGGAGCTCGGCGAGGCGGGCGAGCGGGCGACAGCGGCCTTCAACGCCGGCCACGATCTGCTCCTGTTCGGGCGGGACTACGAGGCGGCCATGGGGGCCTACGAGCGGTTTGTCGACGCCTACCGGCGCGGGGAGATCGCGAATGAGCGGGTGCACTCGGCGCTCGGCCGGGTTGCCGGCGTGAAGTTCAAACTGGACACCTGGGTGCAGCCGTGACTTTCTTGAAGGGATGTCGCTGCGGCGCCTCATATCGCGAGCGCGGCTGACCGTGCTCGGATTGAACTCGGGCACCTCGGCCGACGGACTGGATCTGGCGGTGGTGCAGGTGGGCCGCGGCCGGGAGAAGATCCTCATGCGGGGCGGCGGGGCCGTGCGGTTCCCGCGGCCGCTGCGGGCCGCGATCCTGGCGACCGCCGACAGCCGCACGGTGGAACCGGCCGAGCTGGTTCGCTTGGACAACTACCTGGGACAGGTCATGGGGAGAGCGGCCGCCGGGTTTCTGAAGACGCTTTCGCGCCGGGGGATCGCGGTCGATCTGATCGGTTCGCACGGGCAGACGGTGCGGCATGTCCCGGAGCCGGTGCGCATGGGGGGAATGGCGGTGCGCGGGACGCTGCAGATCGGATCGCCCGACCAGGTGGCGGCGGCGACCGGGTGCGTGACGGTGGGGGACTTCCGCCAGGCGGAGGTCGCGCTCGGCGGCGAAGGGGCGCCGATCACCACGGGGGCGATGCACTGGCTCTTCGCATCGCCGCGCGAGCCGCGCCTGATCGTGAACATCGGGGGGATAGCCAATTATTTCTATCTCCCGCCGACGGCGTCGGGCGAGGCGCCCACGGCGCGCGACTGCGGTCCGGGCAACAGCCTCTCCGATGCGCTCATGGCGCGGTCGTTCGGGCGGCAGTTCGACCGGGACGGGCGCATGGCCAGGCGGGGGCGGATCGACCCGCGCCTGCTGGCGGCGCTGATGGAAAGTCTGGGGTTTGCACGGCGCCGCCGGTCGACCGGGAGAGAGCTCTTCGGGGCGGATCTCGCCGATGAGGTGGTCCGGCTGGGGCGGCGGCGCCGGCTTCGGCCGGAGGATCTGCTGGCCACGGCGGGGGAGTTGACGGCCCTCGGGATCGCCCGCGCCCTGCACCGCCTTCCCGCCTCCGATCCGCCGCCGCGGCGGGTGTATCTCATGGGCGGGGGACGGCACAACCAGTTCATGGTCGAACGCCTGGGGGAGCATCTCCCCGGGTGGTCAGTTGAGGCGATAGATCAGTTGGGAGTGGACGGCGACTTGGTGGAGGCGGCGGCCTATGCGGTGATGGCGGCGGCGTGCGTACGCGGGGAGCCTCTCTCCGGAGCGAGGACATTCGGTGTCGCTCGGGCAATCGCGGGGCGCATCGTGCAGCCGCCGGCGGGGTGACGAATGATTGACCGGGACAACCTCAGGATCAAAAGACTCATCCGCCTCACGGCCCGCGTCGGGACCGCTCTCTGCCTCATGGTGCTCGTGTGGAGCTGCGGACGGGTGCCGGGGCTCAAGGATGAGGAGCCGGGCTCATTTATCCGCGTTCCCTTTGTCCGGGTGCTGCTGGGGGAGGACCGCCCGGAGGCAACGGTTTCGGCGGACCACGCTTTCGCTATCGAGTGCCTCACGGCCGGGGAGCAGCATGTCTTTTACTCCTCGCGTCCGGTGAGGATACAGAGCCTGGGCCGCGAGGTGCGGGTGCTGACGCGGGACGGGCAGATAATCCAGGACCGCGCGGGGGAAGTGAACATCATTCCGCGCGGGACGGGGAATCGGACGATGGTCGACGGTCGGCCGTACCGGGGAATCATCCACCTACTCCCCTACGCCAACAACCTGCGCATCATCAACATCGTGTACGTCGAGGACTACCTCCGGGGGGTGGTGCCGCCGGAGCTGGGAGAGCGGGCGGACGGGGAGATCGAGGCGGTGAAAGCGCAGGCGGTGGCGGCCCGGACCTACGCCATGTCCCACCTCGAGCAGTACGGCGGGGAGCCGTACGATCTGAAAGCCAGCGTCTATGACCAGGTGTACGAGGGCTACGGCGTGGAGAACCGGCTGGTGAACCGGGCGGTCGACGCGACGGCGGGTGTCGTGGCCACTTTCGAGGGCAAGATGATCAACGCCTACTACCATTCGACGTGCGGCGGAATGACCGACGACATCGCCCACATCTGGGACCGCCCGAGCATTCCCTACCTGCGGGCGGTGGCCGACAGCGGGGCGTGCGGGTGGTCGAAGTACTACCGGTGGCGCGAGGTGTACACGGAGGGGCAACTGCGCGGCCGGGTGGAGCAGTACCTCTCGGGGGACCGCGGCCGGGACCTTCGGGTCGGAGAAATCCGGAACGTGGCGGTGGCGGAGCGGACACCGGGGGGGCGGGTCTCGACCCTGGTGATCGAGACGGAGATGGACACGTACCGTTTCCACAAGGACCGGATCCGCTGGGTGATCGGGCGCACCTCGAATCCCGATTTGATCTTGCCGTCGGATCGCTTCGACGTTATACTCGAGCGGACCGGGGAGGGCCGAATCAGCCGGATCAATTTCGAGGGCAGCGGCTACGGCCATGGGGTCGGCATGTGCCAATGCGGGGCGATCGGCATGTCCCGCACAGGGTATACGTACGAACAGATTCTCAAGCGCTACTATGCCGGTTGTGAACTCAAGCAGTTGTACTGATGACGAGCGGACTTGACCAGAGGGCGCGGCCGCGGCGAACGCGGTGGCTGGTGACGATGCTTTTGCTGGCGCTGCCGGCAGCCGGGGCGGCGCGGCCGTATTTCATCGGGGCCCGGGGGGAGCTGGCGACGCTCACAGGCGGACACGCGCCGCACTTCTACGTGCGCGGGGCGTACGGCCTCGAGGCGGGCCTGGACCTGTCGCCGCGCTGGTCGCTGGAGGCAAGTCTCAGCCGCTACGACCTCTACAACGACACGACGATCGCGGGGAGCGTAACCCTGAACGGCGACCGGGAGGCTGCGACAGCGCGGTTCTCGGGCACGCGGCTGGGCGTGGATGCGGTGGCGACCCTGTTCGCGCCCGCCTCCTGGCTGAGCGTCCGGGGCGGCCCCGGTGGGGGCCTGCTCATCTGGAAGATGCGCGATCCGGACGGCGACACCGTTTTGAAGGCGGTCGGCGGGCGGGGCGAGACGATCGATTTCGCCTCGACCGAAATCTTCGTATCGGGGCGGCTGGGGATCGAAGTGCAGCTGGCGGCCCATCTGTCGACGGCGATCACGGCGCATGTCGACTACCTGACCGGGGCGGGAACGGATTTCGCCGATGCGGTGAACGCGCGCCGGGACCGCTGGCTGGGGGGAGTCGGGGCGAGCCTGCGGCTGACGTTCGGGGGAGAACGCAAGGCATGGGCGTCGCACGAGCCGTGGTCCGCGGCGGCGGCGCCCGCACCGCCCCGGGATCTCGACAGCGATGGCGACGGAATTCCCGACCGGGAAGACCGCTGCGCGGGCACGCCGGCAAAGGTGGCGGTGGATCCGTACGGCTGTCCGCTGGACACCGACGGGGATGGGGTGGTGGACAGCGAGGATGACTGTCCCGGCACCGAGGCGCGGGCCCGGGGGCGGGTGGATATCCACGGCTGCGCGGTCGATGCGGATTTTGACGGGGTGGCGGACTTCCTGGACGAATGCCCCGGCAACCGGGTGGGGGCGGAGGTCGACCGCCGGGGGTGTCCGGTGGATGATGACGGGGACGGAGTGCCGAACGGCCTCGACGACTGCCCGCACACGCTCTACGGAGTACCGGTGGACAAATTCGGCTGTCTCGACCTGGCGCTGTTCGATGAGCCGATGGTGTTGAATATCGATTATCCCTCGGGGTCGTTTGAGATCGATCCTTCGAGCCAGGAGCGGCTGCGGAGCCTCGCCCGGGCACTCCTGGTGGCGCCGAATGTCCGGCTGGAGATCAACGGGTACACGGACAACATCGGAACCGACGAGGCGAACCGGAGCCTGTCGGAGAAGCGGGCCAACCGGGTGCGGGATTTTCTCGCGGCCCAGGGGGTGGCGGAGAGTCGCATGAGCGTCAACGGCCGGGGGGAGACCGGCTTTGTCGCCTCGAACGAGACGGCCGAGGGGCGGGCGTTGAACCGGAGAATTGAGATTGTCTTCTACAAGTAGACGGTATGTACGATCATTACCTTGAGCAGAACATCGAAGACCGACGCAGCGCGCGGTTCGCCCTGGTCGTGTTCCTCCCCCCGGAGCTGGACGACCATCTCGCCCCGCTGCGGGAGCGGTACGATCCGCTGTGGAGCCTGATCCCCGCGCACGCGACGATCGTCTTTCCGTTCGAGTCGCGCCACTCGCTGGACGGACTGACCGGCTTGATCCAGGAGGAGCTGGCGCACGAGCCGGTGATTCCGATCCGGCTGGGGACGATCCACGATTTCTACCCGCGGTATCCGGTGATCTGCTGGAAGATCCAGAAGAACGAGCAGCTCACCGGCATTTACTACCGCATGTACGCGCGGCTGGGGATGCCGATTCCGTTCAAAGAGTATCAGCCGCACGTGACGGTGGCGCGGGAAATCTCGGATCACCGGGTGATGCTGGTGAAGGAGAAGATCGTGCCGTACCTGTCGGAGGAGCAGTTCGTCGCCCGGAGTATCGAGCTGGTGACGCCGCTGCCGGGGAACCGGTGGGTCTCGGTGCGGACTTTTCCGCTGGCCGGGGCGTGAGGCGCCGGGGCGAGGCCCGGGAGAAAGGCAATGAGAAGGCGACTCGCCGGGGGGCGAGTCGCCTTCATCGTTAACTCAACAGCCGATCGGAAGCGGATTACTTCTTCTCTTCAGCCGGCGTGGCGGCCACCGGGTGAACCAGCTTGGACATCTTATCCCAGCTGAACGGCTTGAAGTTCGGGTTGCCTTCCTTCTTGTGACACTTGGTGGCGCAGAGGGCGGAGTCCGGGTAGACGAGGCCGGCTTCGATCGCCTTGGCCTTATAGGTGGCCGGGTCCTCGCTCCACTTCTTGGTCATGATGGTCGGTTTGGAGTAGGCCGAGCCCGGGCCGTGGCAGGACTCGCAGGTGACGTTTTCGATCGCCTCGCCCTTGGCGTTGGCGCCGGTCATGTGGCAGACGTTGCACTCGGCCTTCTTCTGCTCCTCAGCGGAGAGGGAGGCAAAGGCTTTGGCGTGGGCGGTCGTTTCCCAGGCGGCGTGGACGTCCTTGTGGCACATCTTGCACTTGGCCGGGCCGATGTACTCGAAGGCTTTCTTTTCGGCGGTTTCCTGGGCATAGGCCAGGAAGGCGAGCATCATGAAAGACACCAGGATCAGAGCGCTAACAGAGACCTTACGCATTTGTGCTTCTCCCTTGGTTGGGTTCCGTTTCCCAGTTTATACACCAATCAATACTATTCGGATCGTGATTTTTGTCACATGGGCGAAAATATCATGTGAATGTCATGCTGTCAAGTTTTTCGGATGAATTTGGTCGGGGAATTTCCGATACATGACGGGGGCGGCGGCCGGGGTTGGAGGGGGGTTCCTGTGCCGAAGGGCCAAGCTGGTGGAGAAAAAAAACTTGCCAGGTTCTCCAAAAAGCTGTAGACTGCGCCGGGTTAGTCTATGAAAGTCCTGATTGTCACACAACACTATCCGCCCGAACGCGGGGCTGTGCGACGGTTGGCGGAGTTTGCCCGGCAGTTTGTCAAGGCGGGGATGGACGTGTCCGTGCTCACGGCCGTCCCGAATTATCCGGACGGCATCGTCCCCGAGAAGTACCGGGGGAAGTTTTTCTACCGGGAGACCGTCGACGGGGTCAAGGTCTACCGGAGCTACGTGATGCCGGCCTCAAACCGGTTTCCGGGCCGGCGGATGGTGGGATTTGTCATTTTCCTCATCACCGCCCTGATCAACAGCTTCCGGATCAAGGGGAATTTCGACCTGATCCTGGCCTCGACGCCGCCTGTGACCACGCCGGTGATCGGGTGGGTGCTCTCGCGGGTGCGGCGGGCGAAACTGATCATCGAGATCCGGGACCTGCAGCCGGAGTCGAGCGAGGAGTTCGGCAATCTGCGGCCGTCGCTCTTCACGCGGATGCTCAAGAAGTTCATGCATATGCTCTACCGTCGGGCGGACCATGTGGTGACGGCCACGGACGGGATTGCCAACTACCTGACCGGGCTGGGTTTTGCCAAAGAGCGGGTGACCACGATCAAGTCGGGGGTTGGGCGCGAGTTCCTGAGCAGCGACTCGAACGGTATCCGGCGGAAGTTCGGGTGGGATGAGAAGTTTCTTGTGCTCTACGCGGGGACGCTGGGCTGGGCGCATTCGCTGGAGACGGTGATCGAGGCGGCCCGGCACCTGGTCGACCAGCCCGACATTCATTTCGTGTTCGCCGGGGAGGGGCAGAAGCGGCAGGCGCTCGAGGGGATGGTGCGGGACTACGGCTTGAAGAACGTGACCTTTATCGGTTTGCAGTCGCTGGAGACGATCCCCTATTTCCTGCGGGCCTCGGACGTGCTCGTGGAGAGCCTCAAGGAGGTGCCGATCACGAAGGGGACGTTCCCGTGCAAGCTGTTCGAATACATGGCGTCGGGCCGCCCGATCATTTTCGGCTCGAGCGGGGGGGAGGCGGTGTCGGAGCTGGAGAAGGCGGGCGGGGCGCTCTGGTTCTCCACGGATCGTCCGGAGCGGTTGTCCGAGTTGATCCTCCAGATCAAGGGGGGGGAGATCGACGGCGGCCGGCTCGGGGCGGCCTACCAGGCCCATGTCGACCGGTATCACCGCCGCGAGGTGTGGGCGGACCGCTACCTTGAGGTGATCCGCAGTCTCTCCTGACATTTCCCGTCCGGTAGCGAATTCTCTCCCCGTTCCGTCGCGGTATAATGAACTAATCGGACCTATTTTTATCAGAGGATGCACACCATGGGGCTTAGTTCCCGTCCGGCGGCCGCGCCGGCGCAACGGCTGACGGTCGCCGACCTTCCCGGGCTGTTGATCGGGGGGGAGACGGTCGCGCCGACTTTGCGGGGGCCGCAGCGGTATGTCAATTTCGACAACGCGGCCTCAACGCCGACGTTTCGGCCGGTGGCCGAGGCGGTGATGGAGTTTCTGCAGTGGTACGCCAACGTGCACCGGGGCACGGGGTTCAAATCGCAATTGGCGAGCTGGGCGTTCGAGGAAGCGCGGGACATCATCGCAGGCTTCATCCGGGCCGACCTGCAGCGGCAGGTGGTCATTTTCACCAAGAACACGACCGAGGCGATCAACAAACTGGCCCGACGGCTGTCGACGAGCAAGCACGACGTCATCCTCACCACCCTCATGGAGCACCACTCCAACGAGCTGCCGTGGCGGCGGGTGGGGACGGTAGTGCATGTGGGGCTGAACGCCGACGGGACGATCAGCCGGGAGGATTTCCTGGCCAAGCTGGGGCAGTTCGGCGACCGGGTGCGGATCGTGGCGATCAGCGGGGCGTCGAACGTGACGGGGTACATCAACGACCTGGATTTCTTTGCGCGCGAGACGCACCGGGCGGGGGCCTCGATTTTGGTCGATGCCGCGCAGCTCGCCCCGCACCGCCCGCTCGACATGAAGCCAGGCGATCCGGCGTGCGCGCTGGACTACGCGGTGTTTTCGGCGCACAAGATGTATGCGCCGTTCGGGATCGGAGTGCTGGTGGGGCACCGCGACGTGTTCGAGCGCGGCGACCCCGACACGGTCGGCGGCGGCATGGTCGACATCGTGACACTCGAGGAGGCCTACTGGACTGACCTTCCGGAAAAGGAGGAGGCGGGGACGCCGAACATCGTTGGCGTGGTGGCGCTGGCGAAAGCGATCCGGATGTACGAGGCGCTGGGGTGGGAAGCGATCATTGCGCACGAGGCCGAGCTGACGGCCCATGCCCTGCGCCGGCTCGGGGCGATTCCGGGAGTGGTGCTCTACGGCGACCGGGAGCCGGAGCGGGCGCGGGCGCGGCTCGGGGTGGTGTCGTTCAACGTGCAGGGCGTCCCCCACGCGCTGACCGCGGCCATTCTCGGTTCGGAGGCGGGGATCGGGGTGCGCTCCGGGTGCTTCTGCGCGCACACGTATGTCAAGGAGCTCCTCCACGTGTCGCCGGAGGCGGCCCGGGAGCTGGAGTACCAGATCCTGGCGCGGGACCGGTCGCAGCTGCCGGGGGCGGTGCGGGTGTCGTTCGGGCTGTACAACACGACCGCCGAGGTGGACCGGCTGGCGGAGGCGGTGGCGCGGATCGCGCGGGGGGAGTACGCCGCGGGGTACGTGCTCAACCGGGAGAAGGGGGAGTACGCGCATCCGGACCTGGCGCCGGAGTTCGCGCGCTATTTCGATTTGTGAGCCGACGGTGCGGGGCGGCGCGAGGGCCGGTTTTCGAAATTTCGAAAACCGGCTTTGGCGGGAAAGGGCGTTTTCGAAAATTCGAAAGCGGCGGGGGTGTTTTTCGAAAATTGGAAAACGGGGGTTGGCGCGGTCGATGATCCGTTTCGCCTAGAGCCGCGCGGCGAAACGCGGGGCGGTTGTTCGACATCGCCCGTTCGGTCCAGCAGCGCGGCGGGCGGCTGAGGGGGCATTCTCTTCGGCGAAAACTCTCACGACGAATCCTCGGGTCGATGGGGAGCGTGCAGGGGCGTCTTTCGCTTTTTCGAAAATGAGGTTTTCGGGACAGGGCGGACCTCGAAGTCCGCCCCGTTCTGCTGCGCGGACGGCGCTGTCGAACTCTCGGCGGCGGTGCTTGACCTACTGGGTATCGATGTCGATGCTGATGTCGATGCGGCCGTCGGGACCGCGGTTGATGGTTACCTGTTTGACCTCGCCTCCCTGGGCGGCGATCTGGGCCGCGATTTCAGCGGCGATCTCCTCATCGGACTTGCCGTCGGCAGCCACCTCGACCCGGAAGAGCCTCTGGATCGCCTGGGCATAGAGCGTGCCCGACGTGCGCTGGACGATGGGGATGACGGCGTAGTCGGGGTCGGCGCCGGTCAGCTCCGTGTAGGTGCGGGCGGCGGCCCGGGCGTCGCTTTCCGACGAGAGGCCGGCGATCGTGTATTTTGCCGCAGCGTCGTCGATGGTGACGTTCACTGAGGGATTCGCGATGCCGGCGGCATGCAGAGCGTCGGCGTAGGCCTGCGGGGCGAGGTTGATGTCCGCAGGCGCGGTGATGCGGACGGAGTAGCCGATCACGCTGCTGTAGGGCAGCGGGACAAGGGCGCCGAAGAGGATGAAAGCAAGCCCAACCGCGACGCCGAAACTGAGTCTCGGGTGAGCGCCGAGGGTATGCAGAGTCCGAGCCATGAGTGTCTCCTTGCGGGAATCGGCCAGACGCGCCTCGACCCGTGTCCGCACAAAAGCGAGCGGCGTCGGCAAACCGTCGGGCGCCTCCCGCCGGGCGGCGAGCGCCCGGTCGAGGATTCGCTCGGCAGAGTCGGCGTCAATCCTGGTCTTGCGATAACGCATATCCGGCCTTTCCTGGTAACGGGTTGGTCGTTTTCGGCGGGAGGTACGTCTGGATTCGCCGGCGCATCTTCCGCCGCGCACGGGCGAGCCGGGCCTTGATGGTACCTTCGGGTCGGCCCAGGTTCGCCGCGAGTTCAGTGATGGTCCAGCCCTCGAGCTCGAAGAGCACGACAAGGGCGCGTTCCTCGGGTCGGAGGGCGGCCAGCGCGCGATCCAGCCAGCGCCGCGCGGCGAGTTCGCCGGCGGGATCGTGTGCGGGCCCGGTCATGACCTCGTCATCGAGCGCCTCGGTCCGCTGCCGCCGCCGCCAGCGGTGGCGGTTGCGGTAGCGGTTGACCAGGATCCGGTACAGCCAAGCTCGGAAGGCGCCGGGGTCGCGCAGCGAATCGAACCGGCGCAGGGCGGCCAGGAGGCCGTCCTGGTACAGGTCGTCGCCGTCGTCAATCGAGCCGGTCAACCGTCGGCAAAAGCGCTGGGCTTTGGCGTGTTCCGGTTCCAGCAGCTGCCAGAAGCGTTCGTGTTCCATGGTTCTGCCGTTACGACACCGCTCGGCGCGGTTCGGTTGCATACGGCGGAAATATACACGGTTTTGGCGAAGAGCGGGTTTCGAATATTCGAAAACGGGGTCGGGGCGCGCCGGCCGGGCTGTTCAACGTTTGCACAGCAGGGCCGTTTTCGAAAATTAGAAAACGCGAATTGATTTTCGACGGGGGCTGTTTTCCCTTGTGCGGCGCGGGCAAACGGGCGGCCGACATTTGCGAAAAGGTTGAAGACTCAGCAAGTCCACGAGCCGCGGGTGGCCGGCCGCGGGGCGCCGGGCGGGGGGCGCGCGGGCGGCGGGGCGAAGGGCGCGCTTTCGAAAATTCGAAAGCGCCGGTTTTCGGACGGGAGGGCGCTCAAACCGCTGCGGGACGCGGGCTCGCGGCCGGGGCCGGATTAAGAACAGATCAATTCAATCCATTATTCGAGGCGGCCGGGAAGGCAGGCGCGGGGGCCGCGGAGGGCGGCGGCGCCGGGCGAAAGCGCCGCGCGGGTCGGCCGGGGGCGTTTTCGACAATTGGAAAACCGAGTTTTTCCGTGGGAAGCGCCTCCCTCGCCGCGCCGGGCAAGGGAAAGCGGCGGGGGGCGACGCGGCGGACAGCGGCGACGGCCGCGCATGTTTGCGGTGGCGCAACGGGCGAGGGCGTGCTATCTTACGGCAGACCGGGGCCACCGGATCGAGGGGTGTCCGGTCTCCAACGCCGGAGGCCACATGAAGTACCACGAAGCCGCGTACTGCGGCGATTTCTGCGGCGGCTGCGAGCAGTACCTGAAGACCTGCTCGGGCTGCGATCCGAAGTACAAAGAGGAGTGTCCGTTCATCGCCTGCTGCCGGCAGCACCAAGCGGTGCACTGCGGGGTGTGCGCGGAGTTTCCGTGCACGAGACTGTCGGCGTTTGTGCCGGATGACCGGCCGGGACATCCGCGCGGGTACCACATCGAGAACCTGCGGTGCCGGGCGATCGTGGGGACGGCGGACTGGCTGGCGGTGCAGCGGGCGAAACACGGGTTGCCCGCGGAGGGAGTCGCGGAGGCGGACGAGGGGGGCGGGGAGTAGGGGGGGCTTCTGTTCCATCAAGAGGGCGGAGCACGCTTAAAGATGCAATCTGCCCGGGGAGGAGGACGGGTGTGCCGACATCAAAGCGGGAACGCTGGTCCAGAGATCAGCTGTTGATTGCGTTTAATCTTTACTGCCGCCTGCCGTTCGGGCGGCTTCACAGCAGACACCCGGATGTGATACGCGCCGCCGAATTGATCGGTCGGTCCCCCGACGCGCTTGCGATGAAACTGGTCAACTTCGCAAGTCTTGATCCGCAGCATGTAGCACGCGGGGTCCGGGGACTGAACAACGTCAGCCGGGCCGATCGGGATATGTGGCGGGAGTTTTCGGGAAACTGGGAGGCGCTTGCGTATGAGAGCGAGACAGCCTGGCGAGCGCTGCTGACCGGGCAGGATCACGGGCGGGAAGGTGAAGAGTGGGAAGCGCCGGAGGGAGTGACCGAGAAGGTCATGTCCACCCGGGTACGGGTGGTGCAGGGGTTTTTCCGACGAACGGTTCTTGCGGCTTATGAGTACCGATGCGCCTGTTGTAGATTGTCCATTCAGCAGATGCTGAATGCAAGCCACATCATTCCGTGGCGGGTTGACAAACAACGGCGGGCCGACCCGACCAACGGCATTGCCATGTGCGCGTTTCACGATCGGGCGTTCGACAGAGGGTTGATCACCCTCGACGGCGATAGGCGCATCGTGGTATCGAGAGAAGTGCCGACGAAGTCGCGGGTCGCTATGCACAGAGTTGGCTTGATCGAACTAGCCGGCGCTCGGGCCGCAGCGCCGTCGAGATTCGCGCCGGATGAAGCGGCGCTGGAGTACCACCGAGAGAACATTTTCACCGGCGGATAGGAGGGAAAAGATGTACCGGACGTTCAGGTTAACGCTTCTGGAGGCTGATGCACGGCGGGTGCTGGACGCTCTTCGGATGCAGGAGGAGTTGTGGGAGCGAACCGCTCGATATCTGCGAGAAGACTACCTCGATTCGGACGAAGGCTGCGTGGCTGATTGCGGGGATGAGTGGGAGGCTGCAGAAATCCATCGGCACTACGCCGGAATCATCACGGCTCTGGAAGGGCAGATCGACGAACAGCGGGCGCCTAGTTCCCCTCGCCGATGATTCGCAAGCCCTCGAGCGTGAGCGAGGGGACCACCTCGGTGATGTGGCGGGAGTGGCCCTCGATCTCGAAGGCCAGGCCGCCGGTCGCGGCCACCTTGCAGCGGTCGAAGCCGCACTCCTCGATGATGCGGTCGATGATAAAATCGACCTGGCCGATCAGGCCGTAGAAGGCGCCGGATTTGAGCGCGCCGGCGGTCGATTTCCCCACGACCGTGTCGGGCTTCTCGATGCGGACCTCGAAGAGGCGGGCGGCGCGGCGCGCCAGCTCCGCCATCGCCGCCTCCGGACCGGCGATGATGACGCCGCCGATGTAGGCCTGGGCGGCGTCGAGGACGTCGAAGGTGGTCGCGGTTCCCAGGTCGACGACGATGGCGGGGCCGCCCCAGCGGGCGAGGGCGGCGACAGCGTTGGCGATGCGGTCGGCGCCGACCTGGTCGGGGGACTCGATGCGGATCGCGATGGGCAGTTTCAGGCGGCAGGAGACGGTGAGCGGCTCGCGGCTGAGGTAGCGGCGGCTGGTGCGCTCGAACACGGGGGTCAGGTGCGGGACGACCGAGGCGATCACGACTTTCTCCACCCTGGCGGGCTCGATGCGGTGGCGCATGAGGAAATGGGTGATCGACAGGCCGGCCTCATCGGGCGTGCTGCGGGGCGGGGTGGCGATGCGGTAGTCGCCGACCAGGTCGGCGCCGCGGAAGAGGCCGAAAACCACGTTGGTGTTGCCGATGTCGATGGCGAGCAGCATGGGGCGAATATAACGGAAAGGCCGGCGGGGGGCAACGGCGAAGGAGAACGGGGGGATCATCGCGGGCGGAAAACGGGGCCGCGGGAGTCGGTCGGCGGGCGGGGGAGGGGAAACTTTTTGTTGTCGCGCCCGGCGCGGCGTCTGTATAAACTATCCCTATGACCGCCCCGAAACTGCTGAGTTGGATCGAGCTGTCGCAGAGCGCGCTGAGACGGAACATCGAGTCGCTGCGGCGGCTGGCGGGGGCGCGCATGGTGGCGCCGTCGGTCAAGAGCAACGCCTACGGGCACGGGCTGACCGAAATCATCACCATGCTTCGCCGCAGCGGCGGGTGCGAATATGTGACCGTGCACTCACTGGAGGAGGCGCTCACCTGCCGCCGGGCGGGGTGGACGGAGGGGATCATGGTGCTCGGCCCGCTCCCGCCGGGGGAGTACGGCCAGGTGATCGAGCAGGATCTGGAGCCGGCGGTTTTCGATCTGGTGACGCTGCGGGAACTCGGCAAGCTGGGGGACCGGAAGGGGGCGGCGATCCGGACGCACCTCAAGCTCGAGACGGGGACGAACCGCCAGGGGTTTGCAGCCCAGGATCTCCCCGCCGTGGCCGGGCTGTACAAACGTTTTCGCTCGCTCGGGCGCCCCCACGGGGCGTCGATGCACTTCGCCAACATCGAAGACACCACGGTGCACGAGTACGCGGAGCAGCAGTTGCGCGCCTACCGCGATCTGCTGGCGCGGTTGCGGCGGCTCGGGATCAGCCCGCGCCTCCGGCACACGGCCTCGTCGGCGGCAACCATCCTCTTTGAGAAAACCCGCTACGACCTGGTACGACCGGGGATATCGGTCTACGGCCACTGGCCATCGAAGGAAACCTACCTCTCCTACCGCCTCCAGGGGGGCGGGAACCGTCTCTTCGAGCCGGTCCTCACCTGGAAGACGCGGATCACGCAGTTGAAGAAGGTGGCGGCGGACAGCTTTGTCGGATACGGCTGCACCTATCGGACGACGGCGCCGACGCGGCTGGCGGTGCTGCCGATTGGGTACTACGACGGATATGATCGGAGCCTGTCGAACCGGGCGTACGTGCTGGTGCACGGGCGGCGGGCGCCGGTGCGGGGGCGCATCTGCATGAACCTGATGATGGTGGATGTCACGGATATAAGCGGGGTGCGGCTGCACGACGAGGTCGTGCTGATCGGTCGGGCGGGCGAGGAGCGGGTGTCGGCCGAACAGATCGGAGACTGGGCGGGGACGATCAATTACGAGGTTCTGGCGCGCCTGTCACTGTCTACTCCACGTCTCATAGTGGATTAGGCGGGTGAGCCGCCTTCAGGACCGGGGGCATTGCTGGGGGTCTTTGTGATAACGAAACCTATTACCAAGTTGTAAGATACACGGTTAAATCTGCGGTGCGGGCCAGAGAAAAGTGTTGACAGCCGATTGGGCCGATGCTATAATCTCTTGTGATTCATTTCACATAGATTGTGAACGACTGTAACTTACAGCGGCGAGTGCACAGATGAATGTCTCCAGCAAGACCGGTCTCAAGAAGAAGATTTCGGAATCAACAATCCATCGGCTGTCGCTCTACTGCCGGGCGCTGAGCCTCCTGGAGAAGGAGAACTACGAGACCGTTTCGTCCAAGGAGCTGGCGAAGCGGGAGAAGCTGACGCCGGCGCAAGTGCGCAAGGACCTGTCGTTCTTCGGGTCGTTCGGGACGCGGGGGCTCGGGTATCCGGTGAATGAGCTGAAGCAGCGGATTGCATCGATTCTGGGGATTGACCGGGTCTGGCGGGTGGCCCTGGTCGGGGTGGGGAATATCGGGTCGGCGCTGGTCAGTTACAAGGAGTTCATGAGGCAGGGATTCCACATAGTCAAACTGTTCGACAACGACCAGCGGAAGATCGGTTCGAACCACAAGGGAATCATCGTTTCGGATATCGCCAATCTCGAGAAAGAGCTGAAAGAGGCGGGCATCGAGATCGTGGTGCTGGCGGTGCCGGCGACGGTGGCGCAGTACATTGTGGACGACGTGGTGCGGGCGGGGGTGCGGGCGGTCTTGAATTTCGCCCCGGTCAATCTGCGGGTGCCGCCGGATGTCTACCTGCGCAACGAGAACATGTCGATGGAACTGGAGTACCTCTCGTTTGCGCTGGTGAACAACCCGCCGAAGAAGGCGAGCAAGCAGGGCTGATTCCGGGGGGCAGCGGGGATGTTCGCCGGCCACGCAGCGGTTGTCACTTTCCCCCGCTCTCTGCGCCGCACGCGGTTCGCGCGGATTCACTGATCACAGGGATCGGCCGGCCCGGAACTGAAAAATCAGGCGGGACCACCAACAATACCGATACTCATCACCCGAAGCGGGGAGGAAAAGGAGGCTACATGAGGCGATCGTTACGTCGGCTGCTACGGACGGCCCTGCCGCCGGGAATCGTGCTCGGCGCCCTGGTGTCGGCGACGGGCGGGTGGAGCCAGGAGTCGGCGGTGTGGGGGGACCACGCGCTGGGGACGCGGAGCTACGATGACTACGCGACACCGGACTACTGCGGCACTTCCTGCCACGTCGACTTCTATCGCCAGTGGGAGCAGGCGATGATGGCGCAGGCGTATGTGCACCACTGGGACGAAATCGAGTATTTCAAGCTGGCGGTGCCGCACGCGGAGAAGGATGCGAAGGTGGCGGGGGTGAAGGCGGGGTGCAACGGCTGCCATGCGCCGCTGGCGTTTCTGGCGGGCGACGTGCCGCCGCCCCGGCCGGAGGCAGGCAGCCGGGCGAACGAGGCGGTCTCCTGTGAGGTGTGCCATTCGATTCGCGGTTATGCCGGGGACACGCCCTACAACTTCAACTGGATCACCGACCCGGGCGACCGCAAATACGGTCCGCGGCCGGCCGACCAGGTGGCGGAGTCGCCGGCGCACAAGATGGCGCCGTCGGAATTCATCCGCACCGCGGAGTTCTGCGGAACCTGCCACAACGAGATGAGCCCGTATGGGGTGTGGGTGAAGTCGACCCACCTGGAGTGGGCGGCGGGCCCGTACGCCGCGCAGGGAGTGCGCTGCCAGGACTGCCACATGACCTACGCGCCGGGGCAGGCCGCCGCAATGGGCAACGAGCACTCGAATGTTGCGCAGCACCTGTTTGCCGGCGCGCACGTGCCGGCCAAGGTGAAGGGGACGATCGAGCTCACCGTCTTCCCGAGCGTGCGCGAGGCGGTGATGGGCGACCCGGTGGAGTTCAAAGTGGCGCTGTTCAACCAGAAGACGGGACACAAATTCCCGAGCGGCTCGGTCGAGGACCGGATTGTCTGGCTGCACGTGGAGGCGGTCGATGCGGCGGGCACGGCGTACCATCTTCCGGTCGACGAGAAAGGGTTCGCCGGGGAGGAGTACACGATCGGGGCGGACGTGCGCGCCTATCAGGACATGGGCATTGCGCTCGGGCAGCCGGATTTTCCGGGCGTGGCGCGGGACGGGGTCCCGGCGGGCGACCGGATTTTCCGCATGCCCTATTTCGATCCGCAGGGGCGGATGACGATTCAGCAGTGGAACACCGCCTCGCTGGGCGTGGACTACCGGATCGGCCCGCGCGAGACGAAGATCGAGACCTTCACGTTCACTGTGCCGTACGAGGCGGCGGAGGGAGAGCTGACGGTCACGGCAACTCTGTACTACCAGCGGCTGGTGAAGCCGGTGGCAGATTTTCTGGAGGTTCCGGCGGAGGAGGCCGAGCCGATCGTGGTCAGCGAATACTCAACCCACATCACGGTGATACCGTAAGGAGAGCGCCATGCGACGGCTGCTTCCCGTCCTGTTAATCGGCGCTGCCGGGGCGCTGGCGCTGGCGGCGCTGTTTCCCGCCGGCGAGGCGGCGGCGATCCCGGCGTTCGCCCGGAAGTACCGGATGTCCTGCACGACCTGCCACCAGCCGTTCGCGCGGCTGAAGGCGTACGGCGACGACTTCGCCGGCAACGGGTTCCGGCTGGCCGACAAAGAGGCGCCGGGGTATTTCGTCGAGACCGGGGATCCGAACCTGTCACTCATCCGGGATTTTCCGCTCTCGGCCCGCATTGAGGGGTGGGCGCGGCATGAGACCGGCACGCGGCGCGAAACCGACTTCTCGACGCCGTACAACGTGAAGCTGATGTCCGGGGGGGCGCTCGGGGACCACCTCGCCTACTATTTCTACTTCCTGCTCAGCGAACGGGGCGAGGTCGCGGGGGTGGAAGACGCCTACCTGATGTTCAACGACCTGTTCGGGCAGGATCTCGATCTCTATGTCGGGCAGTTCCAGATCTCGGATCCGCTCTTCAAGCGCGAGCTGCGGTTGACGTTCGACGATTACGCGGTGTACGTCGCCAGCCCCGGCGCTTCGGGCATCAACCTGAAATACGACCGGGGGCTAATGGTCACCTACGGGGCGCCGACCGGCACCGACGTCGCGGTCGAGCTGGTCAACGGGAGCGGGCTGGCGGAAGGCGAGGGGAACCGGCACGTGTACGACCGCGACAAGTACAAGAACCTGCTCGCGCGGGTGTCGCAGAATCTCAACGAGTACCTGCGCGCCGGCATATTCGGATTCTACGGCAAGGAGGCGGACGAGTACGACCGCCGCAACGAGGTCTGGATGGCGGGCGGGGACGCGACGGTCGGGTGGGGTCCGGCCGAGCTCAACCTTCAGTATGTGGAGCGGCGGGACGACAATCCCGGGTTCTCGCTGCCGGCGGATGCCAACGAGGTCGAGACGCGCGGCGGATTCGCCGAACTGATCGTCTGGCCGAAGGGCGACCGGTCGAGGTGGTACGGGGCGGCGATGTTCAACTATGTGGAATCGGGGCTGAGCATGGAGCCGTTCGCGCAGAAAATGTACCGGGTCGTCACCGGGCACGTCGGCTACCTCCTGCAGACGAATCTGCGCCTGACACTGGAGAACAGCTACGATCTGGAGGCCGAGGAGAACTCGCTTTTGGCGGGATTCGTGAGCGCGTTCTAGCGGGCGGGGGTAAGGGAGAGAAATGAGAAGCCGGGCGGGTGGTCCGCCCGGCTTCGCCGCGTTGAAGGGTCGTTGCTGAACCGCTTACAGGAAGTTCCCTTTTAGAGGAAGAAGGGCATATTTTACTCCAGCTCCCGCCAGGCGACCTGAATCATGCGGCCGGTGGTGCCGTTGATAATCAGGCCGAGGCTGCGGTCGTAGTGGAAGCGGGGGTTGTTGCTGAGGTCGATCCGGTTCGACATGAGCGAGCCGTAGAAGTCGGTGTACTGGGCGAGGTTGAAGTTGACGTTGGGGGCGATGACGGCGCCCGTGAATTCCGAGCTCTGGCCCATCGTGAAACGGGTGCCCCTGGAGTAGACGCGGAAGTTGCCCGGCTTGCCGCCCGAGTTGACGGTGGCTTTGTTGCGCAGGTCGATGTTGCCGGTCACGTAGAGCTCAACCTGCGCGCCCGGGGCGAGCACCAGCTTGGCCGACTGCTCCAGCAGAATGTCATCAAGGACGTAGGTGCCGCTCTCGAGGACCATGGTCTGGCCGGCGCCGATGCGGAGGTCGCGGCTGCCGTTGTTGTAGGTGAAGCTGCCCGACATGCCGAGGGGGGCGCGGTTGACGGCTTCGGCGTCGGCGAACTGGGTCGGGCTGATGAGCTTGCTGAAATCAAGTTCCGGCGCCTGGGAGGAGGTGTCGCCGAGCACGCGGCCGGTGCCGGTGATGGTGATGGCGCCGGCCTGGGCCGTGTAGACATCGCCGCTGATGGTCGGGTTATTCTCGATCACAATGGGGCCGTTGGATCCGACCGATCCGTAGGCGTTGACCGCCGAACCGGCGTAGCTGGCCGAATCGGAGTTCCAGGAGTCGGTGCTGACGCTGTTGCCGATCGCCACGCCGCTGTCGGCAAAGAGGCCATAGCGGAACGGGTAGAACGGCTCGGGGGCGAGGGTGGCTTCGATGGTGGAGCGGGCGCCGTTGACCTCCCCCTGGGAGAGCAGGACGACGCTGTCGGCCAGGGCGGGTTCGCTCAGGCTGTCGCGGACCGACACCGAGTACGCGCCGCCGGCGAAGGCGACGCCGGCCAGCCCGGCATTCCAGCCGGGGGTGGCGTTGATCACGGTGTGGGCGTGCTGCACGCCTGCTTCCGCAATATAGAAGGAGCGGTCGGAATTGATCTTGTTGAAGGACAGGTCGATCTCGGTCTGCGAGTTGTCGATCGCCATCAGGGCGATCAGCGAGAGCATCCCGGTGAGCACCAGCGCGATTAAGAGTGCGCTGCCTCTCTGACTGTTGCTTTGCGTGCGGTTCATCATTTCTCAAACTCCCTTTCACTGCGGTTGAGCTATGGCCTACGTGGGGGCCATGAGGGCAAACGCGGTGCCAAGTCGGAAAGGGAGGGGCCAGGGGGGCCAAGTGGTTGACCGCAGGTTGGTTGGAGGCGAGATCAGAGATTGCACAGAGAACCGGACTTCACCCCGGGCGTCCGATCTCCTGCATCGCGGTGCGCAGTCATGCGCACACCCGGCGCCGGTGCGGCAGAAAGCGGCCGGGATTTGCACAGCGCGGCCGAGGGTGCTCGCGGCGGGCGGGGCGGGAGCGGGGGCGGCCCGCGGCCGCGACCCTCATCCGAAAGACCGCTCGCGCCCGAGGACGCGGCGGATCATGGCGATCTGGCCGCAGTGGTAGAACGTGTGCATGCACATGAAGGAGGCGGCGTTCAGGCGAACAGCGTTGAAACCGGCGTCTTTCGGCAGCGGCTCGTCGAGGTCGTCATCGGACACGCCGGGGAGAACGTCGATCAGGCGGTCGTGCAGATCGAGCAGTTCGCTGCGCAAGGCGGCCAGCGACGGATAGGCTTTGGGATCATTGGTGATGGCGCTGCCCCGGTCAAAGAGCTGCTTGTAGGAGGACGGGAGCATCACCGGCAGCGAGCCGATCATGGCCAGGACGTGGTTGACGTTGTAGACGAGGTGGCCGGTGAGCCAGCGGATGTGCAGGAGGCTGTCGCGTCCGCGGACCATGGATTCCTCCTCGGTGATATCGTCGAGCAGAGCTTTGAGAGCGCGCTGGTTTATGCGCATCATGTAGAGCAGATTCTCGCTGTTGGTCATGGCGTCCTCGTTTCAGTCGTTGCGGCGCAGAGAGTGCTGTCCGTGCGGGTATGATACGCCGGGGGCCGCGCGGGGGCAAGGGGGAAGATGGGGCGCGTTTTCGGAAACCGCCGGCAGCGGGGAGTGTTACAGCAGTGCGGCGGCCGCAGCAGCCGCCGGCGGCAAGGAAAAACCGATGGCAAGAACCGGACTGGCAATGATCGCATGCGCGGCGGCGCTCGGCCTCTTCTCGGCGATTGCCGGCACACAGGCTGGCGCGCCGGCGAAGGAGACAGCGGCCAAGGCCGGACAGGCGAAAGCCAAGGGGAACGCGATGGGCGAGAAGATACAGAAGACCGACGAAGAGTGGCGGGCACAATTGACGCCTGAGCAGTACCGGATCACCCGGGAGTGCGGCACGGAACCGCCCTTCAGCGGCAAGTACTACTACCACCGCGAGGACGGCACCTACCGCTGCATCGGCTGCGGCAATGCGCTGTTCACCTCGGGGACCAAGTACGAATCCGGGTCGGGCTGGCCGAGTTTCTGGCAGCCGGCGTCGCCGCAAGCGATTGAGCAGAAGACCGACCGGAGCCACGGCATGGCGCGGACAGAGGTTGTGTGCGGAAAGTGCGGGGCCCACCTCGGGCATGTTTTCCCCGACGGGCCGCGGCCGACCGGGCTGCGCTACTGCATCAACTCGGTGGCGCTCGATTTCACGAAAGACACGGCCGCTGCGGACAGCGCCGACGCCGCAGCGGACTCCTCGAAAGGGGACTGAGGCGGGTTGCCGGCCGCGCTCCGGGCGGTTGCCCGACCGCGCGGCGTGCTCCGGCTGACAGGCGATGGCGCGCCGGGGGACTGTATGAGCCGCCGGTCGCATTGCGCCAACCGGTCGCCGTCAGGCGCCAGGAGGCGCCTGACCCCGGTGACCCGCGGGGGAAATTCTATTTCATGCGCACGTTGAGGGCTCTGAAGACGAACGACCACTGGTCGGTCTGTTCTTCAATCTGCTTGCTGATCGGTTTGCCCTGGCCGTGGCCCGCCTTCGGCTCGATGCGCAGGAGAACGGGGGTTTCGGGGGTGGCGTCGGCGGCCTGGAGCCGGGCCGTCATTTTGCGGGCGTGCATCGGATCGACCCGGCTGTCGGACAGCCCGGCGGTCAACAGCACGGCGGGGTAGTCCGCGCTCTCTGTCACATGGTGGTAAGGGGAGTAGGCAAGCAGGTAGGCGAACTGCTCGGGATCCTCGCTCGAGCCGTACTCGGGCACCCAGATGCGGGCGGCGAGGAACCGGTGGTAGCGGATCATGTCGAGGAGCGGTACGGCGACGATGGCGGCGCGGAAGAGGTCGGGCCGCTGGACCAGCACGGCGCCGGTCAACAGGCCGCCGTTGGAGCCGCCGGAGATGCACAGCCGGGCGGGACTCGTGTAGCCCTCGGCGATGAGGTACTCGGCGGCGGCAATGAAGTCGTCGAAGCTGTTCTGCTTGTTCCCGAGCTTGCCGGCGTCGTGCCACGCTTCCCCGTATTCGCCGCCTCCCCGGATGTTGGGAAGGGCGTAGATGCCTCCCTGGTCGTACCAGACCGCCAGGGTGCGCGAGAAATACGGGGTCATGGTGACGTTGAAGCCGCCGTAGCCATAGAGGAAAGCCGGGTTGGAGCCGTCGAGAGGGATCCCCTCGCGGTGCACGAGGAACATAGAGACCGGAGTGCCGTCGTGCGACTTGTACCAGACCTGCTTGACGACCAGGTTGGAGAGGTCGACCCCGGCGTCGAGCTGCGCCCACAGGGCGACGGTGTCGGCGGCAAAGTCGTAGCGGTAGATGGCCGAGGGCGTGTCAAACGAGCTGAAGTAGTAGAACAGCTCGCGGCCGTCCAGTTCGCCGGAGACGCTGTAGACGGTTCCCGGCGACGGGGTGGGCAGAGTGCGCAAGAGGCGGCCCTCCATCGTGAACACTTCCACCACCGAGTAGGCGTTCTGGAGCGAGCGGGTGACCAGGCGGCCGCCGACCGGGGCCGCGCTCTCGAGGATGGCCTCGCGCTCGGGGATGATCTCCACCCAGTTCTCGATGCCGGGCTTCTCATACTGCCCCCGCATCAGGCGAAACCGCGGGGCGTTGAGATTGGTGAAGGCGAGGAAGCAGTCGTCGAGGGGCGTGACGTTCACGGTCGCCTCCACATCGTCATAGAGCCGGGTGAAGGAGGAGGCGGGATCGGTGCGGTCGCGGACGTAGGTGTCGATGTCGGACCATCCCCGGTAGACGGCGACGAGGAGCCGGCGGCCGTCCGGCGACAGCCCCACGCCCGGCCAGGCCGCCTTGTCGAGTTCGGAGCCGAAGATGAGGGAGTCCGCACGCCAGTCGTCGCCGAGGCGGTGCAGGTAGACCCAGCGGTGGTAGCGTTCGTCCCCCGGCGGCACCGTCCCCGGCTCGGGGAAGCGGGTGTAGTAGAAGCCACTATTGTCGGGCAACCAGGCGAGGCTCACCGAGGTGGTATAGGGAATCGTGTCGGGGAGGCGGGTGCGGTCGGCGGTGCGCATGATGTAGAGGACGGATTGCTCGGAGCCGGAGGCGGAGACGCCGTAGGCCAGAAGCGAACCGTCATCGGTCAGGTGCGACCAGTCCAGGGCGGCGGTGCCGTCGGCCGACAGGGTGTTGGGGTCGAGCAGAACCGCGGGCTGACCGGCGAGGCCGCGCTGGACGTAGAGCACGGGCTGGTTCTGGCTGCCGTCGCGCCGTTTGAAGAAGTACAGGCTGTCGCGCACTTCGGGAGTCGAGATACTGCCCATCGACATGAGTGCGGCGATGCGGTCGTGGAGTTTGGCGCGGTCCGGGTAGGTGTCCACGTACTCGCGCAGGTAGGTCCACTGGGCCTCGGTCCAGCCGGCGATGGCGGCCGAGTCGCCGCCTTCGAGCCAGCGGTACGGATCCGCCAGCGCGACGCCGTGGAGGGTGTCGATGACGGTGTGCACCGGGGTGGGCGGGGGCGCGGCGGGAACGGACGGGGCGGCGGCGATCGCCAGGGCGGCGGCGATCAGAACGGCGAGGCGCAGCATGGAGGCGGTGAGCGGGGCAGGCATACGGGGTCTCCTCTCGATAGTCGCGAGCGTTCGACGATTGGGAAGAATATATCGCCGGCGGGCGGGGGCGGCAATGGTTTTGGCGGAGCGGCGCGGGCAAAGAAAACGGGCCGGCGCGAGACCGGCCCGGGAACATGCTACGGAATCGGCGACGACTACTTGAGGTGCTTGGAGACGTGCTTGGTCATGTCAAACATCGAGACCTGACCTCTGCCGCCAAAGACCTTTCTCAGCTTGTCGTCGGCGTTGATCATGCGCTTGTTCTTGGCATCCTGCAAGTTGTTCTTCTTGATGTACGCCCAGAGCTTCTTGGTGACCTCGGTCCGGGGCATCGGCTTGCTGCCGACGACATCGGCGAGTTCCGGCGAAGGGGTGAGCGGTTTCATGAATGCCGGGTTCGGCGCTCGCTTAGACGCTTTCTTCTTTGCCGCCTTCTTGGTGGCCCTTTTGGCGGTCTTCTTGGCCGTCTTCTTCTTCGGCGTCGCCTTCTTGGCCGTCTTGCGGACGGCCTTCTTGGTCGCCTTCTTCGCCGTCTTCCTCTTGGGCGCCGCTTTCTTCTTCGGCGCGGCCTTCTTGGCCGGCTTCTTGGCCGCTTTTTTCTTCTTGGGGGCGGCTTTCTTCTTGAGCGGCTTCTTGGCGGCGGGCGCCTTCTTCACGGACTTCTTCGCCACCTTCTTCTTCGGGGCGGCCTTCTTGGTCTTCTTGGCAGCCTTCTTCGTGGTCTTCTTGGCCGCCTTCTTCGCAGTGGCTTTCTTCTTTGCTACTGCCATCTGTTGCTCCTTTAGCATGGAGGGTTTGAGTGGTTCTCTAATGGTCTATTGCGCGTTGCGAGTTGCTTTCTTTCTAAAGGACTCCTGGTCATCGACGGCGTTGCTTCCTCTGGGCCACTGTTGCATTCGGGTTAACATACGTTTGTTTGAAATTTTTTTGCAAGGAAAAAGTGCACATTTCCGGTTGCGCGCGGGTTTTTTTTTGCGCCGGTTTTCATAGGAGAATCGGCGCATCGGCAGCCGCGCGCGCCGCGTTCATCCCCGCCGCAGCACGAGCACGGGAGCTTCCTGCGGACAGCCGAGGCGGAATGGGAACCAGTGTCCGACGCCCGCGGTGGTGTAGAGACGACTCTCACTGAGAGCGTATTCGCCCCAGAGGTAGCGATCGGGCCAGAGGGGTTCGAAGGCGGAGCGGCCCATGAGTCCGATCTGCCCGCCGTGCGTGTGGCCGGCGAGCGTGAGCGAGACTCCCGTCTGCGCCGCGTAGTCGAAGGCATCGGGGCGATGGCTCATGAGGACGACGGTATCGTCGGAAGCGGCGTCCTGGAGCGCGGCGTCGATCGTGCGCCGGTAGAACTCATGCTCCTTGGCGCCCATGCGGCGCGGATCGTCGATGCCGGCGACGTACAGGCGGCGGCCGCCGACCGCGAGCGGTACGCCCCGGTCGACCAGCAGGGGGACCGGCGAGCGGTCGAAGATCGCGCGGACCTCCTCGATGCCCCGGAAATACTCGTGGTTGCCGAGGGAGGCGAAGGCGCCGAGCGGGGCCCGGAAGCCGTCGATCATCCGCAGGGCATCGAACAGCAGCGCGAGATCGTCGGCCACATCGCCGGTCACGAGGACCAGGTCGGGACGGAGCGGTTCCGCTTTCCGCAGCACCTCCTCGAGATCGTCGAGCGTGACATAGTGGCGGAGATGCAGGTCGGAGAGGTGGAAGATGCGCAGGCCGTCGAGCGGCGCGGGAAGGCCGGGGAGGGGGAATTCGCGGGGCGCCACGGCGACGCCGGTGAAGGCGCGGGCCACGCCGCCGAGGCCGGCCCCCAGGGTCGCCGCGGGGATGGCGGCGGCGACCGCTTTGAAAACCAGGCGGCGGTTGTGATCGGGGAGGTCGGGGGCGGTTGCCCGGCGCGAGCGCAGCTTGTCGAACGTCCAGCGGAGGAAGTGGACGATCCCGGAGACGGGGAGCGAGAGCATGAGGGCGACCAGCAGGACGAAAGCGAGGGCGGTGGCGGCGGCGCCCGGCGCGGCCAGCCAGGAGGCGGCGTAGTACTCGCCCAGCCCCCACAGCCCGGCGCAGAGTGTGCCGACAAGCGGCAGCAGAAGCCCGGTCCGCCGGATCCACCGCACGCGCCACCAGGAAGGGTTGAAGAGGCGCAGGAGGAGGATCTCGACGGAGCCGAAGACGAGGATCACGGCGGTGGCGAAGATGAGCGGAAAGAACGAACGCATAGTATCCTTTGAGTTGCCCGGTTCCCGGCGGCGGGCGCCGCGCCGGGATCACCGACAGCACAGCTTGCCTCGATCATAACGATGCGCGCGGCCGGAGGTTCCCTCCGCTCATTTGCGCCAGATAGCCGGGCGCAGGACGATGAGGACGGTGAAGATTTCGAGCCGTCCCAGCAGCATCGAGAGCACCAGGAGCCACTTGGCCGGGGCGGGAATCCAGCCGTAGTTTTCGACCGCGCCGACGCCGGCCAGGCCGGGGCCGACGTTGCCGAGGGTGGCGATCGAGGCGGAGGCCGCGGTGATCATGTCGGGGATGAAGAGCATCAGGAGCATGCTGGTCAGGACGAAGAGCCCGGTGAAGAAGACGAACAGGGCGGCGATGCTGATGATCTTGTCGTTGTCCAGCGGCTGGCCGCCCACTTTGACGGGGGCGACCAGGCGCGGCTGGGTGAGTTTGCGCACGACGTTGGCGGCCGCCTTGGCGACGACCATGACGCGGATCATCTTGATGCCGCCGCCGGTGGAACCGGCCATGCTCCCGAAAAACATGAGCACCATGAGGAGGAAGCGCACGAAATCCGGCCACATGTCGAAATCGGCGGTCGAGAACCCGGTGGTGGTGGTGACCGAGACGACCTGGAACAGGGCGGCGCGGAAGCAGTCGGCGAGGCCCTCGAGTCTGGACTGCTCCGTGAGATAGCGCTCGAGGAAAGCGGTCTCGGTCGGCGGATGGGCGCGGAAGCTGCGCGCCGCCTCCGCCATCGGCTCCAGTCCCTGAAGGTAGAGCACAATGGTGGCCGCCAGGGCTGCGAGGGCGATGACGGCGGAATAGAAGATGAACTCGCTGTTGTGCGTCAGCGACCGGAGGTCGCCCCGGAGGGCCTTGAAGTGCAGGAGAAAGTTGACGCCGGCGAGGTACATGAACACGATGATGACCCATTCGATGTATGGGGAATTGTAGGCGGCGACCGAGGCGTTGCGGGTGGAGAAGCCGCCCGTGGCCATGGTGGCGAAGGAGTGGTTGACGGCGTCGAACCAGGTCATCCCCCCGAAGATCAGCAGCACCGTCTGCAGGGCGGTGAGCAGCACGTAGACTCCCCAGAGCACCTGGGCGGTCTGGGCGAGACGGGGGCGGAGCTTGTCGTGCGAGGGGCCGGGGACCTCCCCGCGGTACATGCTGTACGCGCTGACCCCCATGGCGGGGAAGATGACGATCGCCAGGGTGATGATCCCCATGCCGCCCAGCCAGTGCGTGAGCGAGCGGAGGAAGAGGAGGGAGCGGGGGACGGCCTCGATGTTGCTGAGGATGGTGGCGCCGGTGGTGGAGAAGCCGGACATGATCTCGAAATAGGCGTCGGTGAACGCCCGCAGCCCGCTCACCGAGCCGTCGGGCATGCCCACGCGCCAGAAATAGAGGAAGAGGGGGAGGGCGGCGACAAAGGTGAGGGTGAGCCAGCCGATGGTGACGATGGCGTATCCCTCGCGGAGGCCCTGGCGCCCGCGGCCCCTCCGGAAGAGCGCGGCCAGGAGGGTGCCGACGGCGAGGCCGAAGACGGCCGCGACCAGGAGGCCGGAGGCATCGGCGGCCGCGAACAGCCGGGGCAGCCCCTGTACGCGGCCGTCCCACAGCGCGATGGCCAGAGGGGCCAGCAGGAAGCCGCCCATCACCTGCATCAGCTTGCCCAGTGCGTAGAGGACGGCGGCGACATTCATGGCGACGGCTCCGGCATGAGGGTCACCGGCCCGAGAAGAGCCGGTCGAGCATTTTCAGGTTTTTGTGGCTGGAGATCATGATGACATGGTCGCCCGCCTCGATGACGGTGTCGCCGCCGGGAAGGATCATGGAACTGCCCCGGATGATGACGCCGATGATGGAGCCTTTCTTGAGGCGGCGGGCGATACGCTTGACCTGCTGGCCGGCAATTTCGCTGGGCTCTTCAACGGTAAAGCGGACGGCCTCGATGTCGACGTCGGAGAGTTTCACGACGGCGCCGATGTGGCCGCGGGATATGATCTCGAGGATCTCGCGGGCGGTGATGAGGCGGGGGTTGACCACGTGGTCGATCCCGATGGAATTGAAGAGCCGGTCGTGGCGCGACTCGGTGGACACGGCGATGACCTCGCGGGCCCCCTCGGCCTTGGCCAGCAGCGACGAGAAGACGTTATAGTCGGCTTCGTCGGATGCGGCGATGAAGAAGGAGGCGGCGGCGACGTTCAGTTCGCGCAGGAGGTCGGTTTCGGTGCAGTCGCCATGGATCACCTCGGTGCGGTTGAACATCGCGGCGGCCTTCTCAGCATGCTCGCGCGACGGGTCGACGAGGGTCACCTTGTGCGGTGTCCGCTCGAGCGCCTCGGCCAGCTCGAGGGTGAAGAAAGCGTCGCCGGTGACGATCACTTTGCGGCTCTCCTTGCGCTCGATCGCCACGAGGTCGAGGAAGACGCCGAGCGATTCGCGGGGGAAGAGAGCGTAGACGATGTCCCCGGGTTCGATGCGGGTGTTGCCATCGGGGATCATCCCCTTCCCGGCCCGGACGATAGCGGCGAAGAGGACGACCGCGGGGTCGATGTGGGCGCGGATTTCGCGGAGGGTTTTTCCGGCCAGGGGCATGGTGTCTTTAACGGCGTAGCCGCGGAGGAGGATCCGGCCGCCCTCGAAATTGGCCGATTCGACGGCGTGGGGGGTCTCCATGAACTGCAGGATATGGTCGGCCACCGCCTGCTCGGGCTGGATGAGGGCGGTGATCCCCATCCGTGTGAGATCGACCAGGCCGCCGCGGGCCGAGAATTCCTGGCCGCGGAGGCGGGCGATCCGGCTGGGAACCTCGTGCAGAGCGGCGATGGAGCAGGCGACGATGTTGACCTCGTTGCTCGGGGTCACGGCGAGCATCATGTCGGCACCCTCAATCCCCGCCTCCCGGAGCGTCACGGGGGAGGCGCCCGATCCGCTGACCACCTGGAGGTCGAGTTTCTCCTCGATCATCCGGCACAGGTGCGGGTCGAGTTCGACCAACGACAGAGTGTGGCCGTCGCGGAGCAGGTGTTCGGCCAGGCTGAATCCGACGACCCCGCCGCCGATGATTACAATTCGCATGACGATTCCATTGTTTGTGTTCGGGGGGTCCGCCGACCCCGCCGGGCCACCCGCAACATGCATGCGAAGGGGCGGGGAATCAAATAGTTTATGCGCAGGCGGCCGAGGCCGCGGAACCCGGCCGGGAGCGGTCTGTTATACGCTCGTATGAGTGACGACGGACGAGCGGTGGAATCGGCGGGCCCGGCGAAGCCCGCGGTCGGCAAAGCGCGCTGGAACCTGCTGCGGTTTCCCCGGTCGTGGAAGGAGGTCCGTGCGCTGGGCTGGCGGATGATCGTCGCCTTCATCTTCTTCTACCTGATCCGGGACACGCTCCTGTACATCGTTTTTCCCTACCTGGCGTACAAAGGGATATTCGACTGAATCGAGGCGAGCGGGCAAAAGAAAGCCGGCGACACGGAGGTTGCCGGCTTTTCGTTCGGTCTCTTTGGCTGGGTTAGAAACCGTAAATTTCCGAATACTTTTCTGTCATATACACCACGAGCGGCTTGTAGTCAAGGGATTTCCCCGTGATCTTCCGGCACAGCTCGTTGGCCCGGTAGCGGCGGCCGTGGCGGTGGATTTTCTCCCGCAGCCACTCCCGGAGCGGGAGCAATTCGCCGCGTTCGAACTGGAGGTCGAGGTCGGGCATCTCCTTGCGGGCCTGGGCGAAGAACATGGCCGAGTAGAGGTTCCCGAGCGTGTAGGTCGGGAAGTAGCCGACCAGGCCGGCCGACCAGTGGACATCCTGGAGGACGCCGTGAGCGTCTTTATCGACCTTCAGACCGAAGTACTTCTCGAAGCGGGCGTTCCACTCAGAGGCGGCATCGGCCGGTTTCATGTCGCCGGTGAGCAGGGCCCGTTCGATTTCGAAGCGCAGCAGGATGTGAAGGTTGTAGGTCGCCTCGTCGGCCTCGACCCGGATGTACGACGGGGTCACATAGTTGATCGCCCCGTAAAACCGGTCGAGGGTGACGTCGCCGAGGGATTTCCGGAACAGCCGCTGAGCCTGCGGGAAGAAGTACTTCCAGAAAGATTTGGAGCGGCCGACCTGGTTTTCCCACATGCGCGACTGGGATTCGTGGATGCCGAGCGACACCGACTCGGCCATCGGCGTGCCGTAGTACTCGCTCTTGAGGAGTCCCGCCTCGTACAGGCCGTGGCCGGCCTCGTGCATGATCCCGAAAAGGGCATCGTTGAGCCGGTTGGGATTGTAGCGGGTGAGGATGCGGGTGTCGCCGTAGCCGATACCGGTGCAGAAGGGATGCGTGGTGATATCGAGGCGCCCGGCGCGGAAGTTGAAGCCCATGGCCGTGGCCACCGACTCCCCGAACACTTTCTGCCGCTCGACCTCGTACTCGCGTTCCACGATGGTGTGGTCCGGCTTCCGCGGGGCATTGCGGATCTTCTCGTTCAGGACCACGAGTTCTTTGCGGAGGCTTTCGAACACCTCGCCGACCTCACGGACGTTCGCCCCCGGCTCGTAATCATCAATGAGGGCGTTGTAGGGCTCGTCCTTCCAGCCGTAGGCGTCCGCTTTCCGGCGGGTGAGCGCGAGCACCTTTTCGAGGTGGGGGAGGAACATGGCGAAATCGGATTTGCGCCGGGCCTCGGCCCAGACCTGCTGGGCCATGGCGGTGGTGCGGGTGAGTTCCTCGACCAGGCTGTTGGGGAGCTTGGTCATTTTGTCGTAGTCATGGCGCAGTTCGCGAATGTTGGCGGCTTCGGGCGTATCCCCCTTGGCGAGATCGGAGTTCTCGACCGTCCCGATCATGTCGCCGATTTTCGGGTCGGTGAACATGCGGTGGACGAGCCCGGAGATCGTACCGAGCTGGTCGGCGCGGAACTGCGCGGCCTCGGGCGGCATGTAGGTCTGCTGGTCCCAGTGCAGGACACTTCCGGCAGAACTCAAGAGCGCCATTTCCCTGAGTTTTCTGGTGAGTTCGTCGTAAACGGCCTGGGCGGACATAAGATCCTCCTTCATGGGCAGCCGGCGCAGCCGGCGCGGCATGGTTCCATCGCAATTTGAAGGCCCAAGATACGGAGAATCGGCCGGCAAGGCAACCGGGGCGGCGAGAAAAGCGCGCCCACGGACGGCTAGCCGAACAACTCGGGAGTGACCGGGCCGGGACCTTCCGAGTGAAGGCGGCGGGTCAGCTCTCTCAGGGCGCCCGATAAGTCGGCGACCGGCACTCCTCCGCGCCGGATGAGGAGGCGGTTGCCTTCGGCGCTCGGCGGCGGATCTTGCCAGTCGACGACGCAGAGGGGGCAGCCGACTTCGAGCGCGGCCCGGCCGGCGGCGAAAGTCCCCCCTGAAACTCCCGATTCCACAATCACCATAGCATGGGCCATCGCGCAAATTGTCCTGTTGCGCTGCATTGCGCTGTGGCTCCGCCACGGCATGGTCGGGAAAAACTCCGACACGACCAGGGTGTTGGTCTCGTCGCCGAGGGACGCCAGGCCGGGCCGCGGGGTGAAATGGAGAATTCCCGAGGCCAGGACGGCGGTGGTGACGCCACCGGCGGCGAGGGCGCCGCCGTGAGCGGCGGTGTCGATGCCCGGGGCGTAGCCGCTGACGATATTGGCGCCGTGGCGGACGAGCGCGGCGGCAAGCGCGCGGGCAAAGGCCAGGCCGGGCGCGGAGCACTCGCGGGCGCCCGCACAGGCGACCATCGGCACCCGCAGCAGGCCGAGGTCGCCCCGGGTGAAAAGCACGGGCGGCGCGGTGCGGCCGAGGCGGCGGGCCAAAAGCTCCGGGTAGCCGTCGTCCACGATCGTCACCATCCGGATCCGGTGGGCCGGGAGATGCTCGGCCAGTTCCCGCGCCTCCTCCCCGGCGCTCGCGAGGGCGTCGGCCGACGCCGGCGCAAGCGCATACTCCCGCACGAGGTGGTCGGCGGGGAGGGCGACGAAATCCTCAAGCGGGAGCTGTTCCGCCGCGAGCCGGAGCAGGAGGCGAGCGACCGAGCGCGCCCCGAGGCCGGGGGCGGCGAGCAAGCGCAGGAGGGCGGTTTCGCGGTTCATCGGTTATCCCGGTCGCCTCGCGATTTCTCGCAGACCAGCCCGAAGACGGCGGCAGCCCCGGCCGCCTTGAGGTACCGGGCATATGACCATAGGGTCGCGCCCGACTGGTAGAGGTCATCGATCACATAGACGGCGGCGCCGGCGACATTGCCCGAGAGGCGCACTCCGCGGGCAAGGAGCCGGGTCCAGGCGCGGATTTTCTCGTCGATGGTCAGACGTTTGAAATCGGGCTTGGCCAGGCTCAGCTCGGGGTGGACGAGCGGCTCGAATTCACGCAGAGGCATGGTGCACCAGCCGTAATCGACCAACAGCCGGGCGAGAATCCGGGGGAGATCGAACCGCTTGTGCGGTCCCGGCGGCACGTACGAGAGGCAGGGGCGGGAGACGCACCTCATGGTCGGTACGCGGCCGGCCGCCTCGGCCAGCCGCCGCCCGAGTTCCTCGGCCGCGGCCACCGACCGGCGGTACTTGGCGTGGTAGACGAGTTCGCCGATCTCGGTATAGCTGCGGCTGCGGCTTTCGGCGAAATTGTAGTCAAGGGCCAGGCAGCCGTCGAGCTCATCGGAGAACTGCCCCTTGAGGTTCGGGTTGTCGCCAAGGAGGACGAACCGGCGGTAGGCGCCGGCGAAGTCGTTGATGCGGGCGAGGTCGCGCGGGGTGAGCCCGCGAAACACCGCCCAGGCGACCGCGCCCGTCCGGGCGATATGGAATCCGGCGGGGGATTTGGCGGCCAGGTCCGGCTCGCGGTCGGCGAACACGGCGCCGTAGTACGGGGGGCGGAGCTTGAGGACCCACTCGTTGGTCTGTATCTGCTCGAGTTCGTGCCAGGCCAGCCTCGTGCGGCCTTCAGGCGGGCGCCGAAGTGCGATCATGTTCCTCCCCGGGACAAGTTCGTGGTCGGGCCTTGGTCGTGCGTCCGGGCTGACGATAGCGGGCGGGGAGGCGGGGGGCAATCACATTTTGCCGGGCCCTCGTGCAAACCGTTTGCCCCGCCCCGGCGGCCGCGCTATATTCGGGGGCAAACTCCGGAGAATCACATGGCGCATACCGAGAACAAAGCCGCCGATGACCTGCTCGACAGGGAATTCCGGGTGCTCGACCACGGCTTCGTGCGGCTGATCGATTACATGGGCGGGGATGAATCTATCGTGCAGGCGGCGCGGGTGTCCTACGGCAAGGGGACCAAGAAAGTCTCGGAGGACCGGGGGCTGATCCGCTATCTCCTGCGGCACCGCCACACGACGCCGTTCGAGATGGTCGAGTTCAAATTCCATGTGAAACTGCCGATTTTCGTGGCCCGGCAGTGGATCCGCCACCGCACCGCCAATGTCAACGAGTACTCGGGGCGGTACTCGGTCATGAAAGAGGAGTTCTACATTCCGCCCGAAGAGGAGATCCGGTTTCAGTCGGCGGTGAACAAGCAGGGGCGGGCGGAGGAGGAAGTGCCGCCGGAGCTGAAACGGCGCTTTGTCGAGTTTCTCCGGAAGATCCAGGCGGATTCGTACGCCGAGTATGCGGCGTTGGTCGAGGCGGGGCTGGCCCGGGAGCTGGCCCGGGTCGGATTGCCGCTGTCGCTGTATACCGAGTGGTACTGGAAGATCGACCTGCACAACCTGTTTCATTTCCTCGGGCTGCGGCTCGACCGGCATGCCCAGCAGGAAATCCGGGCGTATGCGGCGGTGATGGCGGAGATGGTCCAGGCGGTCTGCCCGCTGGCGTACGAGGCGTTCCTGGATTACCAGCTCCAGGCGGTGCATTTCACGGGGCCGGAGCTGGCGATCCTGCGCCCGCGTCTGACTGATTTCTGCCCGTCCGAAGATGAGTTGGCATCCGGGGGATTGTCGAAACGGGAGGCGCGGGAGTTCCTGGAGAAACTGGAGAAGGTGCGGGGGGAGTGACCGCACCTTCGCACACTCCGCGGACCCTCGGATCATGCGCCTGCAGTCGGGCCGCCGGGAGCGTCCCGGGCCGAGCACTTTCGGAACCTCCTTCAGTCCGTCGGCGGAGAATCGACCGGCAGGACCGCTCCCGGCGACCCATCCCGCACCGCAACTTTTCTGGAAATTTCGCTTGACACGCGCGGCCGCGCGTATAAAATAGGAAACTCCGCCACCAGAGAAGCGTACTATGCTCACCACGTAGCATTACTTTTCTGTGCGGGGAAAGCCTGCCCTCGGCCGTGTGCCGGGGGAATGACCGTAAACTCTTACTCACCGGGCCCATGGTCCGGGACCAGAGGTTGCCACATGAGTCTCCACGCAACTGATAGACCAGCCTGGCGAATTCCGCTAGGTAAGGTGGCCTGACGGTCGGGCTGAGGTTTTTTTCCGCTCGAATCCGCTTCGCGCCTGCACGGGGATGCCCGTGAAGGCCTGCAGTTCTCAGCCCCGCCCCGACAGGTTACCGTCGGCACAATGACATGGCTCGCTAGTGGCCGAGGTCGACCCGTGTGTTCGGGTTGTTCTCGCCCGCAGAGGGTCGCGTGTGCCCAAGTCACGGTATGATGTTCGTGGACCATGGAGGTTGAGAACCAGATGGATCGCAAGCGCGAAGACACGATCGTGTTCACCGAGGACCACCGCCGCTACGGCGCGTTTTGCCTTGGTGCCCCCTACGTCATCCGCATCGATGATGTATCGTGGCCGACCGACCGCCACTACCTGCTCGGTATGAAGTACCCCGGCGTGAACCCTCTCCGTCTGCGGCAGACGGCGTCATACGCTGAGGCTGTGAAACTGGTGCAGACGGAGGGCGCTGTCGAGCGGGTGAAATGGGATGTGGTGCGCGACGATTACCTCGAACGGGTTCTCCGGGCGAAGTTCTCGCAGCACCTCGACCTCGAGGCGCTTCTTCGCAGCACGGGCGACCATCCCCTGGTCTACGGAAATGCGGATGATTCGTACTACGGGGTTGGCGCCAGCGGAGCCGGGCACAACATGTTCGGCCGGATCCTTATGCGCGTCCGCGGGCGCGTCGATCGGAGCGTTCCGGAGCCCCACAATGCGGTCATCGAGGGCTGTGAGGAATGGGTGCGTCGAAACCCGGACGATATGAGCGGTTTCCTCAGGCTCACGATCGTTTATCTTGCGAACCGGATGCCCGAGCGCGCGTCGGCGACCGCCTACCGGGCGATTCATCTTGACCCGCAGGATCCTCGGGCGCGGATCGCTCTCGCCTACGCCCTGGTGGACCAGCACCGCTTCGGCGAAGCGCTTGAACACCTGCGGTTCGTCAATCGCCGCGGCGAGGCGGATGAGGATGACCTGCGCCTCCTCGCAACCGTCTACCGCGCCCTGGGGCGTGACGTTGCCGCCGACGTTCTCGAGTCGCGCGCTCGCCGCCTGGAAGCCGAAGAGGAGGACGACTGCGACGGAGACGACTTCTGAGCGGAGGAAAGGTCGGGGCCGCCGGCGGCCCTGATCTCTCCCGGCGCCGGCACTTGGATTGCGCCCGGGGCGCTCAGTTCCGCCGGATCCCGTAGATCTCCTCGTACTTGGCGTACAGGTAATCCAGCAGCGGGCGGTGGGACAGATCCGACCCGGTGAGGCGGCGGCACAGCTCGTTCGGGTACACCTTGAATCCCTGCCGGTGGATGTTCTCGCTGAGCCAGGTCATGAGCCGGTCGAATTGCCCGGCCGCGAAGTCCTCCATGAGGCCGGGCAGATCGGCCTTCGCCCGCGACCAGAACTGCGCGGCGTAGAGATTGCCGAGGGCGTAGGTCGGGAAATATCCGAACGAGCCGTCCGACCAGTGGACATCCTGCAGGCAGCCGTGGGCGTCCGTGTCGACAGCGAGGCCGAGGTACTGGCGGAAGCGGCTGTTCCACTCGCCGGGGATGTCTTTGACCGCCAGATCCCCCTCGACGATCGCGCGTTCCAGCTCGAACCGCAGCATGATGTGGAGGTTGTAGGTGGCTTCGTCGGCCTCGACGCGGATGTACGACGGGGCGACGTAGTTCATCGCGGCGTAGAAGTCGTCCAGCGTGATATCCCGGGTTTCTTCGGGGAACAGCGCTCTGAGCTGGGGGAAGAAATACGTCCAGAAGTGGCGCGAGCGGCCGACGATGTTCTCCCAGGTTCGGGACTGCGACTCGTGGATAGCCAGCGAGGGAGTCATGCCCATCGGCGTCCCCCAGTGTTCCGAACCTCTCTGGCTCTGCGTGTAGAAAGCGTGTCCGGCCTCGTGGATGGTGCCGGTGAGCCCTTCGGCGAGGTCTTCGGCATAGAACCGGGTGAGGATCCGCACGTCGAGGGGGCCGAGGTCGTTGCAGCAGGGGTGGACGGTTTCGTCGATCCGCCCGGCTCCGAAATCGTAGCCGATCTGAGCGGCGAGCATGCGGGAGAAAGTGCGCTGCTTGTCCACATCCCAGGGGCGTTTGAGCACGCCGATGTCCGGCCGCCGGGGTGCGTCGGCGATTTTCTCCACCAGTTCGACGAGGTCGGTGCGAAGACCGGCGAACGCCCGTTCGACCTCGGCCGTCCTCGCCCCCGGCTCGTAGCCCTCCAGCAGCGCGTCGTATTTCTCGGCGGTGTACCCGTAGTAGTCCGCCTTGCGGCGGACGAGTTCGACAATCCCGCCCAGGTGCGGCTCGAACAGCGCGAAATTCGACTTTTTCCGCGCCTCCGCCCACACCTGGCCGGCCAGCGCCGTCGTCCGGGCGAACTGCTCGACAAAGGCGGCGGGCAGTTTCTCCTCCCGATCGCGGAGACGCCGCCACTCGCGAACATTGACCGCCGCTTCCGATGCCGGATCGCGCACGAGGTCCGACTGCTCCACCGCGGCGAGCCAGTCCCCGACCTCCGGGGCGGTGAACCAGTCATGGCTGAGCCGCGTCAGTTGGGCGAGCTGTTCCGAGCGATGGGCAATCCCTTTCGGGGGCATGTACGATTTGCGATCCCAGTAGAGCACGCCGCCGGTGGATTCAATGACGGCGATCTCTTTCATGCGGGCTTTGAGCCGGGTGTAGGCTTCGCGGGCGGTCATGGGAGACTCCTTCTGCAACGGTAACGCGTGTGTTCAATGATAGGCGCGGCGTGGGCCGGGGGCAATGGAAATGACGGTCCGGTGGAGCGCACGGGACCGGAGGGCGGGAGCCGGGAGGCTCCCGCGTTGCGGAGCGATCACAGGGGGGCCGAGAGCTCTCGGCTTACTTCTTTTTAGCGCCCGGGTCGGGGACTTCCTCGGCGATGCCGGCGAGGCGGCGGGCGATTTCGACTTTCTTTTCGAGGTCGGCCGAGGCGCGGATGACGAGCTTGGCCCCGTCGGGGGAACCGCCGCCGTGCATGCAGCCGGGGACGCCGCCGCCGATGGTGCACCATTCGACCAGGCGCGCCGCCCGGGCCCGGGCCTCGGCCGAGTGTTTCGCTTTCATGTACTTCTTGATCAGGTGCCCGTACTTCTTCGACTGGAAGTCTTTCCAGCTCGGCATGCAGCCGGTTTCCGCGATGCCGCCGGCGATATCCTGGGCGAGCACGGAGGTTTCATAGGGCAGGGTCGCCACGTGGACCTTGTTGACGTTGGACAGAAGCGGGTCGCACAGCCAGGCGCCGGAGGGGTGTTTCTTTCCCAGGGCGGCGGCGGCGATGCCGAGACCGTAGGTGGTCTCGTTGTTGATGTGCATCTGGACGAGTTTGTCGCTGAACACCTTGGCCGAGAGGCCGTTGGTGCGGGCGGTGAGGATCGCCGATCCGATTTTGATGTCCCCCTGTCCGGCGACGCAACCGCCGATCGCCGAGCGGTAAGGCATGATGAAGTTGGCGACCGTCTTCCCCGTGTACGGGTGTTCGCCGAGCATAAAGACGCGCTCACTGGGAACGAAAACATCCTCGAACAGCAGGAACGCCTGGGTGATGCCGCCCTCGGTGATCGGGTTGTCCCAGCCCTCTTCGAGATCGCGGCCGTCGGAGGGATGGCGGGTCTCCACGATGGTGAGGCCCGCGATGTCGCGCGGGATGACGAACGAGAGGCAGTAGTCGGCATCTTCTTCCTTGTAAGCGGAGCCGGGGAGGATGAAGATTTCGTTGGCGGCGGCGACGCCGCAGATCATGACTTTGGCGCCGCGGACGACGATGCCGTCGGGGCGTTTCTCGACGACGCGCAGGAACACGTCGGGGTCATCCTGCTCGTGCGGTTTGAGGGTGCGGTCCCCCTTCGCATCGGTCAGGGCGCCGGAAATGGTGATGTCGCGGGCCTGGGCGTCTTTGAGCCAGGCGAGGAGGCGCGCGTGGTAATTCGTGCCGAGGTCGCGGTCCATCTCCCAGGTGGTGATGAACATAGTGTTGAGCGCGCACCAGCCGGCGCACCGGCCGCCCGTGCAGGTGCCGGTGAGCTGGAACATGAGGCGCTTCATGGCCGAATTTGCCCACATGTCCTCGGGTGTCTGGATGATCGAGAGATAGCGGCTGATGGGCTCGCCGGTCAGATGCGAGGTCGCGGTGACCAACGGGGCGAGTTCCGGGTCGGCCGCGGCTTTGAAAGTCCAGCCGTGGCCCTCGACTGTCCGCTTGGTGGCCGGGTGGGCCGTGACGTCGCTGATCAGTTCGTCAAACTTGTATATGTTCGGGCGCATCCGGCGGAGGGATGCGAGGTACTGCTCGTAGGTCTTCAGGGCCATGGCTCCTCCAGAATAGGCTAAAGTTATCAATGCTGATCCGAATATAGGAGATTGTGAAAAAGAGCACAAGAAGAAAGCGCGCGGAGCAACAGGAAGGCCGGTTTCCGAAAGCGAAAACCGGCCTTGTCCAAAACTCCGAATGGCCGCGCTAATGGGGGAGGACCAACCAGAAGCGCTGGCTGAAGGAGCGGTGGCTCCCGCCGAGGGCGAGGTCATTCTGGTTGTCGTAGAAGCCGAGCATGACCTGAACGGAATCGAGGGTGGACAGATCGAGGTCGTCCTCGAAAGTCGTATTCAGTTTGCGTCCCAGCACCACCGAGTACATGTCGCCATCCGGGTCATAGGCGCCGCCGGCGAAAATGTCCCAGCGGCTTCCCCGCTGCTCATCGGTGCGGAAATCGGCGGCGATCGAAGAGTCAATCACCCAGCCGGGGAGCGTGTCGCCGATTGTCCAGTTGGTGGTAAGCCGCAAGTCGGGGTCATTTGACGCGTCGGCAAGATACAGCACGGGGCCCTCAAACTCGCAGGTGTCCTTGCTCAGCCACTCCGGCGCAGTGAATTGGGTTTGGCGGTTCAGCATGGCCGGCTCAACACTCGGTGCGCTGCCGACCACGTCCTCGGTCCAGACCGTGCCGGCGAGCGAGTAGCCTTCGCCCATGTGAGCCGCGCCGGTCGTGAGCACCTTCCAGTTCCACACGTCATACTGCCCGGCGGTGGGCGACTGGAACAGCACGACCGCCTGATCTTCCTCGTCGAGGGCGGGCCCGCTGAAGATGACGCCGGGGCCGGTGGTGGTGACGGTCCAGTAGGCGGGGTAGGAACTAAACGAGTTGTCGACCCACTGCAGGCGCAGGAACAGGTGGGTGGATGTCCGCACCGCCTGGACTTTGGCGGTTGTCGGCAGCGAGGCGCCCGCGCCCGGAGTGAGCTTGGGGGCGTTGGTGGGCGCGACCGTGGCGATGACGCTGTCGACGCCGGTCCAGGAATCGGTGCCGAGCGAATCGATCAGCCGGCGGACCGGCGAATCGCTGACCAGGGTGAATGCCTCGATGCGCGGGAGCGGGGCCGGCCCGTTCGCCCCCCCGTCGTCATCATCGCTGCCGCACCCGGCGCACAGCAGCAGTCCGAGCGCGAGCAGTCCCACGACCGGAGTGTACTTTTTCACGATCTCCTCCTTCAGGAAGCAGTTATCGTCGTCGGATAGTCAATGTCCCAAGATACCCCATGCGGGGACGCCCGAAAAGCGAAAAGTTTACTCCCGCCGCCGAAGGACGATCATGGTGAAATCATCGGGCAGCTTTTTCGGTCCCGCCCACCGGGAGACGGCCTCATGGATGATGTCCACAAGTTCCTGCGACGTCTTCTCGCGGTGGTCGCGGACGAGGTTGACCAGGCGCTGGAGCCCGTACTCCTCGCCGGTCTCGGTGAAAACCTCGGTCACGCCGTCGGTATAGAGCAGGATGATGTCGCCGGGTCCGATCCAGATCGGGCGCTCCTCATACTGCGCGTTAGGCGACACCCCGAGGATCTGCCCCCCCTCGCGGAGGTACTCGACGGCTCCTCCGGCGCGCACCAGGAAGGGGAGGTTGTGGCCGCAGTTGGTGAACGTGAAAATGTGGTTGCGGGAGTCGAGCACGCCGTAGACGCCGGTTACGAAACTGCCGGCTTTCACCGACTCGTAGACAAGGTTGTTGACCTTGGCGGCGATCGTGCGGATAGAGTAGTTGTTGCGGATCTCGGCGATGAGCGAGGCGCGGAACGAGGCCATGATGAGGGCGGCCGGGATCCCCTTGCCGGACACGTCGGCGATGGCGATTCCGGTCTGGTAGTCGACGATGTGGATGAAGTCGTAGTAGTCGCCGCCGACCTGGCCGGAAGGGACGTTGCGGCCGGAAACGTCGTAGCCGGGGATGGTGGGGTCGTCCTCGGGCAGGAAGGTCTGCTGGATTTCGCGGGCGATTTTGAGCTGCTCCTCGAGCCGCTTGGCGGCGAGGATTTCTTCGTGCAGGCGGGCGCGGTCGAGGGAGACGGCGGCCTGGGCGGCAAACGCCTGGAGAAGCGAGAGGTTGTCGACCCGGTAGGCGCCGGGGGTGTCGCTCTCGAGGTTGAGGACGCCGACGACGCGGTTGTTCAGGAGCATGGGGACGACAATCTCGCTCCGGGTGGTCTCGCGGGCGCTCATGTAGCGCGGGTCGACCGACACATCGGGGACAATCACCGGCTCGCCGGTAGCGGTCACATGGCCGATCAGCCCCTCGCCGGTCTTGACGAGGACGCGCTCCTCCGAACCGGGATCATCGTAACCCTCGGTGTACACCTCGCCGATGATGTCTTTGGCCGGCTCGATGACAAACACGCCGCCGGCGTCGAAATCGATCGCCCGCTTGACCGAGTGGAGAATCTCCCGCATGACCTCTTTCTGGCTGATCGAGCTGGAGAGTTTTTTCCCGATCTCGAAGAGGAGTTCCTTCTCGAGCGCTTCGCGGCGGGCGACGCGGTAGAGGTGGGCGTTGTCGATGGCCACGGCGATCTGGTTGGCCAGGCCGACGAGGATATCGAGGTCGGCGGGCGTGAAGACGCCGTCAACCTTGTTGAGCGCCTCGACGACGCCGATCATGTGGCCGCGGCCGATCAGGGGGACGACCACGACGGAGCGGATCGGGGAGCCGAAGCGGCTTTCGATTTCCGGATCGACGCGCGGGTCGGCGGTGGCATCGTAGACGAGTTCCGGTTCGCGGTGGCGGGCGACCCAGCCGATGATGCCGGTGCCGAAGTCGCGGTGAAACAGGAACATCTCGTTGTCGCGGGCGCGCACGAGCCGGATTTTGATGTCGGTCCGGTCGTGGTCGACCCGGAACAGGAGCGCCCCCTCCGAATTGAGCGCCGTGTTGACCAGGCGGAGCACCTCGGCAATCAGGCTCTCGTATTCGAGCGTGCTGTTGAAGATCCGGGCCGCCTCAAGGAGGAGTTTTTCGGTCCGGGTATGGTCGGCAGGACTGGTCATAGGGGCGAAAGGTAGCACCGCAACCGGCTCCGGTCAACCGGATTCGGGGGCCGCGGCTACCGCCGGAAGGCCTTCGCGGCGTCCGGAAAACGCTGCAGCAGGTACTGGACGTACGCGGAATCGGCTCCCTTGTCGATCGCGAAGCGGAGCTGCGCGACCGCCGCCGGGAGAGGACCATAGGTGGCATACCATTCGAACAGTTTCAGGTGTTCGCCGGCCAGCATGTCCGGCATCGCCGCCATGCGGGCGATCACTCTGCCGGCGTCCTCGTAGCGGCGGCAGCGCAGGTAGGCGACGGCGAGGTTGTACATGACGGCGGGGACGTTGGGGTCGATCGACAGGGACCGCTCGAAATCCCGGGCCGCCTGTTGGGCATGGCCGAGCTGCAGATGAGCCAGGCCGCGGTTACTACAGGCGGCGGCGTGGTAGGGATTGAGACCGAGCGACATGTCGAGACAGGCAATGGCGCTGTCCCAATCGCGGTAGCGCACCATCATCCACCCCAGCCCGGCCCAGGCATCGGCATACGTCGGATCCTCGCGGACAATCTGCTCGAACAGGGCGGTCGCTTCCGGCAGCTTCTCCTCACGGTGGAGGCGCTGCGCCTCGTCCAGTTTGTCGCGGAGGGGGAAAGCGGCGCGCCACTCGGCGCGCACCCGGTCGGCGGCGGCGCTGTCGCCGCGGTCTTTGTAGTAGGTCAACAGGAGATAGCGGGCGTTGCGATCGCGTTCCGGGTCGACCGTCAGGTAGTCGTTGAAACGGGCGATCTGGATGGGAGGATCGTTGGCGGCGACCAGCCGGCCGCCCAGCGCAAAGAGCGAAAGGACGACAGCCATCGCGGCGACACGCAGGCCGCCCGGCAGGGGGGATTGGGGATCCAGAGTCAGGACATAGAGCAGCACGGCGGGGGCGATTCCGGCGAAAGCGAAGAGGTCCCAGTCACGGGGCATGCCGAGTTTCGGGTCAAAAATGAAGGCTGCGCCGAGCGCCGAGAGGGAGAGCACGATGAGGAAGACGGCGTCGCGCGCGGCCAGGCGGCGGGAGCGGGCGGCGCTCACGATGACGAGGACGAGCAGACCCACCGGAGGCAGCAGAAGCACCAGCAGGTTCAGCAGGTCGGCCAGGTGGGCGGGTGAAAAGAGAGTATACCCGCCGATTGTGAAGGCATCCTCGAACGGCGGGACGAGCGAGTAGCGGAAAAACAGGTGCGACTGCCGCACGCCGACGACAGCCCAGCCAGCGACCAGGAGAAGCAGACCGCCCACCGTCAGGCGTTGCGATACCCGCCACGTGCGGAGACGCTTGCCCGCGCGGGTGGGGGCGAGCAGCAGGTAGACGGCGCTGGGCAGGAGGGTGACGCCGAGCACATGGCAGGCCGCCGAGGCGGCGAGCGGGATCAGCAGCCACCATCGGGCAACCTGCCCGCGCACCACCAGCAGACCGACGAGGGCATAGATGCCGGTCGAGGCGACAAAGAGGGAGTAGTTCTCGACGTAGCCGAAAAAGAGGAGGGCGTAGCCGCCGGTCATGACGCCGGCCACAAAGAGCGCCCGCCGCGCGGCGCTGTCGAAGAGGCGGGCGGCGCTCCAGGCGGCGGCGCCGAAGAGGAGCGCGCCGGCGGCGATCGAGATGAACCGGAAACTGAACAACGCCCCCGCCTCGCCCTCCGCACCGGACAGGCGCTTGACCCAGGCGTGCGCCAGCGATTCGCCGATTTCCCGCGTCTTGATCAGCGGGCTGTCGTCGGCAAGGAGGCTCAGGGCGGTGTAGCCGTCGCCGAGGAAGTGCGCCTTGGTGCGCAGGAGATAGAACAGGGCGACGGTTGCCAGTCCCGCGGCGGCGGCGGCGAGAACGTAGCGCCGGCCCGCCGGGGCGCGCCCGGCGGCGGGCAGACGAAACGACGCGGCGAGGAGCACGAGGGCGGACAGAACGGCCGCGGCCCACAGGGCCGGAGCGACGCGCGCCCAGGCCGCCGCCCCCCAGAGGCGCATTTCGGGAAGCGACGCGGCGACAAGGTGCGCCGCAAGAGTCAGCACGAAAATGATCAGGGACCAGGTCAGAATGCGGTGCTCGTCGTGTGCCATGCCGGAAACTCCTCCCGCAGAACCGGGTATTTGGCCATCATCTCGGACACGTAGGCGCTGTCGAGGCCGGCGGCCAGCGCCCGTTCATAGAGTCGGCCGGCGTCGGCGAAGCGATTACTCTGCACGTACCAGTCGGCGAGGGCGGCGAGGTTGTCGGCCGGCGCCCCGTCGAGGCGGGCGATGCGCTCGAGTACGGCGAGGTAGTTGTCCCGGTCGCGGCTCGTGCGGTAGTGGTTGACCAGGAAACGGAGCGGGGGGAGGAATTCGGGATCGAGGCTCGCGCTGCGTTGCCACAGTTCGACGCCCTTCTCGGCCTGTCCGTTCAAGTACCAGGCCTGGCCGAGGTTGCTCAGGATGATCGGGCTGCTCGGGTTGAGGCCGTCGGCAATGCGGTACATCTCCAGAGCGCTGTCGCGCCTTCCCATGCGGAGGTAGGCGTCGCCGAGGTTCGCCCAGGCGACCCAGTAGACCGGGTTTTCTCGGAGCGCGGCGCGGTAGAGGTCGAGCGCCCGGCGAAAGGCCCCCGACTGAAGCGCGGCGTTTCCCTGCATCAGGAGGGGTTCGTCGGTCTGCGCCTTGTGCCAGGCGGTCCGCAATTCTTCCGCCCGGGCGGTGTCGCCGCGCCGTTCGTAGTAGTCGACGAGGAAGATGGCGCCGTTGCGGTTCTGGACCGGGTCGAGGTCGCGATAAGCCTCGAACTGGGCAATGGCCAGCGGCGGCGTGTGCTGCACGATCACCCGGGGGACAAGCGCCAGCAGGGCGAGCGCAACGGCGAGGGCGGCGAGTCCCTGGGGTTTCGGCAGCGGTTTCGGCCCCTCCAGCAGGAGGAGCATCCCGGCCATGGTGAGGGGGACGCCGCCGTACGAAAAGAGATCCCAGTCGCGGGGCATCCCGAGTTTGGGATCAAAGATGAACGCCGCTCCCAGGGCGCCGAGGGCGGCGAGCCCGAGGAACCGGAACGACGGCTCGGCGATGATGCGCCGCACGCCGGTGCGGAATTTGGCCACCGCAAAAAGGCCCAGCGCCGGCGCCAGGATGAGCAGGAGGTTGGCGACGTCGACGAGGTGGGAGAGCGAGAACATGGTGTAACCGCGGATGGTGAACCGGTTCGGCAGGATCGGGACGAAGGTGAACCGGAAGAAGTAGCTGTGGGTGTAGAACCAGACGAAGGCGGCCAGCCCGGCCGCGGCCAGTCCGGCGATCATCAGGCCGCGCGTGCCGAGAGGCAGACGGGCAACCCGGCGGCCGAGGGGAGTGGTCCGTAGCACCGCGTAAGCGGCGGCCGGGAGGAGGGTCACGCCGAAGACGTGGAAGAACACCGCGCCCGCCTGCGGGAGGAGGATCCACCAGGGACTTATCCGGCCCCGCACCGCCAGCAGCCCGGCCCAGCAGAACAGGAGGACCATGAGGACAAAGAGGGCGTAGTTCTCGACGTACCCGAAAAAGAGCAGCGCATACCCGCCGGAGAGGACGCCGCACGCGAACAGAAGCCGCCGCGGGAGTTCGGAGAAGAGGGCCGCCGACGCGGTGAGCGCGGCGGCGACGGCGACGGCGCCGGAGGTCCAGGCGACGATGCGGAAGGCCTCGAGGGCGCCGCCCGGAAGTACGCGGTCGGCCAGCAGGAGAGTGAACTGGGCGCCGAAGTTCCTCATCTTGTTGATGGCGCCCCCCTCCTCGAGCCACTTCAGCAGCGTGTAGCCGTCGCCGAGAAAGTGGGTTTGCTGGCGGAGAATCAGGAACGCGGCGAAGAGGACGATCCCGGCGAGGCCGGCGGCGAGCGCGTATGCACCCCGCCTGCCCGGCGCGGGCGCAGACGGTTCGGAAAGGCGGAGCGCTCCCAGAGGCGCGGCAGCGGCCGCGATCAGCAGCAGCAACCGTCCCCACAGCGGCAGCCAGGCCCACGAATTCAATCCCCACACGCGCCCGTGGGGCACGAACGAGAGGAGGAAGAAGGCCATCACGGTGAACGCGTAGGCGAGGAGAAAGGGCCGGAGGGAGGCGGCGGGGGGACGGCGGTGTGGTTTGCGAGGGGAAGCCGCGGGCACGAATTACTCCCCCAGCTCCTTGAGGCGCCTGGTGATGTTGTCCCAGATTTCCGGCCGGGTGCGGTCGTACCCGGCGGCGCGGTAGGCGTCGCGGGCGCGGCGCAAAAGCGCGGTTCCTTCGGCGCGCTTGCCCTCGGCGAGCAGGGCCTCGCCGAGGTCCTCGCACGCCTGTCCGATGGCTTCGCGGTTGTCAAGGCGTTCGGCCCAGGCGAGCACCGGGCGCAGCCACTGCTGCGCCTCCCGGTAGTCTCCCAGGTGGCGGTAGGTCATGCCGACGTGGTAGTCGGCGAAGAGTTTGGCGGTCTCATCGGAGAAGCGCCAGTGGTAGTCGCGGGCTTTGAGATAGCAGGCCAGGGCGCTGTCGAACTGCCCGTTGTCCCAGTAGGTGCCGCCGAGGTTGTTCCACAGGGGGCCGAGCCAGCGCTCTTCATCGGCCGCCTCGGCGGCGGCGATCCCCCGCCGGTTCCAGGCGATCTGGTCCTCGGGCGACGCGGCGACGATCGCGACCATGTGGGCGGCGTCCACGGCCCGGCCGAACAGGGCGTTGACCGAGCAGTAGTCAAACATGAGTTCGAATGTTTCGCGGGCGGCCGCGAGCTCGGAATCCTGCCACTGGTACCGCCCCCGGACGCCGAGGTAACGCGACCAGCCCATGGGGTCGGAATCCACGGCGATGGCGGCAGCCTGTTCGAGGTAGGGCCGCCCCTCCTCTTTCCGGTCCTGCACGAGGCACATGCGGGCCGTCTGGGCGAGAGCCTCGGTCTCGACGGAGCGGTTGAACTCCCGGCGGGCCTGGTCGACGGCCGACAGGTAGGTGCGCAGGGCGGCCGCATAGTCGCGGGCCTGAAACTCGGCGTCCCCCTGGCGGAGCAGGGAGTCGGCAGTGATGTCATCGCCAGAGGTCACGGGTACTCCTTGTGGTTTGATCTCGACAGCGGCGGCGGAGGCCGCCAGGAACAGCACGGTCAGTGCGGCGAGGTGTTTCATGCCGTCTCCTCGGTTTGCATCCGGTGGCGGACGGAATATAATCGACCGGAGCGGGCGCCGCCACCGCAAATCGGGCGCCGGGCATTTCCATTTGACGCGGCCGGACCGCCCCCCTATATTCACGCGCACTACCGAGACGCGCCGGCCATCGAGAAGGGACAGACTGAATGAAAGCACTCATTACAGGCATTACCGGGCAGGACGGATCTTACCTCGCCGAATTGCTCCTGGACAAAGGCTACGAGGTGATCGGGATGGTCCGCCGGTCGTCGACCGAGTCATTCGAGCGGATCAATCACATCAAAGACCGGATCCGGCTGGCCCAGGCGGATCTGCTGGACCAGTTGTCGATCATATCGATCATTGCCGAGGAGCGCCCGAACGAAGTCTATAATCTTGCCGCCCAATCGTTTGTGCCGACAAGCTGGGACCAGCCGGTGTTGACGGGGGAATTCGACGCCCTCGGGGTGACCAAAGTGCTCGAGGCCATCCGGCTGGTGGACCGGGGCATCCGCTTCTACCAGGCGTCGTCATCGGAAATGTTCGGCAAGGTGCGGGAGGTTCCGCAGAAGGAGACGACGCCGTTTTATCCGCGCTCGCCCTATGGCGTGGCCAAGGTTTACGGACACTTCATCACGGTGAACTACCGGGAGAGTTACGGCATTCACGCCTCCTCAGGCATCCTCTTCAACCACGAGTCGCCCCGCCGCGGGCTGGAGTTCGTGACGCGGAAGATCACCGACGGGGTGGCCCGCATCAAACTCGGCCTGGCCGACAAGCTGGCGTTGGGGAATCTGGAGGCGAAGCGGGACTGGGGATTCGCCGGGGACTATGTGAAGGCGATGTGGCTGATGCTCCAGCAGGAGGAAGCCTCGGACTACGTCATCGCCACCGGTCAGACCCACTCGGTGCGCGACTTTGTCGCCCAGGCTTTCGCCCACGCCGACCTCGATTACCGCGACTACGTTTCGGTGGATCCGGCCCTGGTTCGCCCCGCCGAGGTGGATCTGCTGCTCGGGGATGCGGGCAAGGCGCACCGGGAACTGAAGTGGGAGCCGAGCGTGACTTTCGCCGGGCTCGTGAGCATGATGGTGGAGGCCGATCTGGAACGGCTGCGAAAGACTCTTCGATAGACGATGAACAAGCCGACCGCGTTCATAACCGGAATCGCCGGGTTTGCGGGCTCCTGGCTGGCGGAGGAACTGCTGGCCCACGGGTACCGGGTGACCGGGGGAGTGTATGCCGACGAACCGCTGGACAATCTGGCGGGCTGCCGCGGGCAGCTGGGGCTGGTGCCGTTCGACGTCGCGGATGCGGACCAGGCGGCCCGGACAATCGGCCGGATCCGCCCGGAGTACATCTTTCACCTGGCGGCGCTCGCCAGCGTGAGCCAGTCGCTGCAGCAGGAGCGCCTCACGCTGCGGGTGAACGTAGAGGGGACGCTCAACATGCTGGAGGCGGCGCGACGGGTCCGCCGGCTGCGGAAGTTCGTGTGGGCGGGTTCCTGCGACGCCTACGGAGTGGTTCGGGACAAGACGCTCACCGAGAAGGATCCGCTCGCGCCCACTTCGCCGTACGGCATTTCGAAGGCGGCCGGGGAGCATCTCTGCCGCTCGCATTTCCGCCGCTACGGCCTTCCGGTCACGGTGGCGCGGTCGTTCAACCACAGCGGTCCGCGGCAGGCGCCGATTTTCGTGATCGCCGATTTCGCCCGTCAGGCGGCGGCCATTGACCTGGGGCTGCAGCCCCCGCGGGTGCGCGTGGGGAATCTCGCGGCCCGGCGGGATTTCAGCGATGTCCGCGACATCGTCCGCGGTTACCGCCTGTTGGCCGAACGCGGCGCCCCGGGCGAAGTCTACCAGTTGTGCTCCGGACGGGCGACCTCGATCGAGACCGTCCTCCGCCTCCTGCTCGGGTTCACGGCGAAACCCGTCGCCATCGCGGTGGACCGGGGAAAGTGGCGCGCCGCCGACATCCCCGTCCTGCGCGGATCCAACCGCCGGGCCGTTGAAGAACTCGGATTTGCCAACCGATACAGTCTGAAGCAAACGCTGCGGGAGACGTTCGCGTACTGGAAAGAACGTCTGTCCGCCGAGAATGAATAAGGTGATGGAGTAATCCTGTATGGCCAAGAAATCAGCTCCCAAGCAGTCCGGCGTGTCCGGTCACCGGCAGCTTATGGAGAAGATCACGAGCAAGAAAGCCAAGGCCGGTGTGATCGGTCTGGGCTACGTCGGACTGCCCCTGGCGGTGGAGCTGGTGCACGCCGGGTTTGAGGTCACCGGTTTTGACATTGCCGAGCCGAAAGTCAGGCTGCTCAACAGCGGACGGTCGGACATCGACGACGTGCCCGATGCCGTGGTGGCCGACATGGTGGCGGCCAAAAAGTTCCGCGCCACCACCGACTTCCGCGCTCTCGGCGAGATGGACACCATTTCGATCTGCGTGCCGACCCCGCTGTCGAAGACGAAAGATCCCGACGTGTCGTTTATCCTGGCCGCGGTCGGCTCGGTCAAGCAGTTCATGCGCAAAGGGACGCTCGTCGTGCTCGAATCGACCACTTATCCGGGCACGACGGAGGACCTAATCCTGCCGCTGCTTCAGGAGAAGGGGATGAAAGCGGGGGAGGATTTCTTCCTCGCCTTCTCGCCCGAGCGGGTGGATCCGGGGAACCAGCGGTTCACGACGAAAAACACGCCGCGGGTGGTCGGGGGGATCACGCCCAAGTGCACCCAGGTGGCCAAGACATTCTACGAGCAGTCGATCCCGGACATCTACGCCGTGTCGTCGACCCAGGCGGCGGAGATGGTCAAGCTGCTGGAGAACACTTTCCGCTCGGTGAATATCGGCCTGGTGAACGAGGTGGCGCTGATGTGCGACCGGCTCGGGCTGAACGTGTGGGAGATCATCGACGCGGCGGCGACCAAGCCCTTCGGGTTCATGCCGTTCTATCCCGGTCCGGGGCTCGGCGGGCACTGCATCCCGATCGATCCCCACTACCTGGCGTGGAAGCTGAAGTCGCTGAACTACTATGCCCGGTTCATCGAGCTGGCGGGGGACATCAACTCCTCGATGCCCCACTACGTGGTCGACCGGGTGATGAGGATGCTCAACGAGCGGTTCGCCAAGGCGCTCAACAAGTCCTCGGTGCTCGTGCTGGGGATCGCCTACAAGGCGAACATCAAGGATGTGCGGGAGTCGCCGGCGCTGGACGTCATCAAGCTGCTGGAGGACCGCGGCGCGCGGGTGGTGTTCAATGACCCGCACGTCCCGTCGATTCAGTGGGAGGGGACGGCCCGGCGGTCCACCCGGCTGACGGCCGCGCTGCTGCGCAAGACCGACCTGGTGGTGATCGTGACCAACCACGCCCAGTACGACTACCAGTGGATAGTGGACAACGCCAAGGCGGTATTCGACACCCGCAACGCGACCCGGAAAGTGCGGAACGGGCGGAAGAAGATCGAAGTGCTGTAAGCGCTTGACCGACCGGAGGCTTTGACGGAAAACCCGGCGCCGCCGGGTTTTTCGTTGACCGGCCCGGCGGCCGGTCAATCGGGCGGGGCATTCTGCCGATACTGTGATCAGAAAACCAACGGCAGGATGATGGAAACACCGAATACCGACCGCCCTCCGGATCAGGAAATCGCCGTTCTCCTGCGGGATCTCCTGCGGACGATCAAAGCTGTCTGCATGTACCCGGAGACGAATTCGCTCCCGCAGTCGCTCCGGCAGTCATTCGCCAGCCGGCTGCTCGACCTGCTCGAGGAGCAGGGGGAGATCCGGCTGGGGGTCGACAACGGGGTCATTCTGCGCAACGGGGAAATCGTGCACCGCGACAAGTCGCGGGAGGACAATCTCGCCGCCATCTTTTTCAGCGCCGGCATCACGGAACTCAGTTTCAAGCGGGGGCTGACGGCGGCGAGCATCGACCGTCTGCTCGGAGCGATCCGGACTTATCTCACGGCGCCCGCGGGCCACGGCGATCTCCCGTCGCTTCTGTGGGAAGCGGCGCCCGAGGGTTTCTCGTTCCAGTCGGCGGAGGATGTGGCCCTGGCCGAGTATGACGCCGGTTTCCGCGTCCAGGAGTACTTCCACCGGGAGGACGAGCGGCGCCGGGCAGGGGGCGATACGCCCGACGGGTATGAAGCGATATTCCTGAGCGAAGACGCGCTCGAGGGGAGAGCGGCGCCGGAGACGGTGGACGGGCACCTGACACCCGGCGGCGTGTTCGAGGTTGAGCCGGAGGAGGCCGCCCGCCTCCGGGCGCAGGCGGCGGCGGAAGCCATGGGGCTGTCCAATCTGCCCCCGGTGCCGGTGCCCAGCGTGCGCGACATCCTCTCCCGCGAGAACAGCCTCAGCGCCGACGAGCAGGCCCGGATGGAGCAACTGCTGGCGCAGGATGCCGCCTTCAACCTGTACGAGTCAACGTCGCACCTCCTCATCGAGCTGCTCATGCAGGAGACCACGCTCAAGGGATTCGACGAGACGGCGATCATCTGCGAGAAAATGTTGAACGAGTTCGTGGCCCAGGGCCAGGTGGCGCATGCGGCCTTCCTGCTGCGGTCCCTGAGGAATCTCGGAGAGCGCATCCGGGGAGCCAAGCCGCGCTGGGCCGACCGGCTGGAAGGGATCTACATGACCGCCGGGAGCCGGGAGCGCCTGCGCCTCCTGGCCAAAGCGCTGAACGAGCACACCGAGATCACCGAGAGCGACCTCCGGCGGTACCTCGACCTGTTCGACTGGCAGGCCCTGAGCGCGCTGACCGATCTACTCGGCGAACTGGAGCACCGCCCCCACCGCGAGACGCTCTGCCGGTACCTGGTGGATCACGGCCGCGGCAAGGAGGAAATCCTCGCCAAGGGTGTGTACGACAAACGGTGGTACGTGGTGCGGAATTCGGTGATGATCCTCGGCCACATCGGCGACGACCGGGCGCTCCAGCACCTGAAACAGGCGGTCGCCCACGAGGACCGGCGGGTGCGGATCGAGCTGGTGGAGGCGGTGCGGGGGAAAGAGCACGCCGGAGCCCTCGAGATTCTCGGCCGGCTGGTATTCGACCCGGACGAAGAAGTTCACCGGGAGGCGATGGCCGCGCTGATGGGGAGTTCCGGGGCGGGCGCGTTCGAGGCGCTCGCCGGAGCGGTCACGGCCGAATCGTTCGGCCAACTCGATCCCCAGGACCAGATCGCGCTGCTGGTGGCGTACTCGCGCCGGGGGAAAGAGCGGGCGGTGCCGCACCTGGCCCGGCTGATCGCCCGCTTCAACCCGACGCGGAATCCGATCCGGACGTTTTTCCGAGCGGCCGCATTCGATGCCCTCGAGCAGAACCCGAGCGAGAAAGCGGGCGCGCTCCTGCAACGCCTGACCGGCTCGTGGCGCCCGGATATCCGCCGGCGCGCGACCCGCTGTCTGAGCCGCCGCAAAGCGCCGACCGGAGGTGAGGCATGACGACCGCAGTCGATACCGGCAAAACCCGGGTGGCGGAAACGGAACGGGACGAAAAGCTCGTCAACGCCTTCTTCGTGCTGTACCGGAACGCCCGAATCATGGAGCCGGCCAACAAGGCGTTCGTGAAGCAGTGCGCCCATTTTCTCGAGCTGCTCCAGCCGGGGCTGAAGGCCGATGCCGAGGTGGCGATCAAGGCGGTGCGGGGCCGCTATTTCACCAACGAGCGCTTCGTCCGCTTCTCCGACCCCAGCGGCGCGGCCGCCGCCGTCACCGCCGACTGGGAGGCCCTCGGAATCGGCGGGGTCCGTTTCCTGCCGGAGGTCACCGAGGATCATCTGCGCGGGTTTTTCAGTTTCATGGCCGCGCTGACGCCCCGCGGGCGGAGTCTCGCGGAACTGCAGGAGGAACTCGACCGCCACATCCCCGCCACCGTCTTCCTCCTCGCGCTGCCGGACGAAAACGAAGACGACGAAGACGAAGCGGAGCGGCGCCGCCAGCTCCGGCTCCAGGCGCGGACGACGTTTTTCCGCGCCGTCTCCGCAGTCTCGGAACTGCTCGCCCGCACGGCCGTGGAGCGCGATGTCAATCTGGCCAAGACCCGGAGGGTCGTGCACGCGCTCATCGACCACCTGTCGAAGGACAAGGATTCGCTGGTGGAGCTGTCGGCCATCAAGGATTTCGACGACTACACCTACGCCCACTCGGTCAACGTGTCGGTGTACTCGCTGACTCTGGGGATCCGCCTGGGCCTCGACCGTCCGCGCCTGTCACAGCTCGGCTTTGCCGCGCTCTTCCACGACGCGGGGAAGGTGCGGCTGGACCGCGACCTGATCAACAAGCCGGACTCGTTCGATGAGAACGACTGGATCCAGATGCAGATGCACCCGGCGCTGGGGGCCAAGACGATCCTGCGCAGCATGAAGCTCGACCAGCACACGGCGCGGGCGGCGCGCGGGGCGTTCGAACACCACATCAACGCCGATTACACCGGCTACCCCCTGCTCCACGACATCCGGCCGCTGAACCTGTACTCGCAGATTATCACGATCGCCGACACGTTCGATGCCCTCACCTCCGACCGGGTGTATTTCCGGAAAGCGATGGCGCCGGATCAAGTGATCCGGAAGATGCGGTTCCAGATGACGGCCAAATTCAATCCGATCCTGATCGCCCTGTTCAACGAGGTGATGGGCATCTACCCGGCCGGGAGCATGGCGCTGTTGAGCACGGATGAGATCGCGGTGATCATGGCCGCTAATGCGGAGCTGTACGACCGGCCCTATGTCCAGATCGTGGGCAACCGGGAGGGCCTCCTGCCGGAACCGGAGTGGGTCGATCTGGCCCGCGCCGATCAGATCAACCGCCGCATCGTCCGGCTGATCGACCCGGAGCGCTACGGCCTGAAGGTTCGCGACTTCATCCTGTCGGGCCCGGAGTAACCGGACTCGTTTCCCGGCGCGACAGCACCCGCCGCTCATGGGCCAGCAGCCACTGCTTGCGCCATATCCCGCCGCCGTACCCGCACAGGGTTCCGTCCGCACGAATCACCCGATGGCAGGGGATCACGAGGGCCAGGCGATTGCGGCTGTTGGCCCGCCCGACTGCGCGCACGGCGGCCGGACGGCCGAGCCGCGCGGCCATCTGCGCATATGACCAGGCGGCCCCCGGCGGGATAGTCTGCAGAAGCGACCAGACCGCCAGTTCGAAGGGAGTGCCGTCCGGAACGAGCGGGACCGAGAAGTCCAGCGAACGCCCCTCGAAATAACTCTTCAGTTGCTCCGCCACCGCGGCGAGGTGCGGATGGGGACCGGGGACGACCGCGGTCGCCGACCGTTCCCGGAGCTTCCCGACGGTTTGCTGCCACCCGCCGCGGTCGACAAAATCGAGCAGATGCAGCCCGGAGTCGTCGGCCACCGCGACCATCGGACCGAGCGGCGTCTCGATCGCCTGCGCGAACAGGCAAGCCACCGTCTCGAGGCGGCTCGGCGGTGCGCCGAAGGCGTTCCGGAAGGCCTCGAAGAAGCCGCTGGCGGACTCGTACCCGTGGTCGATCTGGGCCCCGATGACCGATTCCCCCCGGCGGATTTCGTGGAGCGCCAGGCCCAGGCGCCGGGCGCGCTGGTAGGCGTGGAAGGTCATGCCGTAGTAGCGCTGGAACTGCCGCCGGGCGGTCGAAGGATCGATCCCGCGCGCGCGGAGTAGGGCGCCGGAAATCTTCCCGCCGGGGGACTCATCGACCAGGTTGCGCAGGGCGCGGACCAGCGCCGGGGCGGGCCGCTCGACCTCGAGCGGAGCGCACCGGGCGCAGGGGCGATACCCGGCCTGGAGCGCCTCCCGCGGGAAGGCGAAGAACTGGACGTTCTCCTCTTTGGGTTTGCGGGCCGGGCAGGTGGGCCGGCAGAAGATGCCGGTGGTGCGGACGCCGACGTAGAAGACGCCCTCGAAGGTGGCGTCACGGTCGCGAAGCGCCCGGTACATGATGGCGGGAGGCGGCAGGTGGCTCATGGTCGGTGGTTCGTATCTCCGGTTAAGCTTTTTGTCCCAAGGTAACGGGGGCGGGCCGTTCGCGCATCCGAAAACGGGGCACGGAATTCCGGAAAGAGACGTCAGCAAATGCGCGGCAATTGCTCGCCCACGGGCATGTCGACGATCCGCTCCGTGCCGAGCACGGTCCGCAGGGTCACCTCTCCGGGCCGGTCGGCGTGGACCTCGCCGATGACCGCCGCCCTGGCGCCGAGCGGATGGGCGCGCATGAGGGCGAGGGCGCGATCGGCCGCCTCGGCGCTCACCACCGCCGTCAGCTTGCCCTCGTTGGCGACGTAGAGGGGGTCGAGGCCGAGCAGCTCGCAGGCGCCGGCGACGGGCGGGTCGATCGGCACCTGCGCCCCGACCAGGCGGATGCCGACCCGGGAGGCGCGGGCGAATTCGTTGAGGGTGGCGGCCAGCCCGCCGCGGGTCGGATCGCGCATGGCGTGGAGCGCGCCGCCAACCCCGGCGACCAGCGCGGCCACGAGCCCGTTGAGGGGGGCCGTGTCGCTGACAATGGGGCTTTCGAAAGCGAGACCCTCGCGCCGGGAGAGGACCGCCAGGCCGTGGTTGCCGAGCGGCCCGCTGATCAACACGCGATCCCCCGGCCGGAGCCGGTCGACGCCGATGTCGTAGGGGTGGGAAATGACTCCGATCCCGGCCGTGTTGATGAACAGCTTGTCCCCTTTGCCCCGGTTGACGACCTTGGTGTCGCCGGTGACGATCTGCACGCCGGCGGCGGCCGCCGCCTTCCGCATGGACTGCACGACGCGGGCCAGGTCCGCGATCGGCAGCCCCTCCTCGATGATGAACCCGGCGCTCAAAAAGAGCGGGCGCGCGCCGTTCATGGAGAGGTCGTTGACGGTGCCGTTCACGGCCAGGTCGCCGATGTCGCCGCCGGGAAAGAAGAGCGGGTCAACGACGAAGGAATCGGTCGAGAAGGAGAGGCGCAGGCCGTCGATTTCCACCGTGGCCTGGTCATCCTGCCGCCGCAGCATCGGATTGTCGAAAGCCTCGACAAAGAGCCGCGCGATCAGGTCGTTGGCGAGCCGGCCGCCGCTGCCGTGGGCCAACTGGATGGTCGCGGGGGCCGAGAGGGGCAGCGGGCAGGAGAAGGACGGCTCGGGGAGAGGTTCATCGGGCATAGCGGGTAACCCTTCAGCTTTCCGCCGCGCGGCGGTGGTAGCGGTAGTAGGCGGCGCAGGCGCCCTCGGAGGACACCATGGTGGCGCCGAGCGGCGTCTGCGGTGTGCAGCGCCGGGCGAACGCCGGGCAATCGACCGGCCGCCGCAGGCCCTGGAGAACGAGGCCGCTGATGCATTCGGGGGGCTCGAGCACCTCGAGATCGGCCAGCCGGAATATGCGCTCGGCGTCATGGGCGGCGAATTCGGGGCGGAGGCGGTAGCCGCTCTGCGGGATGGTTCCGATCCCGCGCCACTTCCGGTCGCACACTTCGTACACAGCCTCGACGGCGGCGCGCGCGTGCGGGTTGCCCTGCTCCCGGACAGCCCGCGCGTAGCGGTTCTCGACCCGGGCCTGCCCGGTCTCGAGCTGGCGCACGGCGGCCAGGATGCCGTCGAGAATGTCCGCCGGCTCGAAGCCGGTGACCACGACCGGCACGCGGTAGCCCTCCGCGATCGGGCAGTACTCCTCCCAGCCGGTGACGGCGCAGACGTGGCCGGCGGCCAGGTACGCCTGCACGCGGTTGCCGGGCGCCTCGAGGAGCGCCCGCATCGCCGGCGGCACGAGGACGTGGGCGACCAGCAACAGGAAGTTGTCCAGCCCCTCGCGGCGCGCCTGGCGGATGGCGGTGGCGGTCGCCGGGGCGGTGGTCTCGAAACCCACGGCGAAAAACACCACCCGTCGGTCGCGGTGCGCGCGGGCGAGACGGAGGGCGTCCAGCGGCGAATACACCATGCGAACATCGCCACCCTCGGATTTCACGGTCAGGAGGTCTTTCGACGATCCCGGCACGCGCAACATGTCACCGAAGGAGGCGAAGATCACATCGGGGCGGGCGGCGATGGCCAGAGCGCGGTCGATGAGCTCGAGCGAGGTCACGCACACCGGGCACCCCGGACCGTGGACGAGCCGGATCGTCGGCGGCAAAAGCTGGTCGAGGCCGTTGCGGATGATCGAGTGCGTCTGGCCGCCGCAGATCTCCATGATCACCCAGGGTCGGGTGACGGTGCGCCGGATCTCGCCGAGCAGGGCCGCGGCCCGCCGGGGATCCCGAAATTCATCGAGATACTTCAGGCCGGTCACGGCGCCTCCGGCGGCAGGGGCTCCCCGAACGGATCGAGCCCCTCCTCGGCGTTCTGCCGGGCGATCTCATCGAAGAGATCGAGCGTCCGGCGCGCCTCGTCTTCGTCGAGCACGTTGAGGGCGAAGCCGGCATGGACGAGCACGTACTGCCCCACCCGCACCTCGGGCACCGAATCGAGACAGGCGGTGCGCACCGTCCCGGCGTAGTCGATCCGGCCCATCGTCAGGCCGTCTTCATCGAAAATCTCAATCACTTTTCCGGGAATGGCGAGACACATGGCGACTCCTCAGCTCGTGCGACGGTGGACGGCGTCGGCGATCACGGCCTGTCCGAGCGCCAGGCCGCCGTCGTTGGTGGGTACCTCGCGGTGGGCGAGCACGCGGAAGCCGGCGTTTTCCAGCCGGTGCGCGAGGCGGGTGAAAAAGAGCGCGTTCTGGCAGACACCGCCGCTGAGAGCGACGGTCGTCAGGCCGGTCGCGGCCCGGGCGGCGAGGGCGGCACCGGCGAACAGCTCCGCGAGCGCGGCGTGAAACTGCGCCGCGATCTGCTCGACCGGATCGCCGGAGCGGACGCGGCGGACGACCTCGCGGATCAGGTGGGCGAAGGAGAGCGGACCCCCGCCGGCCGGCGGCGCGGCCGGTTCGACATCGGGCAGCGCCCCGCCCGCCCGGGTGGCGGCCATCTCCAGCGCGATCGCCGCCTGCGCCTCGTAGGTGTTCTCGAGCGCCAGGCCCGCCAGGGCGGCGACGCCGTCAAATAACCGCCCGCAACTCGAGGTCAGGGGGCTGTTCAGGCCCTTGTCGATCATCGCGAGGATGATGTCGATCTGCAGGCTGTCGAGGCGGTCGAACAGCGGGAGCGGGAAACGCCGGGCCTCGCCCCCGTAGGCATAGCTGAGATAGCTCAGCGCCATGCGCCAGGGCTGCTCGATGGCGACCGTGCCGCCCGGCAGCGGCACCGGTTCGAGCCAGGCAAAGCGCCGGAATGCGGCGGCGTCGCCGATGAGGACCTCGCCACCCCAGATGGTGCCGTCGGTCCCGTAACCGCTGCCGTCGAGGATCAGCCCGATTGCCGGCTCGGTGCAGCCGTTATCTGCCAGGACCGACACGAGGTGGGCGTGGTGGTGCTGGACCCCGATCACCGGGAGCGCCTGCTGGGTGTGTGCCCACTTGGTCGACAGGTACTCCGGGTGGAGATCGCAGGCAATCAGTTCGGGTTCGCACTCGAGCAGTTTTTGCAGGTGGGAGAGGGCGTGCTCGAAAAACGCGAGCGCGGCCGGGTTATCGAGGTCGCCGATGTGCTGGCTGAGCACGACCTGGTCGGCGCGGCCCAGCGCCACCGTGCTCTTCAATTCTCCGCCGACCGCGAGGATCGGCCGCTCCAGCCGCACCGGGAGAGGGACCGACAGGGGGACGTACCCGCGGGCGCGGCGCACGATGCGGGTGCCGCCGGCCAGGCGCCGGACAATGGAATCGTCGCAGCGCTGGAGGATGTCGCGGTCGTGCAGCAGGAATCCGTCGGCGATATTCCCCAGCCGCGCGAGCGCCTCGGCGTTCTCGGTCACTATCGGTTCCTCGGCCCGGTTGCCGCTCGTCATGACGAGGGCATCGAAAGTATCGTGCAGGAGGAGGTGGTGGAGAGGTGTGTAGGGGAGCATGAACCCGTAGTACATGTTGTCGTCGACGACCGAGGGGGCGATGGCGGTTTCGCCGGGGCGCCGCCGCAGGAGCACGATCGGGCGGCTCACGTCGGTCAGGAGCTGCTCTTCTTCCGGCGAGACCTCGCAGAATTTCCGCACGCGCGCGACATCGGGCGCCATCAGGGCGAACGGTTTCTGCTGCCGCTGCTTGCGGTCGCGGAGGCGCCGGACCGCCTCTTCGCTGGCCGCATCGACCGCCAGGTGGAACCCGCCGAGGCCGCGCAGGGCGAGGATGCGGCCCGAGGCGAGCAGATCGACGGCCCAGGCGACCGGGTCGGCGACCGCCAGCTCGCGGGCGCCGTCGTGCGCGATCAGTCGCGGGCCGCAGGCCGGGCAGGCGACCGGCTGCGCGTGAAACCGCCGGTCGAGCGGATCGTGGTATTCCCGCTCGCAGGCAGGGCACATGGGGAAACGCTTCATCGACGTTTTCGGCCGGTCGTAGGGGATGCCTTCGACAATGGTGAAGCGCGGACCGCAGTTGGTGCAGTTGGTGAACGGGTAGCGGTAGCGCCGGTCGGAGGGATCATGCATCTCGCGCAGGCAGTCGGCGCACACCGCGATATCCGGAGGGATGAGCGCGGCTGCCGTCTCCCCGTGCCGACTCGGCTCGATCGAGAAGCCGTTCTGCCCGCGCGGGGGCAGCGGCTCGACGCGGAGGGAATCGATGCGGGCCAGCGCCGGGGCCTCGGCGCGCAGGAGCCGGCGGAACTGGTCGAGCTTCGCCGCGGGGCCCTCGACCTCGATGTGGACGCCGCGCGCATCGTTGCGGATCGAACCGGCGAGCGCCAGCCGGTGGGCCAGGCGGTAAATGAAGGGGCGGAATCCGACTCCCTGCACGACTCCGTTCACAGTCAGCCGTTGTCTCTGTATGTCTTGCGCCGACAGCATGAGTGGCCCGCGGACGAGTCCGCTTGGTTCAGGGAGACGCCTTGCTGGCCGCCACCTGATCCCGCAGCCACTGGTACCACTTGTCCAACCCCTCGCCGGTCCGGCAGGAGACCTCGAATATCTTCAGGTTGCCGTTGATCGAGAGGGCGTTCTCCTTGACTTTCGCCAGGGTGAAATCGGAGCTGCCGAGGAGATCGATCTTGTTCACGACCATCACCGATGACCGCCGGAACATGCCGGGGTACTTCAGCGGCTTATCGTCCCCTTCGGTGGTGCTGATGACGACAACTTTCATGTCCTCGCCGAGGTCATAGCTCGAAGGGCAGACCAGGTTGCCGACGTTTTCGACGACAAGCAGGTCGAGGGCGGCGAGGTCGATTTCGGCGACCGCTTTCGTGACCATGCGGGCATCGAGATGGCACAGCCCGCCGGTGACGATAGGGCGGACGATACGCCCGCCGGCCGCTTTCAGGCGGTTGGCGTCGTTCTCGGTCTGCACATCGCCGGCGACCACCGCAATCCGGATGGTATCGTTGAACTCGGCCAGCGTACGTTCCAGGAGGCTGGTTTTGCCCGATCCCGGCGAACTCACGAGGTTCAGGGCGAACACCCGCCGGTCCCGCAGCTGCCGCCGCAGGTCGGCGGCCAGCCGGTCGTTTTCGGAGAGCACCTTCTCTTTGACCTCAACGCGTTCCGTCATCGTCACTCCTGCGGTGCGGGGCGGCCGCTTTCCCGCCCGCCTGGTTTCTTGTCGCCCGGGATCTCCGGGGACGGCTCCGGTATTTCAATATACGCGATTTCCAGTTCGTCTCCCTGCGTCATCCGTATGTCGCGGCTGCCGCAGTGCGGGCAGACGAACAGGAACTCTTCGACGGCGCAGGTCCGGCCGCAGGTCTCGCAGACTCCGGCGACCGGGACGGTTTCGATGGCCAGGCGGGTTCGGGCCAGCGGGGTGCCGACGACCGACGATTCGAATCCGAACGTGAGGGCATCGGGGACCACGTCGGTCAGGGCGCCGATCCGGAGTCCGATGGCGACGATCTCCGGGTAGCCCTCGGCCGTCATTTTCGCCAGCACCTTGTCGACAATTGACTGGGCAATGCCAAGCTCGTGCACGTCAGCGCTCCGCCTGAGGCGGGGGGACCGGTCGGCCTGACTACGAAGGGGGATTGCCCGGCCGGTTGAACCGCCATTTCAGAGGGAAGATAATCGACGGGGCGGCGCGGGGCAAGGAGATCGGGCGGGCGGATAGGCCGGGGGGGGCGGCGGCGCCGGGCCGATTGCGCCGTTTTTGCTTGCGGCGCGCGCCCGGCGCTCTCTATCATCACTCGCCCGTACGGCTGCAGGCATGTGGCGGTGCGGCGGCGAGTCGGGCCGAAATCACAGGGGAACGAGGTCTATCCGGGTGTCAGGTTCATCGGAAACGCGCGCGGTCTGGTTGATTGCCGGGCTGCTGACCGGACTGAGTCTGCTGAACCACCTGATCAGTCCCAGTTCGTTCCATCTCTCCGCCGAGGCCTGGGACGATTTGCTCGCCTACCACCGGGATTTTGACGTGTTCCGGGTGCGGCCGGTGACCACGGCGGTGGTCGGTTTCCTGGCGGAGCAGACGGGGCTGTCGGTGCGGAGCGCGTTTTTCCTTCTGCAGTTCGCGCTCTTCTTCGTCACCGGTCCGGCGTTCTACCATTTCCTTCGGTCGCTGCAGTTCAGCCCGGCACGGAGTCGGGCGGGTATGGTGATTCTGCTGCTGTCGCTTCCATTGTTCCTGGCCCACTTCGAGCCGGTGTGGACATGGGATGATTTCTGGTGCTACATCCTGCTCCCGTCGGCGATGGCCTTTGCCCTGGGTCGCCGGTACTGGCCGGCGGCGGCCTGCATTGCGGGAGCCATGATTGCCCGCGAGACAAGCGCGGCCTTTCTGCCGGTGCTGTTCCTCCTGTTCCGCACCAACCCGAAAGTCGGGATTGCCCGCCCGCTTCTGGCGACGCTGGCGCCGGTCGCGGTGCTGGTCGTGTTCCGGGCGGCTGTGCTCGGCGCGGTCAGCGGCTCGCCCGTGTGGTCGCTGGCCTTCAATTTCGAAAGCTGGGCGCGGACGCGCGACTCCCTGTTCTCGCTGATCGTGTCGCTGGGTTTCCTGTGGCCGGTGGGGCTGACTCAGGCGTTCCGCCGGCCGGAGGAGAGCCCCGCTTGGTACGACGCGGTGCGATTCGGGGCGCTGTTGACGGCCGGCGCGTACCTGGTGTCGGGTCTTCTCTTTGGCCATATAAGGGAGAGTCGCCTGCTGCTGCCGCCGGCGTTGCTGTTCATTCCGCTCGTGCTCGTATATATTGAGGAAAACGGGCGCCGGTTGGGAGAACTGCGGGCAGTGGCGGCTCCAGGCCCCCTCCGCACGGCGATTGCGCTCGGACTGCTCCTGGCCGGCTCGCTGTTGGCGGCCCATGGGCTCTTTCCGAGCTTCGAATACCGGCGCTGGCAGGATGGCAACCGGCTGTATTTCGCCCTCCACCTGGCGTTGACGGCTGTGTTTCTCGGGGTGGAGTTCATGCGGCGAGGGCGCGGGAGAAGCCCGGTGGGCCGACGGCCGGGGGCCGACGCGCGGGCGGCGTAGGCGGCGGTTCGAGGACACGGCGGCTTAACTGGCGAACTCCCGGCGCGAGCTTCCGGCGGCGCGGGAATTGTCCAGAAAGCCGGTTGCGCTTCGGCCGGAGCCAACGTAAGTTATTGCAGGCGAAAGTGGCGGAATTGGTAGACGCACTGGACTTAGGATCCAGTTCCATCCGGAGTGGGGGTTCGAATCCCCCCTTTCGCACCAGCCGCGGCGTCCCCTCAGCCGATTTGCCGGAACGGGAGGAACGCCCCGGACATTACAGGAACGGACATCCTTAACCGGCACGGATGTTCTCGCCGGCGGACCGAAAGCGCAACCGCGACGGCCGCCGCCGGCCACGACAGCCGGGCAACCGCGGAAAGGTCAGACGAACGTGAAGGTCGAAATCAGGGAACTCGAAGAACTGGTGCGCGAGGTGTCGATCGAGATCGAGCCGGCCGAGGTGAACAAAAAGCTGGAGTCCAAGTTCAGCGAGGTCCAGCGGGACGTGACGCTCAAGGGTTTTCGGAAGGGGCACGCCCCGTTGAACATCATCAAATCGCAGTTTGCCGACGAGGTCAAAGCCGACGTGGCGGATGAACTGATTAAGGCGACGATATCGGAGGCGCTCCGCGAGCGCGCTCTCCCGGTCGCTACGCCCCCCACGGTCACCGACCTGAACTACACCGACAACGGCGGGTTCAATTACACGGCGCGCGTGGAGGTCTTCCCGACTATTCCGCCGATCGCGTTCGACAATCTGAAAGTCTCGTTCTACGATCTGACGGTGACCGATGAGGAGGTTGATCGGGCCGCGGAGCAGGTTCGGAAGGCGTACGCCGAACGCCGTACGGTCACCCGCGCGGTCGGTGAGGGGGACATTGTGGTCGTTGACCTCGTGCAGACGTTCGATTCCCCCAAGGAGGAGCCGGAGAAGGCCTACCCCGATTCGGTCATAGAGCTCTCTAATCCGTTGACGGTCAAGGAATTTCGCGAGCAACTTCCAGGGCTCACGGCCGGCGACACCAGGGAAATTGAAGTGCACTACGCCGCGGATTACCCGGATGAGGAGTTTGCGGGAGCGACCGTGCGCTACCGGACAACGGTGAAAGAGGTGCGCGAGGAGATTCAGCCGGCGTTCGACGACTACCTGGCCAAGAGGACGGGACACGCCCAGACGGCTCTGGAGTTGCGGATGAAGATCCGGGAGGATCTGAAGGCCCAGAAGGAGCGGGAGTTGCGCCGGTACCACCGGAACGAAATCGTCCAGCAGGTGATTGAGCGGAACAAGGTCTCGGTCCCCGCCGGACTGGTGAAGGAGTACCTCGACGCGATGGTCAAGGACCTCCGGCGCCAGGACAGCACGGCGGACGAAGCGGAACTGCGCGGCGCGTACCACGGGATGGCGACGGCGGCGCTGCAGTGGAACCTGCTCTCTGACCATATTGCCCGGCAGGAAAACATACAGGTTACGCGGGAAGATACCGACAAAGTAATAAAGCGGTTCGCGGAGAACTATGAGATCACCGAAGCGGAGGCGCGCGAGGGGCTCCGGCGGTCGGGCAAGTACGACAACATCACGGACACCTTGCGCGAGGAAAAAGTGCTTGATTTCCTCATTTCCAAGGCCGAGGTTGTGAAGAAGGAATAGCCGCGACGACGAAAACGGACTGAGGTCCAAGGAGTTATGCAGGAGATTATGGACGAAAAGATACAGGCGCAATACCTGGTGCCGATGGTGGTCGAGCAGACCGGCCGCGGGGAGCGGGCGTACGATATCTTCTCGCGTTTGCTGAAGGACCGCATCATCTTCATCGGGACGCCGATCGACGACAACGTGGCCAACCTGGTCATCGCCCAGATGCTCTTCCTCGAGGCGGAGGATCCGGACAAGGACATCTTTGTCTATCTGAACTCGCCGGGCGGGTCGGTGACGGCGGGGCTGGCCATCTACGATACGATGCAGTTCATCAAGCCCGACGTGGTGACGACGTGCATGGGGATTTGCGCCTCGATGGGGGCGTTCCTGCTGGCCGCCGGCACCCACGGCAAGCGGGCGGCGCTGCCCAACAGCCGGGTGATGATCCACCAGCCGCTCGCCGGCACCCAGGGGCAGATCTCGGACATCGTGATCATGACCAAAGAGTTCACCCGGACCAAAGAGCGCCTCAACGATCTTTTGGCCCAGCATACCGGGCAGCCGCTCGAACGGATCGAGAAAGATACCGACCGGAACTTCTTCATGTCGGCCTCGGAGGCCAAGGACTACGGCCTGATCGACAAGGTCTACGATTTCAAGCGGTCGGAGCGCAAGTAGGAGCTAGACCGGGCGAGGGAATCGCCGGTCGGGAAACGGATATAGGATATGTCAGCGGACTCCGAGAAACCCCGTCCGCCGCAGCGCTGCTCATTTTGCGGCAAGCCGGCCAGCCAGGCGAAACGGCTCTTTTCGGGCTACGAGTCGTACATCTGCAACGAGTGCGTCGAGCTCTGCAACGACCTTCTCCAATCGGCCCCGGATGTTGCTCTTCCGGAAGAGATCCGCGACGTGCCCGCGCCCGCGGAGATCAAGAGCTATCTCGACGGCTACGTGATCGGCCAGGAGAAGGCCAAGCGGACGGTCGCGGTCGCGGTCTACAACCACTACAAGCGGATCAACTGGGAGCTCTCCCACCGCCTGAACAGCAGCCTCGCGAAGGACAGCGACAATGTCGAGCTGGAGAAGTCCAACATTCTGCTGCTCGGCCCGACCGGGACCGGCAAGACGCTCATCGCGCGGACGCTGGCGAAGTTTCTCAAGGTTCCCTTCACGATCGCCGACGCCACCGTGCTCACCGAAGCGGGCTATGTCGGGGAGGATGTGGAGAACATCCTCGTCCGGCTCTACCAGGCGGCCAATTTCAACCAGCAGAAGACGGAGCGGGGGATCGTGTATATCGACGAGATCGACAAGATTGCGCGCAAGGACGGCAATCCGTCGATCACCCGCGACGTGTCGGGGGAGGGTGTGCAGCAGGGGCTCTTGAAGATTCTGGAGGGGACGGTGGCCAACATTCCGCCGAAGGGGGGGCGCAAACACCCCGAGCAGGCGTTCGTGCAGATCAACACCACGAACATCCTGTTCATCTGCGGCGGGGCGTTCGACGGTCTGGAGCGGATCATCGCCCGCCGGCTGGGCAAGAAGCAGGTGGGTTTTGATGCCGAGTCGACGCATATCCGGGAAGACGCCCCGGATCTGTTCGAGCACGTGATCCCGGCCGACCTCATGGAGTACGGGCTGATTCCGGAGATGGTCGGCCGTCTGCCGGTGACCGCCGCCTTGCATGCGCTCGATGAGGCGGCGCTCATGAATATCCTCACCGAGCCGAAGAACGCGCTGACCAAGCAGTACGCCAAGCTCCTGGAAATGGAGGGCGTCAACGTCGTGTTCGAAACCGGGGCGCTCCGCGCCGCGGTCAGGATTGCCCAGCAGCGCAAGACCGGGGCCCGGGCGCTGCGCTCCATTTTCGAACGGGCCATGCTCGACACCATGTACTCGCTCCCGTCCCAGTCCGACGTTCTGGAAGTGATCATCTCGGAGGAGACGATCACCGAAGGAAAGCCGCCGCGGCTCCGCACCAAGGCGGAGAAGAAGGTCGGCTGAGCCCGGCCGGCCGCCCCTGCGGCCTGCTCGAGGGTTTCATCTCCCGCGTGTCCCGCCCCCGGTGGCGGGCTTCGATTTTGTTCAAGTTTCCCCATCCGCGGCGCCGATAGTTACGTACAGAGGGAGGATTTTGCCTATGAAGAGCCTCCGGATATTCTCGGCATGGGTGATCCTCTTGTTGGGCAGCGCTTTGGCGTGCAGTGTCGCCGAAAACCGCACCGCGGCTCCCCACTCGGAGCTTCCGCCCGTGATCGACACGCTGCGCGGGCTGTTCGACGAGTTGCAGCAAGCCGTCCTTCAGGGCCAGCCGGAGCGGTTCTCCGCGCTCCTCGACCCGGCCCAGGCGGATACGCTGGAGAAGTTGATTCGCAAGCACGGCTACCTGTCGCTTCGGTCGTATATCGAGCGCCAGTTTGCCCGGTGGCCCAATCTCGACACCCTGCAGCTCTACGAAATCAAGGAGTCGGGCGACTATATCCGTCTGACTTATGCCGGCCCCGGCACATCGTTCGGAGCGCACCGGGAGCGGGTGCGCTACACGTTCCTGCTGTACAAACGGATCAAGGGCACCTGGCGGCTGGCGGCGGTCACCGACTTCGAATCCGACCGCTACGATCCCTATGGCTACGGCTGCGAACTCTCCTACCACGAAACCGACCTTCCCCCGCGCCTGCGATTTCCCCGGCTGTTTTGATCCCCACGGCCGCCTCCGGCCTCCGGGCCGGCCAGCGGGCTTGTCCGAGGGCGGCGCGAAGGAGCAGTTGCCGCGCTGTCCCCGGGAGGTTATCATTTGGTCCGAAGAACAAGTGATGCCGGAGGACGCGGACGTGCTTCAACTGAACGGAATCTTCCCCCCGATCCCGACTGCTTTCGATGCGGAGGAGAATCTTCTGCCGGGCAGGCTCCAGGAGAATCTCGCGCACCTGAGCCGGTTCGGTCTGGCCGGCTTTCTCGTGCTCGGGTCGAACGGCGAGAAGGTGATGCTGACCGACGACGAGAAGCGCCGGGTGTACGAGGCAGCCCGGGCCGCCATCCCGCGCGACAAACTCATGCTCGCCGGCGCGGGGGAGGAGACGACGCGGGCGACGGTGCGGATGACGCGGTGGGCGGCCGAGGCCGGCGCCGACGCCGTGCTGGTGCTCAATCCCGGCTACTACAAGGGGCTGATGAGGCGGGAGGCGCTGCTCGGCCATTACCGGACGGTGGCGGAGAGTTCGCCCGTCCCGGTCGTCATCTATAACATGCCGGCCTGCACCGGCGCGGATCTCGGCGCCGAGCTCGTCATCGAGCTGGCGGCCCACCCCAACATAATCGGGCTCAAGGACTCGGGGGGGAACATCACGAAAATGGCGGACATCGTGCGCGGCACGGGACCGGCGTTCCAGGTGCTGGCCGGGTCGGCCGGTTTCCTGCTGCCCGCCCTGTCGATCGGGGCGGCCGGCGGTATCCTGGCTCTGGCCAATATCGCCCCGCGCGAGTGCCTGGCGGTCTACGAGCACTATCGCAGCGGCGACCCGGAGAAGGCGCGCGCCGCCCAGTTCCGCCTCATCCCGCTCAACGCGGCCGTCACTAGCGGCGGCGGGGTGGCGGCGCTCAAAGCGGCCATGGATCACCTCGGCCTCTACGGCGGACCGGCCCGCCGTCCGATTCTCCCGCCGGGCCCGGACGAGCGAAAGCGCCTGCTCGCGCTGGTGGACGCAAGCAGCATCGCCCTCTAAAACGGGCGCCGCGGCCGGCCGGGGGCCTTCTCCCTCAGCGCGACTTTCCTGACAGCGGCCCTCCCGACCCGACCTGATTCGAGCGGGGAGCCGGCGGGCCGGTTTTTTCTGTCGGGACAGCCCCCAAAAAAGGAAAAAACCCTTGCACTTTTCTCGGCACAAATATATATAACTATATGTTTATATCGTTATATATGGCGGATCCGGGAGGCGCCGCCCCCGGGAGGCCCAGAATGGACAGAGTCCGAGGAGTCGTATGAAGCTTGTGGTCACAGTTCTGACCGCCCTGGTGGTGGCGGTGCGGCCGGCGGCCGCCGGGGAGTTGACGCTGGAGCAGGCGGTCGGCCTGGCGCGGGAGCAGTCGCCGCAGGCCCGGATCGCCGCGCTTGGAGTGAGCGAGGCGGCCGCGCGGGCGGCCGAAGCGCGGGCGGCGTTTCTGCCGATGGTGCGGGTGGCCTCCGGCTACACGGCCAGCGACAATGCCGTCAACGCCTTCATGTTCGCACTCAATCAAGGGCAGTTTGCGCTGGCCGGCGATCTGAACAACCCGCCGCGCTGGGACAATTTCCAGCTCTCGGCCCAGGTCGGCCTGAACCTCTTCAACGGGGGCCGCGATCTGGCCAACCTTCGGGCCGCCCGGGCGGCCCGGGCGGGCGCCGAGTTCGCCCGGAGCGCCGCCGATCAGGAGATGGTGCTGGGAGTCACCCGGATGTACCTCGCGGTGCTGACTGCGCAGGAGGCGGAGGAGGCTGCGCGCTTGGCGGTCGAGGCGTACGCCTCGGCGGAGCAGGTCATGGCGAGCCGGGTGGAGAACGGCACGGCGCTGCGGACGGATCTGCTCGGCATTCAGGTGGAGAAGGCGCGGGCCGAGGAGCGGCTCCTCCAGGCGCGCAACGGTCTCGCACTGGCCAAAGAGGGGCTCCGGCTCGCGATCGGGCTGGACACGCTGGGGTTCGATGAGTTTCAGTCGCTCGATGAGATTGCGCCGGCCGCGCCGGCCGCGGTCCAGGCCGGCGTGCGTCCGGAAGTGCAGGCGCAGACCTCGTTCGCCCGCGCCGCCTTCCACGAGTACCGGGCGGCCTGGGCGGGATATCTGCCCTCCATTTCCGCCTTTGCCGCCGTGGACTATTTCCGCGGGCTCACTTATGAGCATGACAACCAGAGCTGGACGGCGGGGGTGATGCTGAACTGGACGGTGTTCGACGGTCTGTTCACGGGCGCGGCGATCCGGGAGAAGCGGGCCCGCCTGCGGGCGGCCGACGAGGGGGCGCGTCTGGCCCGGCTGCAGACCTCGGTCGAATTGACCTCGGCTGCCCACGGCGTGGAGGAAGCGGCGGGCCGGGTTGAGGTGATGCAGCGGGCATTCGATCTGGCCGCGGAGGCGGTCCGGCTCACGGAGGCGCGGTTTGCGCAGGGGCTCGCCCTGACCTCGCAGGTGATCGATGCTCAGAACAATCTGGCGCAGACGGCGGTCGGTCTGGCCCAGGCGAAAGCAGATAGAATCCTGGCGCTGGCGCAACTGCGCCGGGCGCTCAGCGTGCCCATACTGGGAGAAAGGTGACCATGAAGACGATCCATTACTTTTCCGCGCTCGTGGCTCTGGCGGCCCTGGCCGGCTGCAGCACCCCGGGCGACAGGACGCCGGCGCGCGCGGCGGCGAGCCCCAAGCCCGTCTCCGTGGCCAAAGTGGAGCGGCTCGCCGACCAGGCGGCCGATGAGATCATGGGGACAGTGGTGGCCCGCAACACCGCCGACATCGGCTCCAAAGTCCAGGCGCGCGTGGAGCGGGTGCTGGTCGATATCGGCAGCCGCGTCAACAAGGGGGCAGTGCTGGCGGAGCTCGACGCCCGCGAATTCGAGGCCAAGGTGCGGCAGGCGCAGGCGATGCACGAGCAGGCGGCGCAGGATCTCGAGCGGTTCGAGAAGCTGCTCGCCCAGAACGCGGCGACGCGGCAGGAGTACGACGGCATCAAGGCGCGCGCGGCGGTGGCCCGGGCGGCGCTCGACGAAGCGGAGACCTTTCTCAGCTACACGCGCATCACCGCGCCCTTCGCAGGAGCCGTCACCCGCAAGATGATCGACGTCGGCGACCTGACCGCGCCTGGCATGCCGACATTCACGCTCGAGGAGTCCGGTCCGCCGCGGTTCGAGGCGACTATTCCGGAATCGTACCGCCGCCGCATCGCCGCCGGCCAGTCGGTGCGGGTCTCGATCCCGGTGATCGACACCGCCGTCACCGGCCGCGTGGTGGATATCTCCCCCTCGGCCGATCCCATGAGCCGGACGTTTACCGCGAAAATTGAATTGCCCGCGCTGGCCGACCTGCGGCCGGGGCAGTTCGGCCGCCTGCAGCTGCAGGCGGAGGGGGACGATGCCACGCTGGCGGTGCCCCGGTCCGCCTGCGTCCACCGCGGCCAGCTGGATCTCGTGTACGTGGTCACGCCGGACAAGCGGGCGATGCTCCGCCTCATCCGCATCGGCCGGCAGTTCCCCGACCGGGTGGAGATCCTCTCCGGCCTGGAGGTGGGGGAGACGGTGGTGGTCAGCGACCAGCGCGACCTGCTCGACGGCGACGTCGTTGAGGAGGTCTCATGACGCGTCACGATACCGCCGGCCGCGGCGGCGAGGGACTGGCGGGCCGCCTGGCCCGGATGTTTGTCGACTCGAAGCTCACGCCGCTGTTTATCATAGCCTCCATTCTGCTGGGCCTCTTCGCCGTCTCGCTCCTGCCGCGCGAGGAGGAACCGCAGATCAAGGTGCCGATGATCGACGTCATGGTCGGCGTGCCCGGTTTCAGCGCGGAGGAAGTCGAGAAGCGGGTGGCGGCTCCGATGGAGAAGCTGATCTGGGAGATTCCCGGCGTCGAATACCTCTACTCCATCTCCAACCCGGAGCAGGCGCTGGTGATAGTGCGGTTCAGGGTCGGGGAGGATGTCGAGAAATCGCTGGTCAAGCTGAACCAGAAGCTGCAGTCGAATTTCGACCGCATCCCGCCGGGCGTGTCGTTCCCGCTGCTCAAGCCGCGGTCGATTGACGACGTGGCGATCCTGGCCCTCACCTTCCACAGCCCCACCGAGGACCACTACTTCCTCCGCCGCGTGGTGGCGGAGATCGAAGAGCAGATCAAGCAGGTGCCGAACGTGTCGGAGACGCACATGATCGGCGGCCTGCGGCGGCAGTACCGGGTGCAGCTTGACCCGGACGCCCTGGCGGCCCGCAACCTCGATCCGCTCAGCGTCATCCCGGCGCTCCAGGCGGCCAACCGGCAGATGCGGGCGGGCGGCATCGTCCGCAACAACCGCGAGGTCATCGTCGAGACCGGCGGGTTCCTGCGCGACGTCGAGGACATCAACCGGGTCGTCATCGGCGTCTTCAACGGCGCGCCCGTGTACGTGCGCGACGTGGCGACGGTGGTCGACGGTCCGGAGGAACTCACCCAGGTTGTGGTGTACGGATCCGCGGAGGCGTCGGGGCGGCGGCACGACGATGAGGCCGCCGTCACCCTCTCGGTGGCCAAGCGGGCCGGCACGAACGCGATCGAGGTGGCCAACGCGGTGCTCGAGAAGGTGGAGCACATCCGCCCGCGGCTTGTGCCCTCGGATGTGCAGATGACGATCACGCGCCACTACGGCGAGACGGCCGAGGAGAAGTCCAACGAACTCTTGCTGCACATGCTGATTGCGATCGTGTCGGTGTCGATTCTGATCCTCATCAGCCTGGGCTGGCGCGAGTCGATCATTGTCGCCCTGGCGATTCCGTCCACCCTCGCGCTCACCCTCCTGGTGTTCTTCCTCACCGGCTTCACACTCAACCGCATCACCCTGTTCGCTCTCATCTTCTCGATCGGCATTCTGGTCGACGATGCGATCGTGGTGGTCGAGAACATCACCCGGCACCTGCACCTTCCCAGGAACCAGCGGCGGCCGTGGAAGACCATCGCCATCGAGGCGGTCTCGGAGGTGGGCAATCCCACGGTCCTGGCCACCTGGGCGGTGATTGCGGCGGTTCTGCCGATGGCCACGGTGGGCGGGCTGATGGGGCCGTACATGCGGCCGATCCCGGTGGGGGCGACGGCGGCGATGCTGTTTTCGCTCTTTGTCGCGTTCATCGTCACGCCCTGGGCGGCGGTGCGCGTGCTCGCCTGGAAGCGGGGGGCCGGCCACACCGCCGGCCATCACCCCGAGGGGAAGGAGGACCGCGCGACGCGGCTCTACCGTCGGTGGATGGGGCGCCTGGTGGCCTCGCCCGCGCGCAGCACCGTCTTCTTCGCCGTCGTGGGACTGCTGCTGGTCGGTTCGATCGGCCTGGTCGGCCTCGGATGGGTCAAGGTCAAGATGCTGCCGTTTGACAACAAGAATGAATTCCAGGTCATCATCAACATGCCCGAGGGATCGTCGCTGGAGCGCACCGTGGAGGCGGCGCGCGAGATTGCCCAGGCGGTGAGCCGGGAGCCGGAGGTCACCAATTACCAGATTTACGCCGGGACGTCGTCCCCCTTCAACTTCAACGGCCTAGTGCGGCACTATTTCCTGCGGCGGGGGGAGCACGTCGCCGACATCCAGGTGAATCTGCTGCCCAAGGGGGAGCGCTCGGCGCAGAGCCACGACATCGCCACCCGCGTGCGTCCCCGGGTGCAGGAAATCGCCCGGCGCTTCGCGGCCCGGGTGGCGGTGGCCGAGGTGCCGCCCGGCCCGCCCGTGCTGCAGACGCTGGTCGCGGAGATCTACGGGCCGACCGACTCCAGCCGCACCATGCTCGCCCACGCAGTCAAGGCCATCTTTGATTCGACGCCGGGCGTGGTGGACGTGGACACGTACATCGAGGACGATCAGCGGAAGCTGACGTTTGAGATCGACCACGAGAAGGCGGCGCTCCACGGCATCAGCGCCGACCAGATCGCCCGGACGCTCCGGGTGGCGGTGTCGGGGATGCAGGTGGATATCGCGCATCGCCGGCACGAGCGCGAGGACATCGCCCTGGTGCTCGAGCTGCCGCGGGCGCGGAAAACCAGCGCCGCCGACGTTCTTAATCTCCGCGTGCAGTCGCCCCGGACCGGGGTGCTGGTGCCGCTCGCCGAGCTCGTGACGGTGCGGGAGGCGATCGTCGACAAGACGATCTACCGCAAGAACCTGATGCCGGTGACCTACGTCATCGGCGACGTCGCCGGCGCGATCGAGTCCCCCGTCTACGCGATCGGGGAGATGAACCGGAAGATCGCCGCCCTCAACGCCCGCGATTTCGGGGGGACGCTCCCGGCGCTGAAGGTGTACAACGCGTCGATGCCGTTCACCGACCTCGAGCCCTCGCTGAAGTGGGACGGCGAGTGGCACATCACGCTCGAGGTGTTCCGCGACCTGGGCATCGCGTTCGCCGCGGTCCTCGTGCTCATCTATGTCCTGCTGGTGGGATGGTTCCGGTCGATGGTCACGCCGATCATTCTGATGGTGGTGATCCCGCTCTCGCTCATCGGCATTCTGCCGGCCCACGGGGCGATGGATGCATTTTTCACGGCGACCTCGATGATCGGTTTCATGGCGGGGGCCGGGATTGTGATCCGCAATTCAATTATCCTGATCGACTTCGCCGAGCTTCGCCTGCGTGAGGGCAGCACCCTGGCCGAGGCGGTGATCGACGCCGGCGCGGTGCGATTCCGCCCCATTCTGCTCACGGCGGGCGCGGTGGTCGTGGGCGCCGGCATCATCCTCTTCGACCCGATCTTCCAGGGCCTGGCCATCGCGCTCATCGCCGGCGAGGTCGCCTCGCTCGTCATCAGCCCGGTCGCCGTGCCGCTCCTGTACTACCTGGTCAACCGCACGAAGGCGGCGGCGGGCGGAGGATCGGAATCCCAGACGGCGCCGACCGAGGGGGCGCCGGAGACGCTGTGACGCGACCGGCCGGCGCAGAGCCGGAAGCCAAACCCACCCGCCCGGCCCGGGCGGGCGGCAGGCGGAGGCAGGATCGCGCCCGGCATTGTGCAGTGACGGAATCAAGACGAGACGGGAGTACCCGGAACATGGCAGCCAAGCGAACCAAGTACTTTTTCCAGGCGAGCAACCAGCAGGTGGATCTGGTCGCCCGCGCCTTCCGGGCGCTGGGCGACCCGACGCGGCTGAAAATGCTCAAGGCGCTCGAATCGGGCGAGCAGTCGGTGCAGGATCTGGTGGCCCAGTTTACTTGCTCCCAGCCCAACATTTCGCGGCACCTCTCAATCCTCACCGCGGCCGGGCTGGTGGCCAAAAACAAGCAGGGTCCGTACGTCCTGTACCGGGTGGCGGATCCGCGCATTTTCGAACTGTGCGACCTGGTGTGCGGGCACGTCTACAGCCTGCTGGCGCGGTACAGCGGCAAGGCGTCCTCGGCGTAGCTGGTCCGCCACCGCAGTGGCGGCCTCCGGCGAGGCTCGGCCAAGATCCTCCGGGGACGGGCGCAATGGGTCTTTCCATTCGGGACCCGCTTGCGTATATTGCAGTATTGTATCTTCCCGGCGGGTGCTGCGGATCCTTCCCTTCTCCGGCAGCGGCATCCGGGTGAGAGCAGAAAAGTGTCTCCTGTCCGGCGGAGGTTTCTGGCGTGAGTTCCTTCCTGTGCGTGCTTTTCCTGCTCGTGAATCCTCCCCCCGCGATGGGCGCGGCATCGGTCTCCCATTTCGCCGTTCCGGTGACGCGCGATGTGCGCCTGCTGCCCTATCGGGTCGACCTGATTTTCTCCGGCGGGGTTAGCCCGGGCGCCCCGCTGGTGTGCCACCCCTGGAGAGTCTTCAGCGCCGCGGAGTCGGCGAGCGACTCCGTGGTGATCCTCGCGACATCCAACCAGCCGGAATCGAGCGACTTGCCGTCGATGGTGGAACTGCTGCGCTACCCGGAACGGCTCCCCCTGGAGGAACATCCCATCTGGCTGACCGTCACCGATGCCGGGGTCTGGGAGCGCAATGGAGAGCCGCCGAAGGGGCTCTGGTTTGCAGGCTACGCGCAGGACAGCGCCTGGGTGTGCCTGGTGAACGGAGCGGCCGAGCCCGGCGGCCGGTTGTTCCTGGCCGCGGGTACCGACTCGACGGGGGATGCGGTGTGGCGATGCGCCCTCCAGGAGGTAGGGGCGTTTGACTATGACTTTGACGGCGCGGTCGAGCACTTCTTCTACCTGGATCCCGAACGCGGCCTCCGACCCCGGTACTTATACTGCGTGGAGCCGGCCGCCCGCCGGATCGAGTGGGGCGCGCGAGTATCCAGCCCGCTGCCGCTCGGGTGTATCGTCCCGTGCGGGGACAGCGCCGATGCGGGAATCCTCGCGATCACCTACGCGCCGGGCCAGGGGGCCTCGGATTCGCTTTTCAGCGACTCTTTCGGGTATCTCGTCCGCCTCGACCGGGCGGGAGCAGTCCGGTATCGGAAAATCGTCTCGCGCTATTCGGAAGCGACGGGATTAGTCCCGGCCGCCGATGCCTCGGGCTGGTATATCCTGCACACGCTCCCCCTGGTCGACAGCGTGGCGTCGGGCGATCTCCGGCCGGGGCCCAGTGTGATCTCGCGGATTGACCGCGACTTTCGGGTGGTCAAGAGCATCGCCATGCCCGACCGCGTCCAGTACATCTTTCCGGCCGACTACGACCGCGACGGGGCGGCGGACCTCTATGCGGTGTCGCACGAGGGAGTGATACGGATCTTCGGCGCGGATCTGACATTGAAAGCCGAGTCCGACTCCAGCTATCTCCAGTATCGCGGTCAGATGACCGGGTGGCCCGGCGCCGACACAGTGCTCTTCTTTCAGGAGCGGGACACCGGCGGTGTTTACACGCCGCAGTTTGAGAAACTGGCGGCGGTCCCGACGAGCGACTACCGCGATGTTTTCGCCTATGATGATCGGCGTCGGGTGGCCGCCATTCTGGGCGCCGATCGGGACCGCCACTTCATCGGCTACGTGAGGAAGAGCACCTTCATGGAGGCGGCGACGGCGTTCTACGTGGACTACCAGGCGTGGGTACTCGCGGCGCTCTCGTCGCTGCTGGTCGGGGTCGCCGTCCTCGGCGCCTTCCGCCACAGGCTGTCGCGCCGCAAGCAGGAGCTGGAATCGGCCCACCGGAAACTCGCGCAGGCGTATGCGGACCTCAGGGCGGCCCAGGAAAAGATCGTCGCCCAGGAGAAGTACCGGCAGGCGAAAGACATTGCTGGCGGTTTCGCCCACGAGATCAAGAACGCGCTCTTCCCGGTGGATGGCGCCCTGCTCCGGCAGGAGAAGCTCCTTCGGGAGCCGGCCCCGGACAGCGCGCGGCTGAGATCGACGCACGCGACGATCCGCAGTGCGATCACGCGGGCGGTAAACCTCACCCGCCAGATCACCGAATACTCCCGGCTCGAGGCAGAGATCCGACCGGAACCGGCAGACGTCCGCGCGATTCTCGGGGAAGTCCTCGCGGCCAACGCCGCCCCGGTCGAGGAGCGGGCGATCGGGGTGGCCGCGGAGGGCGAGGCGGCCGCGGTCGCGGCCGTGCGGGCCGGCCACCTGCGGAGCGCCTTCACCAATCTCCTCATGAACAGCATGGAGGCGCTCGAGGGCCGGGACACCCCCCGCATTACGATCGCCTGGACGGTCCGCGACCGCCGCATCCTGTTGGAGTGGACCGACAACGGGTGCGGGATTGCGGAATCCGACCTGCCGCGGATCTTCGACGCTTTCTTCTCGACCAAGCCGACGACCGGGACAGGGCTGGGCCTCTCGCTGGTGAAGAGGATAGTCGAGTTGTATGGGGGAAGCATCGCGGCCGAGAGCCGGCCGGGGAAGGGAACGGCTTTTCATCTGGTCTTGCCCATGATTCCGGAGCAATCCGGTTAAACGAGAAAACAGGCTGGTGCAACCACAGGGCGGCGACAGGTATGGCAAAGGACACGATTCTTCTGGTTGATGACGATCCGCTGGTGCTCGAGGCCCTGCGCGATCTGTTCTCCGACGACTACACTCCGCTGAGCGCCCGGTCCGGCGAGGAGGCCGTCCGCATCGTGGAGGGGCACCGCGACATCTGCGTCGTGGTCATGGACATCCGCATGCCGGGGATGGACGGGATCGCCGCCGCCCGCGCAATCGCCCGCATGGAGCCGGAACTGGCGGTCATATTCCACACCGGCTATCCGGGCGACTATGACGAGCACGAGATCGATGAGCGCGAGGCACCCTACGACTATGTCGAGAAAGGAGTCTCCGGGCTTCGCCTCCTCCGATCGGTTCGGCATGCGGCGGAGCGCAGCCGGCTGAAGGGAGATGTTGAGCGACTCCGGGGACACGCCGCCGACTGCCTGGGTATCCTAGGGCGGTCGGCGGGCATGCTGGAGGTGTTCCGGCTCATTCACCGGGCCGGCCCGTCGAACAGCAAGGTCATGATTCTAGGCGAGACCGGCACGGGCAAAGAGCTGGTGGCCAAGGCCCTCCATGCGCTGAGCCCGCGCGCCGGAAAACCGCTGGCCGTGTTCAACTGCAATCACAAGTCGACCGATCTCGTGGAGTCCGAGCTGTTCGGCCATCTGAAAGGGGCTTTCACCGGGGCGATCGCCGACCGCATCGGGCTGTTCAGATACGCCGACGGCGGCACGGTTTTTCTCGATGAAATCGGCGATCTCGACATCACGACGCAGGCGAAGTTGCTCCGCGTTCTCGAGTCCGGGGAGTTCCATCCCATCGGCTCGCCCCGGATTCAGGCGTGCGATGTGCGGGTGCTCTGTGCGACCCACCGCGACCTGGCGGGCATGGTGAGAGAATCCAAATTCCGCGAGGACCTGTACTATCGTCTCCGCGGCGTCGAAATCCGCATCCCACCTTTGCGTGAGCGCCGGGAGGACATTCCCCTGCTGGCCGCGCGGTTCCTTGACCGGCTGACGGTTGAGCGGGACGGCTTCCCCCGTGTCATCGATCGCGCCGCCATGGAAATGCTCATCGCCTACGACTGGCCCGGCAACGTGAGACAGCTCCTCAGCACGATAGAATCGCTGCTGGTGCTCACCGACTCCGAGCTGATCACGCGCGCCGATATTGCGCGGCAGTTGGGCGCGGGGGAAAACGCCGCCGGGCCGCCGGCCGAGTCCGGCCGCCCGACTTTGACTCAGCGGGTGAGGGAGTACCGCAGGAACTGCATCATTGAAGCGCTCGCGGCCGCCGGCGGCAACATCAGCGAGGCTGCGCGCATCCTCGGTGTGGACCGGTCCAACCTGCGCCGCGACATCCAGGATCTGGACATTCGGCTGGGGTAGTCTGACTTGCCGCTGGCCGCTCCGTTGGAGTCAACGTGACCTTGCGGGCGCAGCCCTCGCGCTCCCGCCAAGTCGCATCTTGTTCCTCCCTATGGAATTACGGAAGCCTCGCCTCGTCATTCCGCCGGCACGGCGTTTGTCTACTGCTACTGCGATGAAAGAGTCTTCACCCTTCAAACCTACGGCGATTCCATAGGAGGAATTGACATGTACGCGTCACAAATCGGCCGGCAAACTGAGGTGCGCATCGGCACGACGATCCTGATTCTCCTACTCGTCCTTCTGCCCTTTGCCTCCACGGATGCTCAACCGTCCGGAACATGGTCCGAGAGGGCTCCCATGCCAACGGCCAGGGCGGCGCTCCCGGCGGTCGCGCTCGGCGGGCGAATCTATGCGATTTCGGGGGATGTTGCGGCCAATGTTCAGACACCGCAGGTGGAGCGCTATGACCCAACTACCAATTCATGGGAAAACGTTGCGCCGCTTCCCACCGCCCGAGGGGGCCTGTCGGCCACGGTCTACGACGGCAAGATCTATGCGGTCGGCGGCCAATTTCGCGGGGGTCCCAACCCGGCAAACTTCTCAGATGATATTGAAGTGTACGATCCTCTGACCAACTCCTGGTCTGCCCTCGCTCCTATGACAACCCGAAGAACCGGCCTGGCGGTAGTTGCACTCCGCGGGAAGATCTATGCGATCGGCGGCTATCAGGAAGGACATAGCCCTCAGGTGATGAATATCGTTGAGGTATATGATCCCGCCACAAACACGTGGTCTCCGGGAACGCCCATGCAGATGACGCGTTGTGCGTTCAACTGCGCCGTCGTCAATGACAAGATATACGCGATCAGCGGATTGGACGGCACCGGGGGAGCAACTGAGACTAGCGAAGTGTACGATCCGGACACCGATACCTGGACATACATCGCGCCCATCCCAAAGAAGCGATCCTGGTCTGCCTGTGATACACTCGACGGACAGGTTGCCATTGTGGGCGGGTATCTGCCCTACGACCTGTATCCTGATCTTTGGTTCTATGACCCGATGACCAATACGTGGAGCCAATCGTCCGCTTCATTGCCGACCCCGCGGCACGCCTGCGGCGGGGCGAGCTTGAATGGAACGCTGTATGTCGTTGGCGGAGGTCTGGGATACGACCCTTCCGTGCTGAATACCGTCGAAGCGTATGAGATCAGCTCCGTCGCCGTCGCTGTCGACATCAAACCCGGCTCCTGTCCCAACCCGCTCAACCTGCGGCCTTATCGCGAGGAAATCCCGGAGCCGGCCGACAATGAGTCTGGCGCGACCGGCCGGTTGGACAAACAAGGCCCCCGCCCGCCGCGCGCCGTCCTCCCGGTCGCTATCCTCGGAACCGCCGAGTTCGATCCGACGATGATCGACTGGACGACGGTCATGCTGGCAGGCGTCTCGCCGATCCGCTTCAGCCTCGACGATGTCGCGACGCCGGTGCCGGCCGATGCGGTGCAGTGCCAGTGCACCACCGCCGGCCCCGACGGCTACACTGATATGACGCTCAAGTTCTACCGCGACCAGATCATCGCCGCGCTCGGCCAGGTGTACGCCGGCGACACGGTAGCGCTGGCTCTGACCGGCAATCTGCTCGACGGCACGCCGATCGAGGGGACCGACTGCGTGCACATCATCAACGGCCCCGAGCCGCCGGAACCCCCGTTGGCCGCCGACGATCAAACGCCCGTCCTGCTGGGCAACTACCCCAACCCGTTCAACCCGGCCACCCAGATCGGGTTCTCGCTGCCGGCGGCGTCGCACGTTACGCTCGTCGTCTACAACATCATGGGGCAGCAGGTGGCGGTGCTGGCCGATGGCCAGTACGAAGCGGGCGACCACAGTGTCACCTGGGATGCATCGGCGCAGTCCTCCGGTGTGTACCTCTACCTTCTTGACGTGTCCGGGTTCAGCCAGACGCGCAAGATGCTGCTGCTCAAATAGTCAGAGGAGGGAGGCAGCTTACCCCGAGGTCGCGGGCCGAAACGCAGGGAGCCGAGCGACCAGAGGGGAGATGCCCGACAACAAGCGCTGCAGATAAGCAGCAGGTAAGAGACAGTGGGGGAACTCACCGAGGGCCGGCGGCAACGCCGGCCTCGATTTACTGACCGGGCTCAATTAGGCTCGACGCCACCCGTGTCGAGGTGGGCGCTACCCGACCGGCTTTTGCGGAAGGTGGAAGTCGGGGCCGGATTCTCTTGGTTGCACTCCAAGCAGGCTGCCTTCAGGTGCACCGAGGATGAGTCTGCGCCACCTCTTCATATGTCTTGACGGATGCCGGCCGCGTGCGTGTACCGCGGTCCTCTTCAAACCGATAGTCGCTGATCGGCCGGCCCCTCCGTCCCGCGGATCCGCGACTACTTCCGGCGACACGGCCGCCCCCGGTCTCGCCTTGCGCCCGGACCGCCTCGCGGGTGTAATCCTTGATCTCGTGGTCCGACCCGACCGGGTGGTTGTCGACAGACAAACCGGGGAGACCTCGACAAATGGCGGAGAGGCAGGGATTCGAACCCTGGATAGGTTTCCCTATACACGCGTTCCAGGCGTGCGCCTTCAGCCGCTCGGCCACCTCTCCGTCGCACAACGAGCGCCCACCGCCGGCTGCACCAGCCGGGGCGGGGCTGCCGTAAGGTAGGGGAATCGCTCCAAAAGACAAGCTTTTTCGGCCCCCGCGCGCGTGCTCGCTCCGTGGTAGTGACTGAAGTCCCCGCCCCCGCGTATTCTCAGCCCCGGCGCGCGGGTCGGCTGCGCTTCCACGAAGAACCTGCGGGCAGGTTTTCCCTGCCGCGCTCCTCGATCGGCGGCGGCCCGCGGCGCCCGGCCTCACTTGAGCGCCGGAAGCCGGCGCAACTGGTGGTGGGGGGTGAAGAACTTGCGTACGGTCAGGTCGACCGCCACGATCGACGTGATCGTCACCGCCGACAGCAGCATGTAGGCGACTATAATCTGGAGGAGCACGGCCTCGAGCGGGTCGGCGCCGCCGAGGATCATCCCGGTCATCGCCCCCGGCAGGGCGACGATCCCCACGGTCTTCATAAAATTCAGCGTGGAGAGCATGCCGGCGGTGGCCGCGTCCCGCTGCAGTCCCCGCGAGGCCTCCCGCCACGGCTTGCCGAGCGCGAGGGCGGTTTCGATGGCGAGGGTGTGGGCGCGCAGATCGGAGATCAGCCGGGTCATGGCGAGGGCCGCGGCGTTCATGGCATTGCTGATGATCATGCCGCCGAGCGGGATGACGTAGCGCGCCGTGAACGGGATGATGTCGACGGCCACCATGACGGCGATGGTGACCAGGGAGCCGGCGGCGATCGAGACCCAGGCGATCGCGAGCGCGCCGTCGACTCCCCTGATCCGTCCGCCCGAGGTGTACGCGCCGGTGGTCAGCATGACGAGGATGGTGAGGACGATCAGCCACCAGGTGTTGAGGCCGAAGATGAACTCCAGGGCATAACCGACGGCGATGAGCTGCACGAACGAGCGGATCGTGCCGAGGGTCATTTCTTTGGCCAGGTTCAGCTTCCAGTAGCGGGAGACGATGACGGCGATGGCGACCAGCACGAGCGCCAGCGCCACCTGCACGAATCCCGGTCCGTTGGCCCCGCTCATCGCAGTTCCCTCGCGCGGTAGCGCCGGCCCAGGTCGGTTTGCGGCCGGTTGATCACCTCGTCGCTCGGTCCGGACTCCACCAACCGTCCCTGGACCAGCAGGAGCGTCTCGCCGCCAAGCCGGAGGGCCTGGTCCGGGTGGTGGGTGACCCAGATAACGGTCAGGCCGGTGCGGCGCACGATGTCCATGACCGTGCGCTCGATAGCCTCGGTGATGGTGGGATCGAGCGCCGAGGTCGGCTCGTCCAGCAGCGCAATCTCGGGTTCGGTGGCCAGCAGCCTCCCCAGCGCCACACGCTGCTTCTGTCCGAGCGAGAGCGGCTCTGTGTCGGCATCGATCAGCGCCGCCTCGAGCTGCACGAGATCGGCCAGCCGCGCGGCCGTCTCCTCGGTGCGGGCGCACGCCGCCGAAAAGAAATTGTCGCGGACCGTGCCCGGAAAGAGATACGGCGTCTGGAAGAGGTAGCCGATGCGGCAGCGAAGGCGGGTGGGGGGCAACTCCCGGATGTCGAGGCCGTGGAAGCGTATTTCGCCGCTGCCGATTTCGTCGAGGCGGTTGACCAGCCGCAGGAGCGAGGATTTTCCCGCCCCCGAGGGGCCGATGACCGAGTAGATCCGCCCTTTCCGGAACTGCGCCGAGAGGTCATCGATGATCGTCTTTGCCTCAACGCGGCGAACGACGCGGCGCAGTTCCAGAATGACGCCGTTATCGCTCACCGGGGCTCCTGGGCGGTATCGTCGAAATACAGGAATCGGTCGATCAGTTTCACATACTCCGACCAGCCCGGTTTCCCCTGCCGTTCGCGGATGCGGCTCATCGCGCCGAGTTTGGAGTCGATTTCATCGCAGTAGTAGAGCACAAACGCCTCCGGCATCATCGGCCTCACCGGCGTCTCGAATTCTCCCTGGTGCGACAGGAGGAGGTGGCGGAGCTTGGTCAGCAGGGCCGGGGGGAATCCCTCGATGCGGGCAGCCCGCTCGCACACCCAGACGTCAGCGATGCAGATGTGCCCGACCAGGCGTCCCTCATCGGTGTAGTCGATTGCGGCCGCCCCGGCGTAAGTGTTCACCTTGCCGAGATCGTGGAGCAGGCCGCCGAAGATGAGGTAGTCGCGGTTGAGGAAATCGTACCCCGCGGCCACGCGGAGGGCGAGTTCGCCGACGTTGGCGGAGTGTTCCGAGAGCCCGCCCACGCAGGCGTGGTGCCAGAGTTTGCCGGCGGCCGCGGCGAGGAACCGGGCGAAGAACGCCTGGTCCTCCCAGAACGACTCGACCAGCCGGCGGATGTGGCTGTTGTCGATCTGCCGGGTCAGGGTGAGGATCCGGGCCCGGCGCTGCTCGAGCGGCTGTTTCGAATGCGGGAGGATATCCTCGAGCCGGTACTCGTCCTCCGCCGCCAGGCGGATGCGGGCGATAGTGAGCTGGAGGCGGCCGTTGTACTCGGTGACTTTCCCGGCCGCCTTGACCACCATCCCCTCCGCGAGTTCCTCCAGAGCGAACTGGTCGGGTTCCCAGACGACGGCGGGGATCCGGCCGCTGGCGTCGCCGAGTTCGAGGGAGAGGAATTTCCCGCGGGTGAACTCGCGCACCTCGCGCTTGCGTACGGAGAAGAAGGCGGTGATCGTGTCGTCAACCGCGAATTCGCTGATCCGCTTGGCCTCCATGGCGCCAAGATACGCGCGCGGCGCGCGCCGCGCAAGCGGCGGCGACCGGCCGGCCGTTCAAACCCGCCGCGGGCGCACCGGCGCCGGCGAGCGGCGCACGGGAGCGGGTGAGACCGGAAAGAGCAACAACGGCGCGCCCCCGCTTTCGTCCGCCTGCGCGCGTCCGTCCGCCCGAAGATGGCGCACCGCGACCCCCCGGGCAGCCAGCTCCGGGGCGATCAGGAGCCGCCGATGGCACCGGTCGGGGTCTTCCTCCGCACACATAAGCACCAATCGCGTTCGGCCGGCGGCTTCAAGGAGATCGGCGATGCCGGCCTGGAACGCAGGCGACGCCGCCAGCCGGTCGTACCGCACATACCCTTCGTCGTCGTAGAACCGATCGTCCTCGGGCAGGCCGCCGAGGCGGTCCCCGAAATAGAGGTAGTCAAGGCCGGCGGCTTTCAGGCCGGCCTCCAGGCGCGACTTGTTGAACTGCGGCGCAAATCGGGAGTAGGGGCGGGTGCGGACGTCGACGATGGCGGCGATGCCATGGGGGGAGAGCAGGCCCAGAAACGTCGCGAACGGGAGGCGCGAGTGCCCGATGGTGAAGATCTCCCTCATGGTTGGGCGCCCACGGCGCGCGCGAACCCGACCGGGTCGGTCGCGCCCTCGGTATTGAGCAGCAGCACCCGCGAGGCGGGGCCGAGGCCGAGCGCAGAGCGGAGATCGGCCAGGGCGGGGTCGGCGCACAGGGCGAGGAGCGCGGCCAGGCCCGCGGCGCCGGACTCGCCGGCGATGATCCTCGGGTCGCCCGGCTCGGGACGGTAGTACCGGTTCATCGCCTCCACCGCGTAGTCGTCCTCGATGGCGACGAAGGCATCGAAGGTGTCGCGGATGAGCGGCCAGGCCGCTACCGAAACTTCCCGGCAGTTGAGTCCGGCCATGATCGTGGGCGCGGGGTTGCCGGCCGGCACGGGAGTCCCCTTCGGCGAGCGGGCCGAGGCGAGCAGGCAGGCGGCGCCGACCGGTTCGACACAGATGAGTCGGGGCCGCCGGGCGCCGTACTGCTCCGCGTAGTGCCAGGCGGCTCCGGCGGCGAGGGCGCCGACGCCCCCCTGCACGATCACGGCGTCCACGCCCGGCTCACCCGGCCGGGCGAGGGTCTGCTCGAGCTCGCGAAAAAGGGTCGTGTAGGCGGCCTGAATCCAGGCCGGGATTTCGGTATACCCCGGCCAGGCGGTATCGGAAATAATCTGCCAGCCGCGGGCGGCGGCGTCGTTCCGGATCTGCCGGACCGCGTCATCGTACCCGCCGTCGATCACCTCCGCCCGCGCCCCCTCGCGGCGGATGTTTTCCACCCGGGCGGTCGCGCTGCCGGCGGGGAGGTAGATAACCGCCGGGAGCCCGACGACCCGGGCTGACCAGGCCACCGCGCGGCCGTGGTTGCCATCGGTCGCCGTGCACAGCGTCGCCCCCTCGAAGAATCGCCGCTGCTCCGGCGTGAGGGCCAGCGTATCGCCGAAGGGCGCGCTCTGCCGGTCCTCCCACTGCCGGCGGAGGAAGCGGTAGACGGCGTAGGATGCGCCGAGGACTTTGAAAGCGTTCAGCCCCAGGCGATGGGCCTCATCCTTGACCAGCACTTCGCGCAGGCCGAGGCGGCGCGCCTGGCCGGGCAGGGACACGAGGGGTGTCGGACAGTAACCGGGCAGGGTGCGGTGGAACGCGAGCGGATCGCAGGCTTCGACCGCCCTCCGCAGCGCCCGGTCGGGGCGCGGTTCCTGGCGCCGAAAGCGGTTGAGAACTCCGAGACTCACGGGAGGCATAGTACGCAACCGACGGGGGGAAGTAAAGCCGTCGCGGGCGAATTCATACTTGGCGGTCCATTGTATAACCAATATATTTGCTTGCACTTATGAAGATACTGACGCGCTACATACTGGCCGAGCACATCGGGCCGTTCCTGTTCGCCTTTTTCACCATCACCTTCCTGCTGGTGATCGAGTACGTGCCGAAAATCATCGACCACGTCATCGACAAGGATCTTTCGATCTGGGTGGCCCTGGAGCTGGTCGGGCTCAACCTGGCGTGGATGCTCGCGCTTTCGGTGCCGATGTCGGTGCTGGTGGCGGTGCTGATGGCGTTCGGGCGGCTCACCGCGGATTTTGAGGTGACGGCCATGAAGGCCTCCGGCATCAACCTCCTGCGCGCGACCATCCCGCTTCTGATCGCCGGCGGGGTGATCGCCTACGGGATGGTCGAGTTCAACGACAAGGTTCTGCCCGATGTGAACAAGAAGGCGCGCCACCTCTGGGGGGACATCTCGGCCATGCGGCCGACGCTGGTGTTCCGCTCCGGCATTTTCATCACCGATATCCCGGGCTACCTCGTCCTCATCGACCGGATCGACCACGCCACGTCGCGGGTCGAGGGCGTCCGGATTACCGACAACAAGAATCCCGCGCGGCCGCAGATTATCGTGGCCGAGTACGGTTACCTGAAGATGCTGGACAACAACCTCACCATGCAGTTCACGCTCTACAACGGGGAGGTCCACCAGCTCGACACGCAGAAGCGGGAGAACTACCGGCGCCTCGACTTTGAATCGCAGGTGATCAACATCGCCGAATCGGGACAGTCGGAGCTCAAGCGCACCGACAGCGAGTACCGGACCGACCGGGAGATGGGGCTCGAACAGATGCGGGAGAGCGTCAGCGTGGCGGAGGCGGCCATACAGCCGTTCATGGAAAAGGTGGGTCAGGCGGTGGACAACCGGACGACTTATCTCCTGAGCGATACTTTCCGGTTCGCCGCGGCCGACATCAAGACCGACTCGGCGGCCTTTCTTGCGGTCCAGCGCGATGCCGAGGCGCAGTATCGGTCGCTGCAGCGCACGATCGACCAGATCGAGGGCCAGCGCCGGGTGCGCAACAAGTACTTGATCGAGATCTACAAGAAGTATTCGATCCCGGTGGCCTCGCTGGCCTTCATCCTCATCGGCGTGCCGCTGGCGGTCATGACGCGGCGGAGCGGAATGGGCATGGCGATCGCCATCTCCATCATCCTCTATGTGGTCTACTGGGCCTTTCTCATCGGCGGCGAGGATCTCGCCGACCGCGGCCTGGTGAGTCCGTTTCTGGCCATGTGGTCGGCCAACATTCTCATCGGCGCGATCGGCGTCTACCTCCTGTACAAGGTCATCAGCGAGCGGCCCGTATTCGCGTGGTTCCGCCGGGGAAGCGCCTGAAGGTGTCGGACTATGGTGCCCGTTAAGAAGCTCGATCGCTACCTGCTCAAGTCGTTTCTCCTCGCCCTGGTGGTCGTCACCGTGGCCGTCGGACTGACCATCAACGTCATCAACATCATCGAAGAACTCCGCGATTTCATCGACAACGACGTGCCGGTGGCGTCGATCGCCGAGTACTACCTGTATTTCGGCGGGTGGGTGGTGAAATCGTTTTTGCCGATGTTCGTGCTGATCGCCAGCCTCTTTTCGGTGTCCATGTTCGCCCGCCGCAACGAGATTCTGGCGATGAAGGCCTCGGGCATCTCGCTCTATCGCATCGCGCTGCCGTACCTGGCGGCGGCTGCCGCCCTGTCGGTCGGCCACTTCTACTACAACGAGTACGTCTACCCGCCGGCCAACCAGCGGCGCCTCGAGATCAAGGAGTTCACGATCGAGAAGCGGTCCCGGCAGGCCACCAGCCAGGTCGGCAACATCTACCGGCAGATCGAACCCGGCCACATCTATACAATCGAGGGGTTCAACGTCGACCGCCGCGCCGGCCTGTCCGTGCGCGTCTACAGGACGGCCGACGACCGTCTCCGCAAAATCATCACGGCCGAGCGTCTCACCTACGACAATCAGACGTGGGTGCTCCACGACGGGGTTGAGCGGACGTTCAGCGACTCCCTCGGCGAAACGTACCGGGAATTCGCCGACCTGCCGTATCCGGACATCCGGGAGAAACCGGAGGACTTTGCCAAGAAGATCGGCGACCCGGCGGACATGGGGCTGGTCGAACTGCGGGGGTACATTGATCTGATGAAGCGCACGGGCGGACCGTACCACCGCGAGGAGGTGGATCTCGGGTTCAAGTATGCGTATCCGGTGGCCTCGTTCATTGTCGTGCTCATCAGTCTGCCGCTGGCCTCGAACCCGCGGCGCGGGGGGGTGGCGGTGTCGATCTCGGCCGGGGCGCTCATCTCGCTGGTCTATTTCGTGACCTTCCGCGTGCTCCAGTCGGCCGGCTACAACCAGAAGATTCCTCTGGAGGTTTCGGTCTGGGGGGTCAACGCCCTGTTTTTCCTCGTGGGGGTCGTCCTGATGCTCCGGGCGAGGAAGTGATGGGCCGTCCCGACCACGAACAGAACCGCCGCTTCTGGGATGAAATCGCCGACATTCACTACCGCCATCCCGACTACCGCGTCGCAGAGTTCCTGGCCGGCCGCAGCACGCTGAGGCCGATCGAACGCCGTCTTCTCGGCGAGGTGGGCGGCCGGACGCTCCTCCACCTGTTCTGTCAGTTCGGCCTTGACACGCTCTCGTGGGCGCGCCTCGGTGCCGACGCCACCGGGGTCGACATTTCCGGCCGCTCGATCGCGCTGGCCGGCGAACTCCGGCGGCAGACCGGTTTGCGGGCCGAGTTCGTCCAGGCCGATGTCCTCGAACTCATCGGCCGGCTCGACCGGACATTCGATATCGTCTTCCAGTCCTACGGCACGCACCACTGGATCAGCGACCTGGACCTCTGGGCCCGGACCGTCGCGCACTATCTGGGACCGGGCGGGGTGTTGTGCCTGGTCGACATTCACCCGCTCGCCCCCGTGTGCCTGGAGGGCGCGCGGTACTTTGCCCGCGGGGCGCGGCGGCGCCGCGACCCCGACTACGCCGACAAGGACTACCGGCCGGCCGAAGAGTCGGTGCAGTGGGCGCACACGCTCGGGGAGGTGGTGACAGCGCTCGCCGGGGCGGGGCTGGCGATCGACCGGCTTGAAGAATTCGATGGATTTTGCTACCCTTACCGGGAGGGGTGGGTCGAGCGCGACGGCTACTGGTATCCGCCGGAGGGCCCGCCCCCGTACCCGATGCTCTTCGCGCTCCTCGCCCGCAAACCCTAAGAGAATGAGGTCCGACATATGGAACCGACCGCCATCACCGCCGCCCTGCGCCGCACCGAGCTGTTTCGCGAGATCGACGTCGATGAGCTCGAGGCGCTGGTGGCCATCACCGTCGCCCGGCCGCTCGCGGCCGGGGAAGGACTTTTTCGGCAGAACACGCCCCGGCAGAACCTCTGGATCATCGCCGAGGGAACGGTGGAACTGTACATGACGACCGCCTGGGGCGGGGAGAAGCGGCTGGCGCGCTTCGGCCCGGGGGATTTCCTCGGCGAGGGGGCGCTCATGGACGATTACCCGCACTCGACATCGGCCCGCGCCGTGACTCCCGGCACCGTCCTCGTCGTCAGCCGGGCGAACTTCGCCGCCCTCGTGACCCGGCAGCCGGAGATTGCGGTGAAAGTGCTTTCGCGGGTGGCGCGGGTGATCTCCCGCCGCATGCGGCAGGCGAGCACGCGGGTGGTCAATGCCGGCGCCCAGTATGTCTCCGGCCGCACCCGGGCGGAACATGATTTGCTCGGGCCGCGCGAGGTGCCGCACGAGTTCTACTACGGCATCCAGACCCTGCGGGCGCTCGAAAATTTCAACATCAGCGGCATCTCCCTCATGCACTTTCCGGTGCTGATCGAGTCGCTCGCCATGGTGAAAATGGCGGCGACCCAGGCCAACCATGATCTCGGCCTCCTGCCGGACGACGTCACCGACGCCATCAACCAGGCCTGCCGCGAGATCATCGACGGCCGCTGGCACACCCAGTTCGTCGTCGACATGATCCAGGGCGGCGCCGGCACCTCGACCAACATGAACGCCAACGAGGTGATCGCCAACCGCGCTTTGGAGATCCTCGGCCACGAAAAGGGGGAGTACCAGTACGTCCACCCGAACAACCACATCAACCTGTCGCAGTCGACCAACGACGCTTATCCCACCGCGCTCCACCTGGCGCTGATCTTCAGCAACCGCAAACTGGCGAAAGTGCTGCGCCGGCTCATCGACGCGTTCCAGGCGAAAGCGGACGAGTTCCACCATGTCATCAAGATGGGCCGCACGCAGCTGCAGGATGCCGTCCCCATGACCCTCGGCCAGTCGTTCCAGGCGTTCGCCGAGACTCTGTCCGAGGAGGTCACCCGCCTGGACCAGAACGCGGCCCTGTTTCTCGAGGTCAATCTCGGCGGGACGGCGATCGGGACGGGGATCAACGCCCACCCCGACTACGCCGACAGAGCGGTCGCCCGCCTGCGCGACATCTCCGGCCTCGACCTGGTCATCGCCCCGGACCTGATCGAGGCTACCTCCGACACCGGCGCCTATGTCATGTACTCCTCGGCCCTGAAACGGCTGGCCGTGAAGCTCTCGAAGATTTGCAACGACCTTCGACTGCTGTCCAGCGGTCCCCGCGCCGGCCTCAATGAAATCAACCTGCCCAAGATGCAGCCGGGCTCCTCGATCATGCCCGGCAAGGTCAACCCGGTCATCCCCGAGGTCGTCAACCAGATCGCGTTCAAGGTCATCGGCAACGACCTGACGGTGACGATGGCGGCCGAGGCGGGTCAGCTCGAACTGAACGTGTTCGAACCGGTCATCGCCCAGTCGATTTTCGAATCGGTCGAGATGCTCAAGAACGGCATGGACACGCTGACTTTCCGCTGTGTCAAAGGGATCACGGCCAACGAGGAAGTCTGCCGCCGCCACGTCGCGCAGTCGATCGGGGTCATCACCGCTCTCAACCCGGTGCTTGGCTACGACACCTCGACGGCGCTGGCCCAGGAAGCCGAGGAGACCAACCGGGGGGTGTACGATCTGGCGCTCGAGAAAGGCCTTCTCTCGAAGGAAGAACTGGACCGTTTGCTGGCCCCGGAGAGCATGATTCGCCCGCGTCGCCGGCCCGAGGCCTGAGCCGCGATCGAGGGGAGACATATCGGACTGCGACAGAAAGCCGTGCGGAAACCGGGCCCGGAGGGGGAGGAGTGAGGGGGTGTCTACACCACGCCCTGCGCGAGCACGGCGTCGGCCAGCCGCACGAAGGCGGCGAGATTGGCGCCGTTGACGTAGTTGCCGGGGCTCCCGTACGCCGCCGCCGTATCCAGGCAGGTACGGTGAATCTGGGCCATCATGGCGCGCAGCCGGCGGTCGATCGCGGCCGCCGACCACACGAGCCCGGAAGCGTTCTGCGCCGTCTCAAAAGCGGAGACCACGGCGGCCCCGGCGTTGGCCGCTTTGCCCGGACCATAGAGAATCCCCGCTTCCTGCAGAACCCGCGAGGCGTCGGCCGTCACCGGCATGGTCGCGCCCTCGCAGACGCACCGGCAGCCATTGGCGATGAGGGCCGCGGCGTCCTGAGTGTTCATCTCGTTCTGCGTCGCGCAGGGCATGGCGATATCCACCGGCACGTGCCAGATGTGCGGTCCCTGGGAGTAACTCACCCCGCTGAAGCGGTCGGCGTACTCGCGGATCGTCCCCCGGCGCCCCTCGCGCTCGGCGGCAAGGAAAGCGAGTTTCTCTCCCTCGATGCCGGCCTCGTCGACTACGAAACCGTGGGAGTCGGACATGGCCACGACGCGGCCGCCGAGGGCGACGACCTTCTCCGCGGCGTGGAGAGCCACCGTGCCCGCCCCCGAGATGGCCACCCGCTTGCCCGCAAACGATTCGTCCCGGGTGGCGAGCATTTCGGCGGCGAAATACGCGCAGCCGTAGCCGGTGGCCTCCGGGCGGAGGACGGTGCCGCCCCATCCCACCGCCTTTCCCATCACCGCGCCGTCGAACGCGTTGCGCAGCCGCTTGTACTGGCCGAAGAGGAAGCCGATCTCCCGGCGTTCCACGCCGATGTCGCCGGCGATGATGTCGATCCGGGGCCCGAGGTGGCGGAAAAGCTCGTTCATGAAGCTCTGGCAGAACCGCATCACCTCGCCCTCGGAGCGGCCTTTCGTGTCAAAATCCGATCCCCCCTTGGCCCCTCCGAGCGGCAACGTGGTGAGGCTGTTCTTGAGAGTCTGCTCGAAGGCGAGGAATTTCATGACGCCGAGGTTGACACCCGGGTGGAAGCGCAGCCCGCCTTTGTAGGGACCCAGAGCGCTGGAGAATTCCACGCGGTACCCGCGGTTGACCCGAACGCGCCCGCCGTCGTCCACCCACGGCACGCGGAAAATGACGACGCGCTCGGGTTCCACGATCCGCCCGAGGATGTTGGCGCCCTGGTACGCCGGCGTGCGCTCGAGCGCCGGGGCGGCCGACAGCAGGGTGTCGTACACCGCTTGGTGAAATTCGGGCTGGCCGGGGTGAGTGTTGCGCAATTCGCCGATGAACGACGCGATGAAGGTGGACATCGATGTACCTCGCCGGGCGCCATCCGGATCGCCGCCGCGCGGAGCCCGGGCATTCGGGAAACGAATCACGGGTATATAGCAGAACCGGCGGTCTTTGTCAAGGCCGCCCGACAGGCCGGCCGGTCATCGACTAGTTTGTCCTTGACACCGCATTCCCATCTTTCTTCTTTCTTATGGGGCGCCGCGCCGCCGTGGGTGCCGGGTGGCACCGATAAGTGTACGGCGACGCTCGAGCAGCCTCACCGCGGACGGTATGGCAGCGCCGACGGAGATTCTGGGGCCGCCCGCGGGAACCCACGACAGTGACCGGCAGAGGATGAGGCTCACACCCGCCCGATAAGCGCACGGACGCTCTGGGGCGCCGCCGCGACCGGACGGGATGCCCTGTAACTCCATTATCGTATGGGAGGTGCGCATGCTCTTTCTGATCTGCCCGGACAGTGCGGGCACACCGAAAGTCTGCACGTGGGTGTGCAGCACGTTGTGCCGGGTCAAGCCCTGCTACGGCGTCGACCCCATTTAGTCGCATCGCCTTGCGGACGGGATACGCGCGGCGAAGTGTCCCCTGCGACAAACCCGCCGATTGTCGCATGACGGTCGCCGACGGCGCGGACATTTATCCCGCCGACCGGTCGGCAAAAATGGGAACGTCCACACCTGCCGGAGATCCGGAACCGCCAGCCGGCGGCTGCGGCGCCGGCCATCCGGACAGGAGTTACCGAAACGTCCTGATATGGGAGGTGCCTATGGTATACCTGATCAGCCCGGAGTGCGTGTGCAAGGCCAAGGTGTGCACCTGGCTCTGCGTCACAAACTGCGGGATCAAGCCGTGCTACGGCGTCGATCCTGACCCATGGTGATTCCTGTGTGTCGTCCGGGGAGGTTCGCGTATGGACCTCCCCGCCGATACTCCGCCTGTCCATTCCCCGCCAGTTCCGAGAGCGCTCACCCCGAGGCGTCTTCATCCACGACGACGACCGCCGCGCCGGTGAAGTTCCCCTCGCGCAGGTCGCTGAGGGCCTCGTTGGCCCGGTTGAGCGGGTACGGATGCACCTCGGTCCGGATCGGCACGCGCGGGGCCAGCTCCAGAAACTCCTCGCCGTCGCGGCGGGTGAGATTGGCAACCGAGCGCACGACCCGCTCCCCCCACAGCCAGCGGTAGGGGAACGAGGGGATGTCGGTCATGTGGATACCGGCGCACACGACTACGCCGCCGGGGGCGACTGCCTGCAGGGCCAGCGGCACAAGCGCGCCGACGGGAGCGAAGATAATCGCCGCGTCAAGGGGTTCCGGAGGGAGTTCGTCCGACGGCCCCGCCCAATCGGCCCCGAGCGAGCGGGCAAAATCCTGGCTTGCGGTGTCCCCGCGGCGAGCGAACGCATACACGCGCCGGCCCTGATGCCGGGCGACCTGGATAACGATGTGCGCGGCCGCCCCGAACCCGTACAGACCGAGCCGCCGGGCAGAGCCGGTCATGCGCAAAGAGCGGTACCCGATCAGGCCGGCGCACAGCAGGGGAGCCGCCTGGAGGTCAGGATAGCCGGGGGGGATGGGAAAACAGAAGCGGGCATCGGCAACGGTCTTTTCCGCGAAGCCGCCGTTGATTTGGTACCCGGTGTAACGGGCTGTGGGACAGAGATTTTCCCGACCGCTGCGGCAGTAGTCGCAATGCCCGCAACTCCCGCCCAGCCAGGGGACGCCGAGGCGGTCGCCGGGCTCAACGCCCGAAACGCCCTCGCCCACGGCAAGTACCGATCCCACAATCTGATGCCCCATTATCAGCGGAAGGACCGGCTCGGTCAAATCGGCGTCGAATACGTGCAGGTCGGTCCGACAGACGCCGCACGCATGCACTTTCAGCAGGATTCTCCCCGGACCCGGTTTCGGGTCGGGAAGATCGGTCAAAACAAGGGGCTCGTGCGGTTGTCTCAAAACCATCGCCTTCATGAGCTATCAACTCCATTGTCGTGCCGTGATCTGTCAGCATTCCGGCGCGTGATTTCCCGCCGAAAGGTAAGGTATTACCCGTTCGCATTCAAGCTGTTTCGCGCAGAGCGGAGATGCGCATCTTATTCGCTACAAACATTATCCTATTTATGTGCCATACTCGACCGGTTTGTCCTTGACAGAATTGTCCTCGTTGCATAATTTTGACAGAAAGAGGCTCGCTCTGGTGGCTCCGCCTCCATCGCGGAGGAGAATTCGGACAAACCGTTTTCTTGGACCTGGCGGTGTGGCATCGCCGCATGAGTGTCTGAGATTATCGCCTGCATACTGCATTGATTAGTAAACTCGGATATTCCATGCCTGCCGAATGCAGTCGAATAGTCGAAATTCATCGGTGTTCGGACAGGTCGAAATGTATTCACCGCTTGCTGACGGGAGGTGACGCGCTGCCCCTGGTCGCTTGTGTGCGGACTGATATACTGGCGAGTTGATCCGGGGCGGAGCGGACGCCCGAACGGCAGGCCAACAACAGGAGGTCTTTGGCATGATCTACTTGGTCGATCCCGCCAATGCGAATCGCCCGCCGTGCTTTGCGAAGTGCAAGGTGCTGTGCGATGGCAAAGGCTGCACGACTTACTGCGGCATCAAGCCGCTGTACGGTATCGATCCGACCATCTAAAGGTCGGAGAAGTGACTCAGGCCGGGAGGGCTCGCAGAGCCCTTCCGGCATTGCTCGCAGTTGAGTCGGACGCCGTCGTGACCGGTCAAGGAGGGGGTGGCACGGCCCACACGAACAAACCGCAGCTCCCGCGAATACCGCAGCACCGGAAAGTGTGCACCAGGTAAGTGCCATCGGGCGTGGCGGGAGGTTCTCAGGCGCCCCTGATCGGCTCTTTGCCGGCCGAGGACGCGGCCAGGCAGTCCGGGGCGAGCAGCAAGATGAGGCGTTACTCAGGGTTCACAGCGCCCGTTCGAGGGGACTGGGAGCCCGGCCATAACCTTTCACGCGTATGGAGGTGTCGGCATGGTCTATCTCATCGACCCGCAAGGGCTGGGGAAGAAACCGCCCTGCAAGACACTGTGCTATCCGGTGTTTTGCGCGATCAAGCCGCTCTACGGAATCGAGCCGTAATGCCGAATTCGCATCCGGGAGAGGGAGCTGCTTTCCCGGATGCGGTCGAGAAGAAAGGCCGGGGCCGTCCCCGGTGTCTTGAGAAGACAGGAAGGCGCAGCTTGAGTTAATGGCTGTGCGAGGTCTCGTGGTACCGCAACCGACCGAAGGGAGGTGAACTCATGGTCTACCTGCTTGACCCCCAGGAAATGGGTAATCGCCCGCCGTGCACGCGGTGCAGAATTAAGCCGCTTTACGGTATTGACCCGGTCCCGATTTGATCGCACGACCGAATTGCCCGCAGCCCGGGTTTCCGGGCTGCGGGGCAGAGGGCGTCGCGGAACAGACGCCGACATGAGGTGCGGCCGCGGGCTGAACAGCTGCGGCCGGAACAACCGCCTGTGGGGCAGAACCGGGCACTGCCCCATCGCGCGGAGACGCAAATGATGGAAACGGAAGATGCCGACACTCTCGCGCTATAATCACTTCCAACCGTGGCAGGATGGCTACTACATCGCCTACAACGCCCTGTCCGGAGCTGTGGCGCTGATGACCGAGGAGAACTACGCCGTCTACCGCCGGCTCGTCGGGAAGCTCAACGGCGCGGCGACCCCCGACCTGAGCGAGGAGGAGGCCGGTCTGCTCAAGCAGCTGGAGTACGGCGCGTTTGTCCGCTCCGACGGAGTCGACGAACGGGCGCTCCTGCGGTTCAATCACAACATTGCCCGCTACGACCGGACCACGCTCGGGTTCGTCATCGCCCCGACCATGGCCTGCAACATGGCGTGCGTGTACTGCTTCGAGAACAAGACCGCCCGGAAAATGTCCCCCGAGGTGATGGCGGCGATCGTCAGCTACGTCGAAAAGCGGGCCCGCTCGATCAGCGGTCTCCAGATCGACTGGTACGGCGGCGAGCCGCTGCTGGCTCTCGATGTGATTGAGAGCCTCACCGCGTCGTTTGTGGAAATGGGCGAGAAGCACCAATTCGAGTACAGCTCGTCCATGATCAGCAACGGCTACCTGTTGACGGCGGAGACGGTCGACCGGCTCGTGGCCTTGAAGATCCGCCACGTGCAGATCACGCTTGACGGCCCTGCCCGGATTCACAACGTCAAGCGCCCGCTGAAGAACAAGAAGGAAAGTTTCTACCGGATTCTCGAGAACCTGAAATACGCCTCCACCAAACTGAGCGTCGGCATCCGGGTGAATGTCGACAAGTCCTTCACGATCGACATGATCGAAGAGCTCCTCGCGGAGCTGACGGCGGCCGGTCTCCGGGAGCGGGCCGGCGTCTACTTCGGCATGGTCGAGCCGTCCTCGCAGGTCTGCGCGAATATCGCCGAATCATGCTACGAGACGGCCGATTTCTCGGCGATCGAGGTGGACTACTACCGGTTGCTGCTCGCCCGGGGGTTCCGGATCGACAAGCTGCCGTCGCCGGTGGCGGTGTTCTGCATGGCCCAGTCGACGAACGCGCACCTGGTCGATCCCGACGGGAATCTGTACCGGTGCTGGAACCACGCCGGCGATGCCCCCAAGGCGTACGGCACGATTACCGACGAGATCAATTATCTGCATCCCAATTTCCAGCGTCTGTTTTCCGCAGATCCGTTTGACCACGCCCTGTGTGTGGAATGCGAACTGCTCCCGATCTGCATGGGCGGGTGTCCGGCCCGGCGGGCCGACCGCCAGCTCGCGGGCACGCAGATGTGCGAGGCCTGGAAACACAACCTGCAGCCGATGCTCGAGATTATCGCCCGCTCCAAGCAGCAGGAGATGGCGCGCCGGCAGCAGCAAGAAGCGGAAGCGCAAGCGGCCGAGAAGGAGTCGACAACATGAGCGATTTTCATTTTTTCCCCGAACAGGTGGTCTGGGAGATCACGTTCGCCTGCAACATGCGCTGCATCCACTGCGGCACCTCGGCGGGTGTCCCGCGCAGCGACGAGCTGACGACCGATGAGGCCCTGCGGCTGATCGACGAACTGACCGGCCTCGGGGCGCGCGGCATCACCCTCTCCGGCGGCGAACCGCTTCTGCGCAAAGACTGGCCGGTGCTCGGCAAGCGTATCGTCGCCAACGGCGCGGGCGCCTACCTCATCACCAACGGTTTCGCCGTCGACGAACAGGCCGTCGATCTGTTCCAAGAGGTCGGCCTGCGCAACGTCGGCGTGTCGTTCGACGGCTCCAAAGAGGTGCACAACTACATCCGCCAGCGCAAAACCAGCTACGACAAAGCGCTCCACGCCATGCGCCTCATGGCCGAAAGAAAGATGCGCTTCGAGGCCGTCAGCCAGATCTCCAAGGTCAATTTGAAGGACATGGACAGCATCCACAAGGACCTCGTCTCCATCGGATGCCCCGAGTGGCGTATTCAGATGACCACCGTCACCGGCCGCATGGAGAAAGAGATGGTCATGGGCCTGGCCGAGTACGAGCAGTTGATCGACAAGATTCTCGAGTTCAAGAAAGACACCCGCATGATGGTCGACGTCGGCGAGAACATCGGCTACTACGGCTGCAAGGGGACGCAGCTCCTCGACGGCATGCCCTACCTGGGCTGCTACGCGGGCGTCCGGGTGGCCGGCATCTGCTCCAACGGCGACGTCAAGGGCTGCCTGTCGCAGCAGCCGGAGTTTGTCGAAGGCAACATCCGTGAGCGCTCCTTCACCGAGATCTGGAACGACCCGACCAAGTTTCTCTACAACCGGGAGTTCACGAAGGCGACCGCGACCGGCGCCTGTCACGACTGCCGCTACCTACCGCTGTGCCGCGGCGGCTGTACGACCACCTCGGTGTCGGCCTCCGGCGAGCGGGCCAACAACCCGTTCTGCATCTGGCAGGTCGAGCAGAAACGCGGCGTCCAGCCGATCGAGAACGACCTGATCGTGGAGTTGCTCTCCCGGTTCCAGGAGCCGCAGCCGGCTGAGAAGAAGTAAGCGCGTTGGGCCGCACTTCTGCGCCGCGCAAACCGCCGGTCCGCCCGTCCCGCTGCAGCCGCCCGACGGGGATGGAGCGGGACGACCGGAGGACAGGTCTGTTCAGGCCGGACCTTCGGCGTCTGCACTCCCCGCACGATCTCCCGCGCCCGCCCCTTGGTCCTGCACGATTGTCCCTCGGCCCGCCGGAAGGACGGAGAGGTGAAGCCGCCGCAGGCCGGCCGCCGGGAAGCTGTAATTCCGGGTTGTTGCGGGGGCGCGCCCGGAGTATCTTGACGGCGACGAGGTAACCTTGGATTCGGAGGCGACGGTGGAGATGCAGTTCGGTGTCGGCAGCGGCGCTCAAAAGGCCGTGCGGTCCTGTCCCGCGGCCCCCCGGGCGCCGGGGGAGGGGTCGGCCGTCCTGGGCCGGACACCGCAGGACCGCGGCTTCGGCCTCGGGTGCGTCGCCGGCGGCGGGTGTGACCGGCCGGCGGCTGCGCGAAAAGCCCGCCCGGTGCGCCGGCCCGCCGCGGGCCGGGAATCCCGCGGCGCACGGGCGTGGTCAGGGGTGCCCGGATGATCCCCGATCCCCGCACCCGCCGGCGTCTCTGGTCCTGGCTTCGCCCGTACTGGCGGCTCGAGGCCCTCATGTTCGTCATCATGCTGGTGATGACGGCGCTCGCGCTGATGCTGCCGCAGGCGATCCGATACATGATCGACGACCTGATACCGTCGCTCCGGGCGGATACGGACGGGTCGGTGGACATGGCCCCGGCGGTCTGGTTCGGCCTCGCGCTCATCGGGCTGTACCTCAGCAGCTTCGTCTTCTCCATCGGGCGCGACTACCTGGCCGGCAAAGTGGGGGCCTCGATCATCGCCGACCTGCGCGCCGCGCTCTTCGACCACCTCGCCCAGGTGCCGCTCCGCTTCTACCAGACGAACAACGTCGGGGAGATCATGTCGCGGCTTTTGGCCGACGTCCAGCGGGTGCAGAGCCTGCTGACGACGACGCTGCTGATGTTTCTGACCAACATTCTCATGCTCCTCGGCATCCTCGTCACCCTCTTCGTCTTCAACTGGATCTGGGCGGCGCTGGCGCTCATCCCGGTGCCGATCATCGTCTGGCTGTCCCACCGCTACGGGATTTCGCTCCACGCCATCAACTACCGGCTGCAGGAGTCGATCGCCCAGCTGTCCGGCCGCCTTCAGGAGGTGTTTTCGACGATCCGCACGGTCCGGGCCTTCGCCCAGGAACGGCGCGAGAAGACCCGGGTGGTGGGCGTGCTGTCGGCCATGACCGGCCTCTACATCAGGAACAGCGTCATGACGTCGCTGGCGGTGAACCTCGTCCAGCTCGTGGCCTCGCTCGTCCCGGTGATCGTGCTCTCCTGGGGGGCATACCTGGTGGCCGCCGGATCCTTCCCGCTGGGGGCGCTCTTCATGTTCTACATCTACCTCGGCTACCTCTACTCGCCCATCCAGGAGCTGTCCCAGGTGAATGTCGAGGTGCAGTCGGCGATGGCTTCCGTGTACCGGATTTTCGAGTACTTCGATCTCCCGCAGGCGGTGGCCGAGGATCCCCAGCCGGTCCGTCTCGCCGAGGTGCGCGGCCGGCTGGCGTTCGAGGACGTCGATTTCCACTACGGCGGCGACAACGGTTTCGCCATCCGCGCGCTCTCGCTTACGATCGAGCCGGGCGAGAAGGTGGCGATCGTCGGACCCTCGGGGGCGGGGAAGACCACCCTCATCAATCTGCTCCTGCGCTTTTACGATCCCGAGGGCGGGCGCATCCTGCTCGACAGGGTCGACCTGCGCCGCCTCGCGCTCAAAGAGCTCCGCTCCCACATGGGCCTGGTCGACCAGGACCCGGTGCTGTTCAAAGCGAGCCTGCGCGACAACATCGCGTACGGGCGGGCGGAGGCGTCGATGGACCGGGTCATCGAGGCCGCCCGGGTGGCCAACATTCACGACTTCATCGAAAAACTCCCGCTCGGGTACGAGACGGAAGTCGGGGAGCGGGGGGTGACACTCTCGGGGGGCGAGCGCCAGCGCGTCTGCCTCGCCCGCGCGATCCTCCTCAACCCGCCGATCATGCTCCTCGACGAGGCCACCTCGGCGCTCGACACGCGCAGCGAAGAGTTGATTCAGCAGGCGCTCGAGAAAGCGCTGCAGGGGAAAACCTCGATCATCATCGCCCACCGTCTCGCGACGGTCCGCCACGCCGACCGCATCATCGTGCTCGACAACGGCCGGATTGTCGGCGAGGGGACGCACGAGGCGCTGCTGGAGAGTTCGCCGCTCTACGGCGAGCTGGCCCGCAAACAACTGCTCACCTGACCGAGCGCGCAGCCGGGCGCCGCGCCCACCGCCTCACTCGCCCTCAAGGCTCGGAACCGCGCCGACCGCCCGCTCCGACAACCCGAGCAGGCTCCGCACCTTCACCACGAGCTCGATGGCGTACGAGAATACGAGCGGCGTCAGCACGAGCGTCACCAGGGTGGAGACGGCGAGGCCGCCGACGACCACGGCGCCGATCCCCCGGTACAGTTCCGATCCGGCGCCGGGCATGATGATGAGCGGCATCATGCCGAGCACGGTCGTGCCGGTGGTCATGAAGATCGGCCGCACGCGCACGCGCACCGACTCCTTGATCGCGGCCCGCTGATCCCACCCTTCGCGCATGAAGTTGAGGCCCTGGTGCACGATGAGGATCGAGTTGTTCACGACCGTGCCCACGAGAATCACGAAGCCGAGCATGGTCAGGATGTCAAGCTGCTGGGAGGGATCGACCATCTGCACGATGTCGAGGCCCAGCACGCCGCCGAAGGTCGCCAGGGGCACCGTCAGCATGACTACGAACGGGTACGTGAACGACTGGAAGAGGGCCACCAAGAGGAGGTAGGTGAGGATGATGGCGATGTGGAAGTCGGTCATCATTTCGTCGCGCAGCCGGCTCAGATCATCGGCCGTCCCGGAGAGATTGATGTCGAACAGGCCGCCGATCTGCCCCTGCGCGCGCATCGGCTGCACCACCTGTTCCTCCAGCCGGCGCACGGCGTCCTCCAGAGCGATGCCGTCGGGGAGCACCGTTTCGATCGACACGGTCCGCTGTCGCTCGACATGGTTGATCTGGACCGGACCCTGTTCCTGACGCACCTCGGCGACGTCGCCGACCGTCACCACCCGCCCGGTGGGAGTGGCGAGCGGCAGCAAGGCGATGTCCTGCGTGTGGCGGCTCCAATCGTCGCGTCCCTTCACGAGCAGGTCGATCTCGCGTCCGTCGAGGAAATACTCGCTGACAATGGCTCCGTCGACGAGGGCATTGACGGAGCGGCCGATCGCGGAGGCGTCAAAGCCGACGTCGGCGGCCCGGACGCGGTCGGGGTAGATGCGGACCTCCGGGTTGCCGAGGTCGAGCCCCGGGATGGGGCGGGCGTTCGCTCCCGGCAGCACCTGCGGGACCTGGACAAAAACCTGCTGGGCGATCTGGAGGACTTTGGGGAGGTCCGGACCGGTCACGTCGATGCGCACCGACCGGGTGCCCGCGAACCCACCGCCGAAGAGCGAGGCCTGGGCGGCGAAGCCGATCGCGCCGGGGATGGACCACAGGGCCTGGTTGGCCACCGGGACCAGTTCCGCTCCGCGCTGCGGCGCCCGCCCGCGCATGCCCATGAACGCCTGGTTCGGCAGCGCCACGAAGAAGAAGTTGTCGATGCCGCCGCCCGGCAGAGTGTCGGCCGTCTCCGCGTCGGCCTCCCAGAGGGGACGAATCTGCGCCTCGATGGTCTGGCCGGCCTGGACCATCTCGTCGAGGTTGTAGCCGGGCGGGGGGAGCATGACGCCGAAGACGAGATTCTGGTTTCCCGTGGGGAGGTATTCGCTCGGCGGTATGAGCGCCACCGTGAGCCCCATGGCCACCGTCAGGATGGCGCCGATGGTCACCAGCCGGCGGCGGCCCCGGGCGTTGACGTAGTCCACGAAACTCGCGACTCTCGCGGCCAGGCGCGCCAGCCACCCTTGCGTCTCATCCCCCGCGGTCAGTTTGGTCGACACCCTCAGCATCCGAGCCGACAGCGAGGGGATGACGGTGACCGAGACCGCGAGCGACACGATGATAGCCGTGGAAATGGCGATCGCGATATCCTGGAACAACTGGCCGGCCTGCTCCTTGACGAACATGATGGGGATGAAGACGGCGACGGTCGTGACGGTCGAGGCGAGCAGGGCGCCCCAGACCTCGCGGGCGGCATCGGAGGCGGCCCGCCACCGCGACTTGCCGAGCTGCATGTGGCGGTAGATATTCTCGAGCACGACAATGGCGCTGTCGACCACCATCCCGACCGCGAACGCCATGCCCGCGAGCGAAATCACGTTCATGGTCCGGCCGAAGAGCGCCATGGCGAGGAAGGTCGAGATGATCGAAATGGGAATGGACAGCGCAATCACCAGCACGGCCGAGGCGGAGCGCAGGAAGATGAACAGCGTGAGTATGGCGAGCAACCCGCCGACGTAGATGTTCGAGAGGACGAGGTCGATGGCCGAGTCGATGTAGACGGTTTCGCGGTAGACGTTTTCGATGTGCATGCCGCGCGGGTGCAGAATCTCGCGGTTGATGATGTCGATCTGCGCCATGAGCCCGTCCATCACCTCCATCACGTTGGCGCCGACACGGCGCTGGGCGTTGAAAGCGATCGAGGGCACGCCCAGGTGGCGCACCATGGCGGCAGGCTTCTGATACGTCAGCTCCACCCCCGCCAGGTCGCCGACGCGGATCGGCACGCCGTTGCGCACCGTCACCACCGTCTGCTCCACCTGCTCCGGGGTCTCGTAGCGCGAGATGGTCCGGACGACGTAGCGGCGCTTGCCCTCCGCGAAGTCGCCGCCGGAGATGTCCCGGTTGTCCGCGCGGAGCGCCTCGGCCAACTGGTCGATCGCAATTCCGGTCGAGGCCAGGCGGTCGGGGTCGAACGTCACGTGCAGTTCCCGCTCGAGTCCGCCGAAGATGTTGATCGACGCCACTCCTTCGACGCGCTCCAGGCGCGGCTTGACCATGTCCTCGATCACCGCCTGCTGATGCGGGACATAGACGCCGGCCGAATCGGGCTTGACGGCGAACCAGGCGATGGCCCCCTCCAACTGCCCCGAGGTGGTCACCACCGGCCGATCGGCGGTGGCCGGGTAGGACGGCACCTCGTTCAATTTGTTGGTCACGCGGATGACCGCGCCCGTCAGGTCGGTGCCCGCCGGGAACTCCAGCGTGATCGTCCCCCGGCTGTCCTGCGATTCCGAACTCATCTCGAGCAGCCCCTCGACCGATTTGAGATACTCCTCCTGCTTCTCGATGATCTCTTTTTCAATTTCGCCCGGCGACGCACCGACCCAGGTGGTGGTGACGGTTACGACGGGGCGTTCCACCTCGGGCGTGAGTTGCACCGGGACGCGGGTCAGCGCCACGATGCCGCCGATGAGAACGATGAGCACGCCGACGATGACGGTGACCGGGAATCGGATCGAGGAGGTAATCAGGCTCACGGGGGTATGACTCCTGCCGCCGGGCGGCGCTTACTGGTTGGTTTGGGGCGCGGCTTTGGGCGGATTCGCCTGACGGCTGCCGTCCGCTATCATAACCGCCGCGCCCGGGTAAATGCGCTCGTTCCCCCGCACGACCACCGGTGTCCCCGCCCGGAGAGCCTCGCTCCGCACCGCCACCATCTTGCCATTGGTCGAGGTAGTGACGACCGGGATCGGCGCCGCCTTCCCTTCGTGCACGGTGTAGACGAGAGTCTGTGCCCCCTGGCGGATGATGGCGTCTTTGGAGACGGCCAGTCCGGTGAACTTGTTGTCCAGCGAGAGGGTGGCCCGCACCAGCATGCCGCCGGCGAGCTGCCCCTCGCGGTTGGGCACCTCAACGATAACCGGGAACGTGTGAGTATCTTCCGACGCATTCGGGGAAATCCCGACCACACGCCCGGCCACCGCCTCGCCGCCGCGCTCGCTCAGGCCGATGGTCGCTGGACTGCCGACCGAGAGCAGGCCGAAGTAACGCTCGGGCAGATCGACCCGAACGCGGATGGTTGAGACGTCGACCAGTTCGAACACCGGCGTTCCCGGGCTCACCCACTCGCCGACGTCGACCAGCTTGCGGCCCGTATAGCCGGAGAACGGCGCCCGGATCGTGCAGTTGTCGTGCTCGACTTCGAGCCGCCGTCGCTCCGCCTCGAGTTGCCGGTGGCTTTGCTCGGCCATGGTGGCCCCGGCGCGGGCCGAGTCAATAGCGGCCGTGGAGATCAGAGTGCGGCTGAAGAGATCCTCCGCGCGGCGCAGGTTGTCGGCCGCCAGCGCGGCCCGCACGCGGGCCTGCTCCGCTTCCGCGGCCTTGGCCTGCAGCGCCAGCCCCATGCGCTCGCCATCGATCATGACCAGCGTCTGGTCTTTCTGAACCGCCGCCCCTTCGCCGGCCGCGATCGCCTCGACCCGGCCGCTCACCTCGGCGACGACCCGGCTGGTGACCCACGCTTCGGTCCGGCCGGTAAGCGAGATTTGGTCGTGGAACTCCATCTGCCGCACCGAGTCGGTGACGACCAGAGTCGGCGGCGCCCCCTGCGCCGATGTCAGGACGGGGAGCATGAGGACCGCTGTCGACACCAGCGCCCGCCCGATAAGCCGTTTTTTCATAAAGTCTTACGCACCCTTGTTGGTTTAACCGCCACCCCGGCGGCCGATATAGAATGTCCTTGTCCGAATAGCCTCCGTCCGGGCGGCCCGGCGCCCCCGGCGGCGCCACACGTTGTCTGAATATAGATAAAACGAATCTATGTAGGTAAGGTTTCGCGAAGGGGCAAAAAATCCCCGGTGGGACCGAGCGGCCCGCACCGGGTACTGACAGGGTATAGAAGCCCTGGGGGCAGGGCATCGAAGGCTGCGACAGCCACGCGACGGCCGGAACTGCGTCGCGTTCCGATCCGGGGGCGGTGCCCGTCGCCCCCCCGACCGCTGGTCTGTTCCTGAGCCGGCGCGCCCTCCCCGCAAAAAAAACCCCCCCTCCCCCGCATTGCTTTATCGCCCTCGACAGGTGGCTATGGATACATCCGCCGAAAGAGAGGGAGCCACCTGCCGTAACGGGCGATGTCTTGCTGCTGATAGATAGAGCGCGCAAGGGGGACGAAAAATACATCAAAAAAGCGGCGCCCCCGGTCTATCGCACGAAAACAGCGCCGTGCGAACGACGCCGTTTCGAGATCCCCTTGGGCCGGCAAGCGGATGGCCTACTGGTCGCCGCCGAAGAGCTCATCGGAGAGCTCCACCACGTCCTCGGCGTCGACCGTGCCGTCGCTGTTGATGTCCCCCTGCCGCCGGATGCTGTTCGGCGGCGTGGCTCCGGTGGTCGCCATGGCGGTCACCGTGTTCAGGTCCACCACGTCCACCACCCCGGAGTTATCCATGTCGCCGAGCCGGAACAGGAGCACCGCCGTGAAGGCATCGAGGCGGCCGTACCCGTAGAACAAGTCGGGGGGCGCGACCGTCCCCCAGGCCAGTTCGCGGGCCGCCGTGCTCCGAATGTGCGTCTCCATTTCCTGGGGCGTGAGGGTCGGGCGGACCGCGCGCACCAACCCGGCGACCGCCGTCACCAGCGGCGTCGAGAACGACGTCCCGCTCCAGGTCCCCCAGTAATAGGGAGCCGGAAGGGCGCTGTAGATGTCGACTCCCGGGGCGCACACGTCGGCCTCGGGGCTGCCGTTGGAAAACGAGGCAGCGAGGTCGAGCGTATCAATCGCCGTCACCGCCAGGACGTACGGGTACGAGGCGGGATACATGGGGGTCACGATGCCGTCGTTGCCCACCGAGGCGGCGAGGACGGCGCCGGCCTGGACCGCCCGCGCGCAGGCCTGGGCGAGGACGCCGTTGTCGGCGGCGGTGCCGAAACTCATGTTGACGACGCCCGCGCCATGGCTCACGGCCCAATCCAGCGCCTGCGCCACCTGGAACGTCGTGCTCACGCCATCGCCGGTGAACGCCCGCACCACCATTAACTCGGCCTCCGGGGCGGCCAGCCGGATGAGACCGGCCACAAACGTGCCGTGCCCGCGCAGCGTCCCCGGACCCTCGCTGGGGTCGGCGTCGTTGTCCACAAAATCGCGGGCCAGAGAGTCGTTCAGGTCGGCGAAAAGCGGATGGCTGCAGTCCACGCCGCCGTCGATGACCGCGATGCGCACGCCCGCGCCCCGCGAGACGAGGAGGGCCGAGTCGAGCCCGATCGAATAGGCGGCCGGCTGGGCATAGTAGTTCTGCGGTTCCACCCCCCGCACGAAAACGGGAACTTCGTCTTCCGGAACGCCGATGCTCATCTGGTGGGTCTCCACCAGGTGCATCGGCTCATTGGCCCAGACGGCGCTGATTCCCGGCCGGCCCGCGAGATCCTGCCGCTTGGTGTCGAAGGACACGGTCGGTGAGAACCGCACCAGGTACAGCCGCGAGCCGGGAATGCTGTCGGCGATGACGATGCCTGTCCCGGTCAGAATGCAGCCGAGGTTCTGGTCCGGGTCGACGCGGACGAGAGCCTGGCCGGGAAGCGCCTCGGCCACGGCGGCGCCCCGCGGACAGGCCGATCCGACCAGCAAGAGGAGAACGAACGCGAGAAGACGGTTTCGAGTTGTCACGGGACCTACCCCCTGTTTCATTGTTGCACGTTTCACGAGGGACAGTCGGGATCCGCATGCGAGTACGGGCGGTACCCGACCGGTGTCGGTGTCTCACATGGAGGCAAAGAGGCGGGTTGTCCAGAGGCGGTGAGCGTTCCATGGTTCCTTGACAGGATCCGCTGCAGTACAGGGAGATCGGCGGATGTCAGGGCCGGTGAGCCGGCCGGTTACGCGGCGGAGAGATCTCGTTGCGGCGAGAACCTGTCCGCCCGGCTACAACTCCAGAAGGAACTCGAACCGCCCGCCGTCGGGATCTTCGACGGTCATGTCGTGGGCGCCTTCCGGAACCCGGGCGAAGTGGAACACGTGAACGGGGTTGGTCCGCTCCCTGAGGGTCTGCCGGCCCTGGCGCAGAGAGACCTCCAGCGCCGCACCCCGACGGGACCCCTCGATCTGGCCGATGACTTCAAATGTCCCGGGAGAGGCCGGGTAGACCGACAGTTCGAGCCGGAGGCCTTCCGCCGCATACCGGAGGCGGCGGCTGTCGAGGGTGGCCGGGCGTATCCCGGCCGGCAGGGGGAGAAGCCCCGAGTCAAAAGTCAGGAGGCCGCGGTGCGGGCTGTCTTTCCGGCGGTGCAGGTCGGTCACCACGCGGTCGATGAGTCCCCGGGCAGCGGATTCGAGAGCGCCGTCACCAGGCTGTGTCCGGCGCATCGCCCGAAGCAGATCGAGCATCCGGCGGAGCCGGGGATCGGCGGCGAGGTGTTCCTCCAGGCGCACCGCCTCCTCCGGATCCAGGCGTCCGTCCAGATACTGCTGCAGGCGTTCGACTTTATCGCGCTTCGATGACATGGTTCCAGTTCCTCATCCCATAGTCCCGCTTTTCCGCGCCTAAAATACGTCGAATTTATACCCCATCCGGACGAGCAGCCGCTCGAGCCGCTGTAGCGCGCGTGCCCGCGTCGGTCCGATCGACGGGACCGGCATCCCCAGGCGCGCCCCGATCTCCTCGTAGCTCGGCTTGTCCTCGTCGAAGAACAGCGCCGTGAGCAATTCGTAGTCCCGCGGCGGCAGCATGGCAATGGCCTCTGTCAGCAGCAGGCGCTGCTCCGTCTCCTCGAACTTCCGGTCCGGGCCGCCGGCCGGGTCCTCGACTGTCTCCCCCAGCCGATCGGTGTCGACAAACTCCAGTCCGCGGTCCTCGTGGAACCGGTTGTAGATCTGGCGGCGGGTGATCGTGGCGACGAACGCGTACGTCCTGCGGGGGTTGCGGATGCGGTCGATGTTGCGCACCAGAAGATAGCAGACCTGGCCGAAAATGTCCAAGGACTCCTCCGCGGAGAGGCGGCTGTCCCGGCACAGGGCGAGCACCAGCGGAGACACCCGGCCGAGCAGCTCCCGCCATGCCCACTCCGCTCCCTCCCGGCAGGCGCCGACGAGTTCTTCGACAGAGGCCCGCTTACCATCCGCCATGTTGTCCCCGCCGCATCATGCTGCAAAAAGACCCACGGAGACGCCTTTTGTCAAGCACTCTTGTGCCGGGGGGCCGCGCGGCCGCGCCCGACCGGCCGACAAACTCCTTGCCCCGCCACTTCCAGGCGTTAACTTAGGGCAACGGTCTCTTGGGCGACGCTGCTATGTACGATGATTCCACATTGCCGGCCGTCAGGTCGGCCGAGGATCTCCGCCGGCTCGTGGAGGGGGAGTTTGAGGCCGACTATGAGAAACTCCTGGCCGCCCTCAGCCGACAACTGAATACGCTCCTCGGGACCGACCTCCGCGCGGCCGAGGAGTTCCTCCGGCGAATCGAGCCGCTGTACGAGCACATGCCGGCGAAGCACCGTCCGCACATTGTGGCCCTCGACGCGCGCCTGTCGCACCATCGCGGCCGGTACCGGGCGGCGCTGGCCCGGTACCGCGAGGCTGACCGCCGCTATCGCCGGGAGCGCAACTACCTGGCCTCCGCCCGCCTGGGGCAGGGGATGACGGAAGTGCTGATGTACCTCGGGCGTTACCGCTCGGCCCTGGCGGCGGGGCGGCGCTCGCTCGGATATTTCCGGCGCCGCGGGATGGCGGCGGCGGCCGCGGGCGTTCTGGTCAACATGGGCAACGTCTACCACCGTCTCGATCAGAACCGCCTCGCGCTGGTCTACTACGATAAGGCCCGCGCCATCTTCGAGACCCGCGGCGGCGCGCCGCTCGCCACCGTCGAGTACAACCGGGCCAACATCTACGCCAACCGGAATGAACCGCACCTCGCGGCGCCGCTCTATCGGCGGGCCGCGGAGATCTATCGCGCCTCCGGTCTGGAGGTCCTCTACCGCAAAGCCCAATACTCGCTCGCCTACCTGCTCTTTCTGGGCGACCGGTTCACCGAGGCGCTCCGCGAATTCGAAAACGTGTACGTCGCGTTCGAGCGCCTCGGGGACACGCGCTCCATGGCGGTCACACGCCTCGATCTGGTGGAACTCAACATCCACCTCAATCAGTTCGGGACCGCGATCGCCGCGGGGGAGGAGGTGATCGCCCAGTTTCGCCGCCTCGGTCTCCGCTATGAGCAGGCGAAGGCGAACTACTTCGTGGCGCTCTCGCGGCTCAGCCTCGGCGATTTCCGTCTCGCCGCCGAGGCGCTGAACGAGGCGGCCCGGCTGTTCCGCCGGGAGCGGAACGATCTCTGGCTGGGGATGGTGCTGTTGGCGCGCAGCAAGCTGAGTTCGCAACTGGGCCGTTCGGGCGCGGCGCTGAGAGCCGCGGCGGAATCGCGCCGCCTCTTCACGCGCAGCGGCGACCGGCGCCGGGGGACCGACGCCGAGATCGTCCACCTCGAGGCCCTTTGCGCGGCCGGCCGCCGAAAAGAGGCGGCGGCGCTGGCCCGCCGCCTGCTGCGCCGCCCGCTCGTGAGCTACCAGTCCTACCTCGTGCAGACGGCCGTCGGCCGCCTCCGCCGCGCCGGCGGCGACGCCGCCGGCGCTCTCGACGCCTACCGCCGGGCCATCGACATGGTCGAGACGATGCTGGCCGGGCTGTACCCGGACGAGATCCGGTTCTTCTTTGTCGCCGACAAGCTCACGGCCTACGCCGGGGCGGTGGAGTGCCTCCTGCAGATGGACCGCCCCGATGAATCCTTTCGGGCCAACCTGCGGGCTCTGGAGGTGCTCAACCGGCGCAATCCGCTGGCGGCCGAGGTGCATGCCCGCGTGCCCGCGGCGCTGCTGGCGGAACGGGAGCGCCTCCGGGCGACCCTCAAGCGGTTCGGGCGTTTCCCGGAGAAGACGCACCGGGGATCCGACAGCCTCGCACAGCAGTCCGCCGTAGAGCAGCGGCTGTGGTCGGCCGAACAGCGCATCCGCGCCCATCTCTACCCGGCCCGGGGCCGCGGCCGCGCCGCGGGCCCGCGCGAGGACGTGCAGGAACGGCTGGGCGGCGACGATCTCCTGGTCAGTTTCGTCGCGCCTCCCGGCGGTCCGCCGGGCGCCTTCCGCGCGACGCGCGGGACGGTTGACTTCATCCCCCTGGCGATCGACGCCGAGCGTCTCCGCCGCCAGGTCTGGGAACTCTATTTCGTCCTCGAGCGGGCCGTCATCAGCGGCCGCGGCGAACGACGGTTCCCCGGGGCGGCCGATTTCTATCTCGCCGATCTCCACGAAACCCTGGTCGCCCCTCTCCTGCGGGACCACGACCAGAGCCGCGTCATCATTTTGACCGACGGCATCTTTGCGCAGGTACCCTTCGGGGCGCTGCTGGACCGGGCGCATCTGCCGCTCTGTCGGCGGCGCGACCTTCGGCTCATTGTCAACCCGGACGATCTCGCCCGCGATGGCGTACCGCCGGGAGCGCGGGCGGGGCGGGGGAGGGTTCCTTTCGCGGCTCGGCGCAATGCCGTCTTCGCCCTCCTCTCCGACCGTCTGCCGGCGGTGGAACTCGAGGCCGGCGCCGTGCGGCGGGAGTTTGAGGCCGCCGGTCTCTATGTCGACGAGCGGGCGGATTCGACGGCTTTCAAGGAGGCGCTGGGTGTGTGCGATGGGTTCATCCACATCGCCACCCACGCCGCGCGGTCGTCGGAGAACCCGCTGTTTTCGCGGGTGGTACTGGCCGACGGGCCGTTCTTCCCGTTTGACCTGTTCGCGGCCGGCATCCGCGCCGACCTGGTGGCCCTCTCCGGCTGTCAGACGGCCGCGACCGGCCTCTACTACGGCAACAGCTTCAGCCTCGCCAAAGCATTCTACCAGGCGGGCGCCCGCTATGTCCTGGCGACCCTGTGGCCGGTGTCCGACCAGGTGAGCCATGCGTTCATGAGCCGGTTCTACGCCCGCCTGCGGGCGACCGATGACGTGGTTGCGTCCTACCGCACGGCGCAGGCCGAAATCGCGGCGACCGCCATCGACCCGGCGCTGTGGGGAGCGTTTGTGCTTCTGGGCATGTAGTTATATCGGTCCGGATGTTTTGCCGTCGGCAGCGCAAACCGCGGAGACAAATATGGATCTGTCGTACTGCGAGGATTACTGGGACGCCCCCGAACTGAAGGAAGAGTACCGACGCTTCTTGGCCGGGCTGTTCGGCCTCGATTTGTCCCTCTGGGACCGGTTGGGATTCTGGGATGCGCGGTACCGGCCGTTTTCGTATTTCCACGGCGGCACGCTGGTCTCCAACGTCTGCGTCTACTCCCTGGACATGATCGTCCGGGGAACACGGCGCCGGGTGGCGCAGATCTCCGCGGTGGGGACGCTCCCGGAGTTTCGCCGGAGAGGTCTGAGCCGGCAGTTGCTGCAGACGGCGGTCGCGTGGGCGCGCCGGGACCACGACTTCTTCTTTCTGTTTGCGGATGCCGAAGCTTTCCCGCTCTATGCCTCCTGCGGTTTTCGGCCGGCGGCGGAATACAAGGCGCGCGTCTTTCTGCCAGGCCTGCGGGCGCGCCCCGGCGCTGTCCCGCTGGACCCGCAGGATCCCGAGCACCTCGCGCTGCTGTACCGTCTGGCCGCCGCCCGGACGCCGGTGTCGGATGAACTCGGCGTCCTGAACGCCCGCCTGTTCATGTACCATTGTCTGTATGGTCTCCGGCGTTACATCTTATACCTCCCCGATCTGGGGGCGGCCGTCCTGGCCCGGCGGGCCGGCGGCATCCTGACTGTGTTCGACATCGTGGCGCCATCAATGCGCCCGTTCGAGGACATCTACCGGTACCTCGGCGCGGCGGACGGAGAGACTGTCGAGTTTCTTTTCATGACCGACAAGCTGCATCTGGGGGATGTCGACTTGGTGGAAGTGGAGGGTAACGGGACGCACGTCATGGGCGATCTCCCATTCGCCGGCGCGCCGTTCATATTCCCGTACACGTCGCAGGCCTAGCCGCTCCCCGTTCAGGCCGCAGGCTCCGGGCCGCCGGAGATGGCCTTCCGGGAGAATTTGAGTTGAAAATCGGCCGGCGCCGACGTACCATACGGGAAAGCGCAGGGTGACTCTCTGATCGCTCTCGACGCAAAGAGGCCATGTGAGTTTTCGCAGCGCAGCAAACAGGTTTCTCGCCTCGCGGGGACTGGTAGTGGAGCGGTCGATGCCGGCGGTTCTTGCCTCGCACACGCGGCTCGCCCTCGACTTCGACTTCCTCGTGCGCGCCCAAATCGACGGCCGCGCCGGGAGTTTCAGGTTCGTGCAAATCGGCGCCAACGATGGCGTCAGCCGCCCTGATGACCTCATCGCCTACGTGCGGGAGTTCCAGGCGGCAGGCGTGGTGGTCGAACCGCAGCCCGATGTCTTCGCGAGTCTGGCCCACAATTTCGCCGCATATCCGGGGGTGGCGCTGCTCAACAAGGCCGTGCACCGCGAGCGGAAATCGATGACGCTCTACCGATTCGCCCCGGACGTGCTGCGCCAAAGAAGCGATCTGCCGCTCTGGGCGACCACGAACGGCATGGCCAGTTTCAGCCGCCGGCATGTTCTCAACCACGCCCGCAAGCTCCGGCTCGGCCCGGAGGCGGTTCAGGAGCTGGCCGTGGAATGCGTGAGCCTGGACGAAGTGCTGGCGCTTGTCGACGGCCCGCCCGACGTGCTGAAAATCGACGTGGAAGGTTACGACTTCGAACTCCTCGACAGCCTCGATCTTGCGCGCCATCATCCGCGGATCATTCGCTTCGAGAATCTCCACATGACCGGTGCATTCTACGCCGCCGCAATCCGGAAACTTTCGGCCGCGGGCTATCGGTTCGTCGCCAACCGGATGGACACCACCGCCTACGCCACCCTGCCGTGAGGCGCGCCCGCGGCGCCGATCCGTCCGCAAGACCTCAACCCGATTCCCCGTAGCCAAGGTGCGCGCATCCCCTTTCCCCCGCTTTCCCGGTCAGTGGCGGCCCCTCGTCTTACCGATAATATGTTCTGCGGCAGTGACTTGCGGGGGGAGAAATTTCTCGGCCGGGAGTCAAGTTCCGGAACGAATCGGCCGATCTATGCAATGACCACACTAAAGGCAACAAAGCGTAAGGAGTAGGACATGAAGAAAGCGTTGATTACAGTTGCGGCTCTCCTGCTTATGTCGGCCGGCGTCTCGGCTCAGGTCGAGAACCCGATCAGCCTGTATGTCGGCGGCGCCATCTCCATCCCGAATTCGCCGGAGGAGTTCTCGGAGGCCTACAACACCGGTTTCCACGGCTCGGTCGGTCTGGGTCTGGCCGTGATGCCGAGCTTGCAGGTGGTCGGCAAGGTTGAGTACCACCGGTTCGGGCTCGATGTGACACAGGACATGGAGGACATGGGGGTGACCGGCGGCCACAATAATATGTGGATGTACGGCGCCGATGCGCGGTACTCGTTCGGTCTGCCGGCGGCGCCGATCAAGCCGTTCCTCCTGGGCGGCGTCGGTTTTGCCCGCATCTCAGCCTCCGATCTTGAAGGCACGGGTGACCTGGTCGCCGGCCTCAACGAGCTCAACCCCGACGCCGAGACAAACCTCTACCTGAACCTCGGCGGCGGCGTCGAGCTGAAAACCGGTCCGATGTTCAGCTTCTTCGGGCAGGTCCGCTACGTCACGGTAGACACCGATGGCGAGTCGTCGTCGTTCATCCCGGTGACCCTTGGCCTGAAGTTCTTCTAGGTGCGGGTTGTCGGCAGAGATTATGCGCCGGGGCGGCCAGCCGCCCCGGTTTTTTTGTGCCCGCTCGTCAACTCCCTTCCCGTTCGCGCCGGGCCGGTGACGATTCTCCCGGCCGGGCGCCGAACCGGCTTGCCCGCGCCGGGATCGTGCGGTATTATCGGTACGAACCCTCAGAGGAGAGGATCCATGAGAGAGACGACCGACCGGCCGCTGTCGCGGCTCACCCGCCCGCTGGCGCGCTTCCTCCACACCGAATCCTCAAGCGGGATCGTGCTCCTGGTGTGCACGGCGGCAGCCGTGGCCGCCGCCAACTCGCCCCTGGCCGATTCGTGGATGCGCTTCTGGAACACCGTCCTCACGGTCGGCGCCGGCCGCTTCTCTCTCTCCTATCCGCTCTGGTACTGGGTTAACGACGGGCTGATGACGGTCTTCTTTTTCCTCGTGGGGCTGGAGATCAAGCGGGAGCTGGTGAGCGGCGAGTTGCGCGAGGCGCGGCGGGTGATCGCGCCGACGGCCGCGGCGGTGGGGGGAGCGGCAGCCCCGGCCATTTTGTTCTTCGCCCTGCAGCACGGCCAGCCGGGCCAGTCCGGATGGGCGATCCCAATGGCCACCGACATCGCCTTCGTCGTCGGCCTCCTCGCCCTCCTCGGCGACCGGGTTCCCCGCAGCCTGAAAGTGTTTCTCCTGACGCTGGCGATTATCGACGATCTCATCGCCGTGCTGGTGATCGCCCTCTTCTATTCATCGGCGATCAAATTCGGCTGGCTCCTGGGAGCGCTGGCCGGGTTCGGCGTCGTGGCGGCCATGAAACAGGCGGGCGTGCGGGCCGTGGCCGCCTATGGATTGGCAGGCGTGGGCGTCTGGCTGTGCACTCTCAAATCGGGAATCCACCCCACCGTCTCCGGGGCCGCGCTCGGGTTTCTCACGCCGGCCCGGCCGCTGCTGTCGGCGGAATCGCTGGCGGCGATGTTTGACCGCATCCGCAACCGGCTGAGGGGATCGCCGGAAGGCCCCGAATTGCACGACGCGCTGGAAGAGGCGGCCTTTGCCTCGCGCGAGGCCGTCTCGCCGCTGGAACGTCTCGAAACGGCGGTTCACCCGTGGTCGGCCTTCTTGATCATGCCGGTGTTTGCGCTGGCGAATGCCGGCGTCCCCTTCGCCATCGAATCGCTCACCAGCCCGATTGCCTCGGCCATTGCGGTCGGACTGGTGCTCGGTAAACCGGCCGGGGTGCTGGCCGCCCTGGGACTGGTTACGCTTCTCAGAGTGGCCGAACCGCCGAGCGGCGTCGGTTGGGGAGCGCTGATCGGGGCGGGCTGTCTCGCCGGGATCGGCTTCACGATGTCGCTCTTTGTGGCTTCGCTCAGCCTGGAGGGGCAACTGCTGATCGACGCGAAGTCGGGGATTCTGATCGCGTCGACGCTCAGCGCGGTCTTCGGGTTCACCGCCCTCCGTCTGACCCTGCGTCGGCCGGCGCAGAGTTCCCGCGCCCTGGGGCAGCGGGCGCACGAGGCCGACTCGCCTTCGTAATGCGCGAAGGGCATCCGATGGAAACGGATGCCCCTCGAAGAACGATGGTCTCCCGATCGGCCCGGACCCGGGGGAGAGCCGAGTTAGTCTTCTGCCTGGTCGCCGCGCTGGTCCACGGCGCGCTCGCGGGCGGAGTCGATACCCTCGGCCGCGGTCTTGCCGAGCGCCTCCGGATAGAGATACCGCCCGCGTTCCTCCGCGCCCTTGTTCTCCTCGACCGGGATGCGGTGGGCGTTGGCGAACGCATCCTGTCGAATGCCGGTCACCATCCACGAGACCTCCATCCCCGGCGCGCCGCCGGCGATCCGGAACCGGCCGCCGTTGATTTTCTCGGCCACATGGAGGTTCGGCGCGGGGGCGCCGATGGCGGTGAGCTGGTAGCGGAAATCGCGGTTGAGAACCTCAAAATAGTCCGGCAGACTCACCGTGGCTTCCCCGGCGCCGTCCAACACGACATTGCCGTTGTAGACGTTCATCATGTCGGGGGATTCGACAAACGAATGGTAGAGGTACTTGTTCGCCGGATCGAGCGGGTGGTCGATCTTGAACGAGCCGGCTGCCTTGGAGAGCGTGCCGTTGACGTGAACGTTGCCCGCGAAGTACCCGGCATAGCGAACGCCGGTAGTGGTGCCGGTGACGATGCCGTACACGCCGTAGCCGTTGGCGTCGCCGGTGACGCTGGCTGTGCCCCGGACGCCGTAGGCATCGCCGATGTTGGTGGACACGGTGCTGCCGGAGACCCCCATACATGAACCGTTGGCATCGGCGCCGGTGCCGATGACGCCGGCGCTGTACCCGACGCCGACCACACCGTTGTAGCCACCCTCAAAGCGCCCGCCCACGCCGTACTCGGACGACGTGTTCTGCAGGGCAAGCCCGCGGACCGCATAGGCGTCATAGTCCGACGAAGTGGGGCCGAGATATTCGGCCTTGAAAATCGCGCCCGATGGACCGTCAAAGTCGCCGGTTATGCGGCTGACCACCGAATCGGAGGAATTCACGTGCAGCCGGTATGGGCCGGAAGCGACGCCGATGCCGACGCCGGATGTGATCTGGCCGCCCGCGGCGCTGTCGACAGTCGCGACGCTGAAGGCGTACGGGACGGTCAGGAACCTCGTCCGCGGCGAAATCTCCGGGTCGGCGCCGACCGTGAGCCCGAGATACCGCGATGAAGACTGGAATATGCTCGCCGTGAGCGGTGTCACCGATCCCAGCCGAGCCGTAAAGCGGCCCCCCGATGTCGTGACCGTCTGCCCCTCGGTCCAGAGCGCCACCGGCGTGACATCCGTCGCATAGATGCGGAACACGACGCCGTAGGATCCATCCGCCACGGGATTGCCCGAGGCATTCGTCAGGACCCCCTGAAAGCTGACCTGGGTGGGAACGGCGGCCGGTGTGACCCCGGCCGTCGCCAGGATCATAAGGAGGACGAAATGAAGCTTGTTCATGAGACGACTCCGTTGCTTGGTGTATAGCTGTCTTGGATAATCATGCGCTGATTCACCCGCGACCGGAGGGGGATTCCGGCGAACGCCTGTCGTGACGAAAAGGCCTGTTGCGGGATCGCACACTCCGGAGTTCCGATTCGTGTGGTCGTTCCTCAATGACTGCGAAGCAGACGGCGAAGTGGTCGGGGGTCGCCCGCAAAACCTGGATCCCTGCTTCTTCCCCAATTAGCACCGGAATTGTGTTTCTGTCAAGGGGTTACTGCCTGGACCGCGCACGGCGGCGGGGTCCCTGCAGGGCCGGATACCGGCGCACACACCAGCGCTCGACCTCTTCGATCTCCTCCTCCGCCAAACCGTATAGCCCGAAAACGAGGGCGTCGATCTCCCGCTGCTCGTGTCGGTGGAAAGGGTAGTAGCGGTCGGTCCGTTGCCGGGCGGCGATCCGGTCGACCAGCAGGATCAAATCCCGCTCGGCGCCCGCATCGGGGCGCGGGAGGGGAATCTCTTTGAGCGGGTTCTCGGCCGCGTTGACCGAGTGGTTGAGATAGTTCTTGAACAGGTAACGCACCATACTGGAATTCAGGAGGGCCAACAGGAGGCGGAGGTCGTGCCCGCGGGGGAAGAGAGTGGACCCGGCTGTGTCGAAGACGCCGCCCGCGCCGAACCGAAAGGTGGGCGCATACTGGCCGGTGTGGGAGAAAGTGACGCCGCGCCGAAAATAGTACTCCCGTCCGTCATGCCGAAATCCCGGCAACCGTTTCATCGCGGCGACACTCTCGGCCCGCCAGTCAATGTAGTAATCCGTGGGCACCTGGTAGCAGGGAAGCCAACCATCGGCGGTCCGGCTCGCCCCCCCCTTGTCGCAGGGGACCAGGTAGCGCCCGTCCAGCCGGTCGGGATTGAATCCGTTCTGCCGTTCGTCCTCGGTCAGCCATTCCGCCAAGTCCTCGCCTTCGACAATCCGCTCCGGGTCGGCGATCGGGTACCGGCCGGGGGCGCCCGGCCGCCGGTAAATGAAGCGGCGCGTGTCGCCGGTGGTGAGGCCGTGGCGTACGTCGGCGATCTCCCCGATCCGCATCATCGACGGATCCATCAGGAATCGAAAGAGAGCGGGAGACGCGATAAACACCGGATGGCGACGGTGCGCACGGCACCGGGACTGCGGGTAGACATACCGGCCGGTCGCTGCGGGGGCGCCGGAAGGATGGGGCGCTCGCAAGAGATCCCGCAACCTCTCCGCCAGTCCGGTCTCGGCCCCGGCGCGAAGGTCGACTGCCTGCAGCGGCGTGCGGGGATCCGGCGGCGCGTTCCGCAAAATCACGATCTCGGCTCCCACGGTCGCTTTGAAGGTGCCGGCCGGGAGGTCGACTATGCGGCGAATCTGAACCTGGGCCAGTAACCGCCGCCGGAGCGGCAGATGGCTGGCGATCGTTCGCCAGGTGTCGGCGACCACCAAGCCCGCCACCCCGCCCTCGGTCAGCAAGCGCGGAGCGTTCGCGAGGAACAACCCGTACGCATCGCGGGACTGCGCCCCCTCTCGTCGCGGATCGATGATCCGGTCGCGGGTCGCCGGAGGTACTTTCACCCCGTACGGCGGGTTGGTCAGCACCAAGTGCCAGCAGCGACGATCTCGGTAAGGAGGATCAGCGGAGAGCGTGTCGGCCACCACTGCCTGCGAGATCAGAAGGTCAACGTCCGGGCCGGGCGTGGGCCGGGGAGAGGAGAGCCAGAGACGGAGTCGCGCGACCCCGACTGCCTGGGGGTCAATGTCGGCGCCGTACAGCCTGCGCGCAGTGGGCAGCTCGGGGGCATCCAGAGCGGAACCCAGGCTGCGAAGGATACGCTGCGTCCCAAGGAGAAAGGCTCCGCCCCCACAGGCCGGATCAAGCACGGTCAAATCGGCGAGGCGCCCGATGATCTCCGCTCGCCGCGCGGGAGGGATGCGGGATCCGTCGCTGTCGATGATCAGCTCGGGATGGTCCCCAAGCCACTCCATGAGCGCCGCTCGGACGACGAAGTCGACAACCTCGGGCGGCGTGAAAAACGCTCCCCGATCGCGCCGGCCGGGGGCAAGGGTCTCGATCAGCTCGGCCAACACCGCCGGGCCGAGTATCACCGAGTCGTGGCCGGGGTCCTCCTGGGCCGAGAACGCATAGCGGTCCAGAAAGCCGGTTTCCCCCAGCAGCGGCCGCAGAGCCTCATCCGATACCGGTGGCGCGCCCGGACAGGCTACCTGAGTTGGAAGAGGAAGAAGCCGTCGCACCACGGACAGCGGACCCCGGACCTCGGCGGATCCGTAGAGGACCTCCGTGAAGCGGTCCGGCCGTTCAGTCCGGTGGCCGGCGGTTTCGGCCAAGCGGAGAAACAGCATGCGGAGCACCAGATCGAGCGCCACGCGGGTCCTGGTTTCGGGCGAAAGATGTTCCGGCAGAACCGCCTCGAGACTGTGAACGGCTTTTCGGCACTCTTGAAGAAACCTCTTGTGCACGGTCGATGAGTCCTTTTCTCGCACAATTCGATTGCCGGAGCCGGCGGGGGGTCGTAGACTACCGCCGGGGCGGCGGCGCCAGAGTTGTTCCGTCGTCACAACCGTCCACGTACCATACGGATATGGATACTCACGAAGCAAGTGGCAAGATTCTCGTTACCGGCCGGCCGGGAGTCGGCAAGACGACCCTCATCATGCGCCTGGCGGAGCGGCTGGCGGATCTTCACCCGGCGGGGTTTGTCACGGAGGAGATCCGCGAGCGCGGGGTGCGGGTCGGCTTCGCGCTGGCGACGCTCGATGGACGGCAGCGGAGCCGGCTGGCCACGGTCGATGTTTCGTCACCATATCGCGTTGGGAAATATGGAGTTGACATTGCCGCACTGGAGCGTTTCCTGGCCGCCATGGAATTTCCGCACGACCTGCACACCCCGGTCTTGATCGATGAAATCGGCAAGATGGAGTGTCTCTCGCCCGCGTTCCGCTCTCTGGTGACCACGCTCCTTGACTCCTCGCGCCCGCTGGTGGCGACGGTCGCTCTGGCCGGGTCGGCGTTCATCGCTGGGGTCAAAGCTCATCCCGCGGTGCGGGTCTGGACAGTTACCCCGGAGGCGCGCGACGCACAGCTTGACCGGCTGGAGGAAGCGGTGCGGCGCTCGTGCAGCGGGTGACCGGACAGCCGGACGGGCGGGGGGAAGCTCGCGGTTGACAAAGACGGGCAATGTAGTATACTGGAGAGGACAAATCGGAGTCTTTTGTACAAATTGGCCGGCCGTGGAGAGGCCCGCCAGAAACCCGTGATGTAAGAGGCCCCCAGTGGACGACTTGATTTACCTCGATAATGCGGCAACCTCGTGGCCCAAACCGGACAATGTGTACAAATTCATGGTCGATTTCTACCGCAGTTGCGGAGTCAACCCGGGACGGTCCGGTTTCGACAAGGCGATCGAAGCGGGGAACATTCTCGAGGATCTTCGCAAGCGCCTGACTGCATTCTTCGGCGGCGACCCCGAGACGCCGCAGCGGCTGTGCTTCGGCTACAACGCGACCGACGCCCTCAACCTCATCATCCAGGGGCTGCTCGCGCCGGGCGACCACGTGGTCACGACCAATCTCGAGCACAATTCGGTCATCCGGCCGGTCAACCACTTGGTGCGGGATCACGGGGTCGAGGCTACCTTCGTCGAGTTCAACGCGGAGGGGTTCGTGGAGCCGGATGCGATCCGGGAGGCGATCCGCGCCAACACCCGGCTGGTGATAGTCAACCACGGATCGAACGTCATCGGCACGATCCAGCCGGTCGCCGAGATCGGGCGCGTGTGCAAGGACGCCGGCGTGCTGTTGGCGATCGACGTCTCCCAGACCGCCGGCGTGGTGCCGATCGACATGCGGCGCATGAATGTCGATGTCCTCGCGTTCACCGGCCACAAGGGTCTCATGGGGTCAACCGGCATCGGCGGTATGTGCGTGCGCAGCCACGTCGACATCCGCCACACCCGGAGCGGCGGGACCGGCGTGCGGTCGGCGTACCCCTACCATTTGGACGAATACCCCTACCGCATGGAGTACGGCACGCCGAACATGGTCGGCGTGGCTTCGCTCTGGGCGGGGCAGGACTGGATCGCCGAGCAGGGGGGCGTCGAGGCCATCCATGCCCGCGAGATGAAGCTGGCGCAGAAATTGGTCGACGGCTTCCGCGAGATCGAGGGCGTGACCGTCTACTGCGGCGCGAGCCTGGAGAACCACCTGTCGACCGTGTCGATGAACGTGGAGGGGTTCGAGGCGGGGGACGTGGGGATCATGCTCGACGTCGATTTCGGCATCGCCACGCGGACGGGCCTCCACTGCGCGCCGCTCGTCCACAAGCAACTCGGGACGATGGCGCGCCACGGGAGTGTCCGGTTCGCCATTGGGCCGTTCAACACCGAGGCCCACATCGACCGGGCGATCGAGGCAGTGTCGGAGATCGCGGTGCAGGCCCGGGCGCGGCTGGTCCAGCCGGGACGCGGTTGACCCTGCCCGCCCAAGCTGATATGAGAAAGCCCATCTCCTGCGAGATGGGCTTTGTGTTGGCGGTCAGAGACTTGAAACTCTAGATGTCGAGCTTGCCGCTGTACGCATCGGTCATCTTCGGCGCTACCTTCAGACGGTAGAGGGCCGCCCAGGCCTTCATGCCGCTGTTGGCATACGTGCAGATCTCCTCGCCGTAGACCATCGTTTCCGTGGCTTCCAGGAAGTAGTACGTCCAGGCGCCGTGGCCCAGGTCGGGGGCGTCATAGGAATAGCCGCTGGTCGACGCCGTGGCCATGATCATCCCGCTCGGGACGCCGGTGTGGAAGCTGCCGAGTTTGCAGGCATCCATCGGGATCATCTTCTTCGTGCAGTTGGCGCCGTTGATGAACTGCATCACCCATCCCCAGGTCAGGTAGTACAAGTCGGTGGAGATGAGGCAGGATCCATACCCCTGGTAGGTGGTGCCGTGGCCTGAGTAGTAGAACGCGATCTCGTCGCCCGCCACCGCGGCGTTCATCAACCAGGTCAGATTGGCCTCGATCGCGGCCGCCGTGGCGCTCCGATCGATGTCGCTGTGCACGGTGAAGCCCTGGCTCTGGAAGTACTGCGCCATGCTCCGGGCGTCATCGTCGCAGTAGTTCAGGTCGTTCGCCGTCCCCTCATAGTCGGAGATGCCGACGACATAGGCATACTTGTGGGCCGGGTTCGGGTTCGGGTCCCCGCCTGTGTCGGGCGGCGGTTTCGGCGGCTTGTAGGCGCTCCAGTTGGTGGGGGCGTTCTTGAGCGTGAGGGCGATTTGTGCATCAGTGCGGTGGTCGACGAACTCCGGGCGCTGCACCAGTTGTCCGAGCTGACTTTGATCACCCGACGGTCCGGTGACCGAAGTATCCTGACTGCACCCGAAGAGCAGCATCAGGGAACCGCACAGGCCGAGCAGTAATAACAGCCTCTTCATGAATCTTGCTCCTCGTAAGAGTTTCGTGCGATGCTTTCCGATCGGCGGGGGGTCAGCCCGGACAGGAGGACGCCCAGAACCTCCTTTCGCACTCAATCGACAGAGAATCCACTTTTCCTCTTTCGATGGCGATGCGCCGGGTCGAAGACCGGCGCGGAAATCCGATACGGTTGACCCCAATATACCAGAAATGGCACGTTTTTGTCCACCTTTTTTTCGGGCCGAGGTTCCTCGGAGCCGGCGCCCGTCTCCGGCCCGCCCGCGGAATCCTCTTGGCAGAACCCCCCTCCCCCGGTAGTTTCCGGGAGCAAAAGGAAAGAACCGTCCAACCGATGGAGACCCAGATGATTGAAATGAAGGACCGCGTGACGCTCATAACGGGGGGGTCGCGGGGGATCGGCCGGGCGGCGGCCGAGTTGTTTGCCCGGGCCGGCAGCCATGTCATCATCAACTACCGCCGCGACCGGGCGGCGGCTCTGGAGGTGCAGGCGGCCTGCGCGCGGCACGGCGTCAAGGCGGCCGCAATCCAGGCCGACGTGGCCGACAAAGCGGCGGTCGACCGCATGGTGGCGGAGACCATCGACCGGTTCGGGCGGATCGACGCGGCGGTCAACAATGCCGGCGTGTGGCTCCATCACCCGATCGACGAAATGACCGAGGCGCAACTGCGCGAAACGGTCGACATCAACCTCCTCGGGACGTTCCACGTGTGCATGGCGGTCACGCCGCACATGAAGCGGCAGCGCTCCGGCGTCATCATCAACATCGCCTCCACCGCCGGGCAGCGGGGCGAGGCGTTCCACTCCCCTTATGCGGCGACCAAGGGGGCGGTTATCAGCCTGACCAAGTCGCTCGCGCCCGAGCTGGTCGAGTACAACATCCGGGTCAACTGCGTGGCTCCGGGGTGGGTGTACACCGATATGTCGATCCCCTCGCTGGGCGGAGCGGAGGGGGAGAAGGTGTTGGCGGCCATTCCGATGCGGCGGGTGGCGCAACCCGAGGAGGTGGCCGGGCCGATCCTTTTCATGGCGTCCGACCTCGCGACTTTCATCACCGGCGAGATTCTCAACGTGAACGGCGGGGCGGTCCTGTGCGGCTGACCGTGCGGCGGGACGGAAAGCCCCTCCGACGACCGGCCGTCGCCCGTCACCCGGCGGCCCGCGCCGTCACAATCGGCACGCGCCGGAACGGCTGCCTCTTCCGGTAGGCAAGGGACCGCCACAGCCACTCGATCGGGCCGAACCGGAAATGCCGCAGCCACCGCGGACTGACGGACAACTGGACCAGCCACATGAGAGTCATGAGAGCCAAGAGCGGGATGAGACCGAGTTTCCCGAACAACCCCAGGCCGTAGCCGTAGAACACGGTCGTGAAGACCACGGTGTGCAGCAGGTAGTTCGACAGGGCCGTCCGTCCGACCGCCTCGAGCCCGGTTCTGAGCCGCCGCGCGGCCCCGGACCGGCAGAGGAGCATGACGATGCCGATGTAGCCGAGCGCGCTGCCCGCGCTCGCCGTGTAGTTGACCGTCCCCGAGACAAGCATCTGGACGGCAGCGCCGAAGTCGCGGCTGACCAAGAGCGATGCGCCGAACAGATCGAGCGGCAGCCCGATCCCCAGTCCGAAGAGCGCCAGGCGCAGGTAGAACGCCTTGGACCGTTCGGCGGCGAAGACGCGCCACTTCATGAGCGCCATGCCGATCAGCATGAGCCCGCAGATGCGCCACCCGGCGAAGAGCACCAGGATGAGCGTTTGAAACAGCAGCGCCGTCAGAGCGCGCTGCGCGAACAGGCCGCCGTAGCTGCCCAGGTGGGCATCGACTTCCTTTGAAATCTGGTCTGGAGCCGGGCTCAGCGCCACAGCAACGTTCGTCCAGGCGTCCAGAGACGCTCGTTCATCGCTGGAAAGCGTCTCCCCGGCTTCAAGTTTCAGCGACGCCGCCTCACCTTTCGACTGCAGGTGGCCGATGAGCCCGGAGAAGCCGGCCGCAAACGGCGCTGGCGCCAGGAAGACGAGAGCGCCGATAATCAGCAGCCGGCGCGGCGACAACCGCCGCAGGAGGTAGACGAGCATGCCGCACAGGGCGTAGGAGAAGAGGATGTCTCCCCACCAGAGCAGGTAGGCGTGGAGCAGGCCGATCACCAGCAACCAGCCCATCCGGCGGTAGTGGAGGGAGGCGGCGTCGCCTCCGGCGGCCTGGGCCCGCTGGGTCATGACCACCAGGCCCGCGCCGAAGAGCAGGCTGAAAATCGTCATGAACTTCTGCAGGAAAAGAACTATCACCCCTCCCCAGGCGATAGTGTGCAGCAGGCCGGCCTCTCCCTGAAGGTGCGGGTTCAGGAGCGCCGCCTGCGGGAGGCCCATCTGCTGGATGTTGATCGCGAGAATGCCGAGTACGGCGAACCCGCGGAGCACATCCAGCGAGGGCACACGTTCCGCATCGGCCACCGGCGCCAGCGGCAGCGGAATGGCCGACACAGCCGGGGCCTCGGGGGCGTTCTCGGGGAAGGACTGGTCAGCCATGCTCATCTCCTTCGCCGGGTCAGGCGTCTCACCTAACCGCGGCCGAGGGCCCGCGCCGTGCCGGCGATCGTCTCCCAGGCGAGGTCGACATCATCGGCGGTCACCTGCGTCTGGCCGATCACCATGCGGAGCGTGAAGGCCCCGTTGAGTTTCGTGTGGGTGATGAACACCCGGCCCGTGCGGTTGACCTCCTCCAGCAGGCGCTCGTTCAGTCGGTTGAGCGCCTCGCTGTCGGCCGCCCCGGTCGGCCGGTAGCGGAAACAGAGGACGTTGAGCGGCGCCGGGGCGAGCAGTTCGAAATCGTCCGATTCCATGATGCGGTCCGCCACACCGCGGGCGAGCCCGATCTGGAGGCGGAGTTTTTCCCGTATCCCGGACAGGCCATAGGTGCGGATGACGAACCACAACTTCAGCGCGCGGAAGCGCCGGCCCAGCGGGATCCCCCAGTCGCGGTAGTTGTTGACCGCCGCCGTCTCGCGCGTCTTCAGATACTCCGGGAGGATCTCGAACGTCCGGATGAGAGCGCCCCGGTCTTTCACGAAGTACGCGGAGCAGTCGAAGTTGGTGAACATCCACTTGTGCGGGTTGAACACGAACGTGTCGGCCTCCTCAATCCCGTCGATCATCCACCGCATCTCCGGGAGCACGAGGGCCGTCCCGGCATAGGCGGCGTCGACATGGAGCCAGAGGCGGTGGCGGCGGCAGATCTCACCGATCCGGCGGAGGGGATCGACCGCCGTGGAGCCGGTCGTGCCGAGCGTGGCCACCGCGCAGAGCGGGCGAATTCCGCTGTCCTCATCGCGGCAGACCGCCTCTTCGAGGACCTCCGGCCGCAGCGCAAACCCCGCATCGACCGCCACTTTGCGGAGGTTCTCCCTGCCGAGCCCCGCGATCTTGACCGCCTTCTCGATCGACGAGTGCGTTTCCGACGAGCCGTACACGGCATAGCGCGGCCGGTCCTGGAGGCCGGTCTGGTTGACACCGTAGTCGGACGCCTGTTCGCGGGCGGTGAGGATCGAGGTGAGGGTGGCGGTGGAGGCGGTATCCTGGATGACGCCATCCCAGCCGGCCGGGATGCCGATCATGGCGCCCAGCCATAGCATCATCTGTTCCTCGAGTTCGGCGGCGGCCGGCGAAGTCTGCCAGAGCATCCCCTGCACGCCGAGAGTGGCGGTGAGCATCTCGGCCAGCACCGAGGCCGGGCTGCTGTTGGCGGGAAAATACCCCATGAACCGGGGGTGCTGCCAGTGCGTGATGCCCGGCATGATGATCCGTCGGAAATCGGCCATGATATCGTCGAACGCCTCCGGGGTCTCGGGAGGAAGGTCGGGCAGCTGCCGCCGGATGTCGCCCGGGGCGGCGGGGGACTTGACCGGATAGGCGCGCACGTTGGCGAGGTAGTCGGCCATCCAGTCGACCAGTTCGTGGGCGCGGCGGCGGAATTCGGCGTCATCCATGAGGACCGACCTCCGGACGGCAGGCGACCACGAGCCCGGTCGGACCCGGCAGGGCCACGACGCGCAGGTCGGCAAAACCGGCGCCGGTCAGCCACTCGGTATACTCGCTGATGCTGTAGGAAGCTCCCGCGGGTGTGCCGACGAGCATGTTGAGCGAAAAGAGCGCCGCCGTGAACGGGCCGGTCTTGTCGGCGTTGAGAATGAAATCCTGGATGGCGACGGTGCCGCCGGGGCGGAGGGCGGCGAAAGCCTTGTGGCACAACTGCCGGTTCTCCTCCGGGCTGTTCATGTGGCAGATGGCCGAGATGAACACGAGATCGAAGGGGGAGCCGAACTCGGTGGTGTGCAGGTCGCCGACGCGCGTGGTGACGCGCTCGGCGAGGCCGGCCCGGTCGATGTGCCGCCGGGCGATTGCGGTGACCGGTTCGAGGTCGAACACCTCGGCGCGCAGGCGCGGATTGGCCTTGGCGAATGAAATCGCGTAGGCCCCCGAGCCGCCGCCGACATCGAGCATCCGCTCGAACCCCGCCACCCCCAGCGCGCCCACCACCTGGTCGGCGCGCAGCGCCGCATTCTTGTGCATGGCGGCGATGAAAGCCTCGGTCCAGCCGGGGTCGCGATCTTTCGCCTCCGTGTAGGTCACCGACGTTCCCTTGCGGATGCACTCGGTCAGCGTGTGCCACCGGTTCCACAGCCCGACGAGGTGCAGGAGGCTCAACCGGGAATCATCGGGCCCGCCCGCCGCCAGGTAGCGGCGCGCGGCGGCGGAGTTGGCGTAGCGGCGCCCGTGCTTCTCCAGGAGGCCGTAGGCGGTGAGAGCGTCGAGCAACTGCTCCGCCCCCCGCTCATCGACCTCGAGCCGGGCGGCGATCTCGCCGGCCGAGGCGGAGCCGCCCACGGCCGTGAAGAGGTCGAGCTCGACGGCGGTCAGGAGCATACGGCTGGTCTGAAAGCCCCGGAAATCGGCCATCAGCTCGTCCGGGAGGACGCCGGCCGCGTCGCGGGCCTTAAGCCCGGCGAGCATTTTCGCCCGGTTGGTTTCGATTTCGGCGCGCACGGCGGCGGCGTCGCGCCGCGCCAGTCGCTCGACCGGACGGCCGCGCCCGAAGTGCTCGCGGACAATCTCGGGAACGTCCTCGGCCCCTACGCCGGTGTACCAGACCCCCTCGGGATAGACGATCATGTTGGGGCCCCAGGCGCACAGGCCGAGCGAGCCGCAGGTCGTAATGTGCACATCGTCGCCCAGCCCTTGCGCCGCCACCTCGCGGCGAAGAGCGTCGATCAGTTTTTCGCCCCCGCGGGCGCGGCAGCACGGCACGCCCTCGGGCTTCTCCTGATTGCAGATGTAGACGTGGTACTTGAAGGCTTCCATAGGCGGCTCATTTCTCCACAGGACGGCGCACTGTGCCGGGTGTTGCTGCAAGGTACGAGGAAAACGGGCGGGGGACAAGAGGGAGGGCCGATGAATTGCTTGTCCGGCGGGCCGGGCTGCCGTAGAATGTCGGTGGAGCGGCCATGAAGATCATCGTGTTCACTGATACCCACGCCAACCTGCCGGCGCTGCGGGCCTTCCGCCGGGCGATCGAGAGAGAGGGCTACGATCTGGCCGTGCACACCGGCGACGCGGTGGATATCGGCCCGTACCCGGCCGAGAGTCTGGCCGAACTGCTGAGCATCCCGCGGGTGGAATGCGTCATGGGCAACCACGATGCGATGTTTGTCCACGGCATTCCCGACCCGCTCGCGGGCGTGATCGACGGCAACGAGGCGGAACACTGCGCCTGGACCGCCCGCCAGCTGGGCGAGGACTTCCGCGAGCGCCTGCGTCACTGGCCGTACGTAATCCCGCACGAGTTCAACGGCCTGCGGGTGACCTTCGTCCACTACGGTTTGTCGGCGACCTTGGACGGTTTCGTCCCGGCCGCAATCGCCGATCCGACCCCGGCCGACCTCGACCGCATCTTCGGCGCTTTTGACACCGATCTGCTGTTCTACGGCCACAGCCATCCCTTCTCGGATGTCCAGGGCCGGGCCCGGTACATCAACCCCGGCGCTCTCGGCTGTTTCTGCCGTCCGCTTGCGCGCTACTGCGTGCTGGAGTTTCGCCCGGGGGGATTAGGGGTCACCTACAAGGCGGCGCCGTACGACGATAGCGTCCTCAGAGCCGAGTATGCCCGGCGGCGGGTGCCGGCCGCCCGATTCATCCTGAAAGAGTTTTTCGGCAAGAACCTGTGAGGGGAGCTGTGCCATGCCCTTTGCGGTAAGTCTGTTTCTGGACAAAGAAGCCTCCGCGATCGTCACCGACGTCTGGCGGCGGCTGGCCGACATGGAGGTCTCCGAGAGCATGATCAAGGCCAACTTCCGTCCCCACATCACGCTCGGCATCTGCGAGGACCTTCGGGTCGAACCCTTCCGCCGCTTCCTGGCCGGATTCGCAGGCACGCACATGGTGTTCCCGATCATCCTGTCGAGCCTCGGCGTGTTTCCGCTGGACACGAAGGGGGCGGTGTTTTTTGGCGTGACGCCCTCGCCGCAACTGCTCCGGGTGCACGACGATTTCACACGCTCGTTCGCCGAATTCGGGGAGGGTATCCGCACCTACTATCGCCCCGGGCACTGGGTTCCCCACTGCACGCTCGCCGACGGGATCGGGTGTGAGGTGGTGCCGCGGGCCATGGAAATCTGCCAGCAGACGCGGCTGCCGGTCTACTGCCTGGCGCGGGAGATCGGCGTGCTGCAATTCCCGCCGGGACATGAACTTCTGGCCTACTCGCTGCGTTCCGATGTCGATGGCTTCCTGGCCGGGACCTGAGACGGCTCCGCGGGATGCGCGCTCCCGGCCGCGCCGCCCTTGGCCGACGGGGGGGCCTTTCTTCTTGACAAAGGCGCGGCCAAGTGCGGTTATGAAGTCGACCGGCGCCCGGCCGGCGGCCGAAAGGCGTGCGAGGGGATAAACATTTCCCCCGCGTGATCGATAATAGACACAGGAGACAGTCTTTGTGACCGAACAACACTCCCGGAATCGGACAACGGCGAATGCAGCGATGACCGCCCGCGAGACCTCCGTCATACACGGGCCGACCCGGCTCACGGAACACGACGTCTACCTTTTTAAAGAAGGAAGCCACTACCAGCTGTACGACAAGCTGGGGGCGCACCCGATGGAGGTGGACGGGATCAAGGGGACGTATTTCGCGGTCTGGGCGCCCAACGCCGAGGCGATCAGCGTGATCGGGGATTTCAACGGCTGGAACCGCACCGCGCATCCGCTGGGCGTGCGGTGGGACGGTTCCGGGATCTGGGAGGGGTTCATTCCCCGGCTCGGCGACGGCGCCATCTACAAGTATTTCATTCATTCGCGGCACAACGGCTACACGGTCGAGAAGGGCGACCCGTTCGCGTTCGAATGCGAGCTTGCCCCCCGCACGGCCTCGGTGGTGCGGAACCTGGCGTACACCTGGAACGACCGCGCCTGGATGCACGGGCGGCGGCGCCGGAACGCCCTCGAGGCGCCGATCGCGGTGTACGAGGTGCATCTCGGCTCGTGGCGGCGCGTCCCCGAAGAGGGAAACCGGTTCCTCACCTATCGCGAGCTGGCGCCGCTTCTGGCGGAGTACGTCGCGCGGATGGGCTTCACCCACGTCGAGCTCCTGCCCGTGATGGAGCACCCGTTTTACGGTTCGTGGGGTTACCAGACAGTCGGCTATTTCGCGCCGACCAGCCGCTACGGCTCGCCGCAGGACTTCATGTACCTCGTGGACTACCTCCACCAGAACGACATCGGCGTCATCCTCGACATCGTCCCCTCGCACTTCCCCTCCGACGAACACGGGTTGGTGTATTTCGACGGCACGCACCTGTACGAGCACGAGGACCCGCGGAAGGGATTTCACCCGGACTGGAAGAGCTACATCTTCAACTACGGCCGCAACGAGGTGCGCAATTTCCTCATCTCCAGCTCGCTCTTCTGGCTCGATAAGTACCACGTCGACGGTCTGCGGGTCGATGCGGTGGCCTCCATGCTCTACCTCGACTACTCCCGGAACGAAGGGGAGTGGATCCCCAATCAGTACGGCGGCCGGGAAAATCTCGAGGCCATCAGTTTTCTCAAACGGATGAACGAGGTGGTGTACGAGCGGTATCCGGACGTGCAGATGGTGGCCGAGGAGTCGACGGCCTGGCCGATGGTCACGCGGCCGACTTGGCTCGGCGGCCTGGGCTTCGGCCTCAAATGGAACATGGGCTGGATGCACGATACCCTCCTGTACATGTCCAAAGATCCCATCCACCGGAAGTACCATCACGACACGCTGACATTCAGCCTGCTCTACGCTTTCCACGAAAACTTCCAACTCCCGCTGTCGCACGACGAGGTGGTTCACGGCAAGGGGTCGCTGCTGGGCAAGATGAGCGGGGACACCTGGCAGAAGCAGGCCAACCTCCGCCTCATGCTCGGCTACATGTGGATGCACCCCGGCAAGAAACTCCTCTTCATGGGGGGGGAGTTCGGGCAGTGGGACGAGTGGCACCACGAGGAGAGCCTCAGCTGGCATCTCACCGAGTTTCCCAAGCACCGCGGAATCCAGCGGTGGGTGGAAGACCTGAACCGGTTCTACCGGGGGACGCCCGCCCTCTACGAAGTTGACTTCAACTGGGAGGGTTTCCAGTGGGTGGACGGCAGCGACTACGCCAACAGCGTCATCAGTTTCCTGCGGAGAGACCGCCAGGGGCGGGCGAGTATTCTGGTAGTGTGCAATTTCACGCCGGTGGTGCGCTCCGGCTATCTCATCGGAGCGCCCTATCCCGGCTACTGGCAAGAGGTTCTCAACAGCGACGCACAGGAGTACGGCGGCGGCGGCCAGGGAAATGCCGGCGGATGCGACACCCGGCCGGTACCCATGCACGGTTTCCCCCAGTCGCTCGCCCTGAACCTTCCGCCCCTTGCGGTGGTTGTATTGGAGAAACAGGACTTGGATTAGCGAGTTTTCGGCGCAGCCGGTACGAATATTAGTTGCTCCTCGATTCGCGAGCAGCGTACTTTCAAAATGATAGCGCGTCCTCAGAATAGGAAAGGTTAGGGTTACGGAGTATGAAGGAGCAGATCGGAGCGACCGCGGGGGCGATTTGGCAGGTGCTTCAGAAGAAGGATAAGCTGGCCCTGTCGCAGGTCCCGAGGGCGGTCAAGGAAAAAGAGTCGCTCGCCTTTCAGGCGGTGGGCTGGCTGGCCCGCGAAAACAAGATCGAGTTCCAGGTGGAAGGGAAGACGACGTACGTGACGCTCGCTCCCACCGAGCGCCGGGCCTGAGCAGCGACACCGGCCGCTTCTCTGCAGCACGTTCCGCCACCCATCTCCTCTCTGCACTCGCGACAAGCATGTGTCCCGGCCGGCCGAATCTGTGGATTCGGCCGGCCGGCAGCGCAATTACCCAGACAGAGCTTGACAGGACAACCGGTTGTCGCTCGCCCCGAAGTGTGGGCGGTCGCGCGGGGTAAGCCGGTTCCGTTGATGGCGAACGGCCGGGTTCGGCTGTACAACGGGGTGCGACCTCCGACCGACAGGGTGCGGTCGGCTGCGCGGGTATGGGTCTTTTCTCCCCTTGGGATTCGCGCCCGGCGCGCCGATACTATAATTGCGTTCGCATGGTGCGGCGCCGAGGCTGGTCGGAGTCAATGATGCGCAAGGCGGACTATCGAGCGCGCCACGGCGCTTTCCGGGCCGCGTCTACGAGGTGCGGGACAGCGGCGGTTCGCCGCCGCGCGAGGAGAGATGATGACCGAGTATAGACGGACGAGCGGTATCCTGCTGCCCATCACGGCGCTGCCCTCAGTGTACGGGATCGGCGATTTCGGGCCGGGAGCTTCCCGGTTCCTCGATTTTCTCGCCCGCGCCCGGCAGGGTGTATGGCAGGTGCTGCCGCTGAATCCAACCGATCCGGCGCATGCCAATTCCCCCTACAGCAGCAGTTCATCCTTCGCGGGCAACCCTCTCCTGATCAGCCCGGACCGGATGGTGGAGGACGGTTTTCTGGGGGCGGAGGAGCTGCAGCCGATCCCGGCGGCGCCGGATGACCGCGCGGATTATGAACAAGCGACCGCGTACAAGACGCGGCTTTTGGACCGGGCCTGGCAGGCCTTCCGGGACCGCCCGCACCAGGAGGAGTTCCGGGAGTTCTGCCGGGAAGAAGCGGGCTGGCTGGAAGACTACGCGCTCTTCGTCGTGATCAAACGGGCCCAGCAGGGGGCGGACTGGAGCCGGTGGCCGGTCGGGCTGCGCGACCGCAACCCCCGCGCGCTGGACGAGGTACGGAAGGTTCATGCCGATGAGCTCGGGCGCGAGCAGTTCGCCCAGTGGCTGTTCTTCCGCCAGTGGCTCGCCCTCAAGCGGGAGGCCAATGCCCGCGGGATACGGATGTTCGGCGACATCCCCATTTACGTCAACTACGACAGCGCCGACACCTGGCGCGACACCCACCTGTTCAAACTGAACGGCGGCAAGCGGCCGGAAGTGGTGGCGGGCGTCCCGCCGGACTACTTCAGCACGATCGGACAGCTCTGGGGAAACCCGGTGTACGACTGGGAGGCGCTCAAAAGGGAAGGGTACCGGTGGTGGATCGACCGGCTGGCTCACGTTTTCCGTCTCTACGACATCGTGCGCATCGACCATTTCCGTGGCCTCGTCGCCTACTGGGAGGTGCCGGCGGGACACAAGACCGCGCAGAAGGGGAAATGGCGCGAAGTACCGACCGATGATTTCCTGCAGACGCTGCAACGGCACTTCGGGCGCCTGCCCGTGGTGGCGGAGGATCTCGGACTGATCACCGACGATGTGACAGCCACGATGAAGCGGTACGGATTCCCCGGCATGAAGGTGCTCCTGTTCGCTTTCGGAGCGGATGATCCAACCCATCCGTACCTGCCGCGCAACTACGATGAGAACGCGGTGGTGTATACCGGGACGCACGACAACAACACGGTGCAGGGGTGGTTCGAGGAGGAGGCGAAGCCGGCCGAGAAGAAACGGTTGTTCGCGCACTTGAGCCGGGCCGTGCCGAGAGACCGGGTGCACTGGGCCATGATCGAACTGGCCCTGCAGTCGCGGGCGCGGCTGGCGGTGATCCCGATGCAAGATGTGCTCGGCTTGCCGGGGTCCGCGCGCATGAACACGCCCTCGACCCGAAACGGCAACTGGACCTGGCGGTTGACGGCGCAGCAGTTGGCGGCGGCGCCGGCCGCGCAACTGGCCGAACTGGTCGCCACCAGCGACCGCGAGCCCGAGGGACAGGCGGTGCCCGGAAGTACGCCTGCCTGAGGACGGCCGCACGGTGTGAGCGGCGGCACCGGCGCTGTCTCGCCGCCATCGGCAAGAAGCGACACGCCTCTTGTGACCCGCCCGGTAGGACGGAGCGGTTCGTTCGTTTGATCAATCTTCACGAGATCCCGGTTATCCCCCGAGTCGGTCGCCACGAAAGGGGGGCGCCGGCCCTCGCGCTTTCCTCCCGATTGTGTCCCGCCCCAATGAATACGGTCAATCGGCGGAGAAAGTAAATCACCAATCGGCCGGTGAGTGTCACATTGTGCACGGTCAGAATCAACCGTGTCTGGCAAAACTTCCGCTTGCTTCCCACCCGAACAGCGACGACCATGAGGCATGAGGAAATCGGCCATGAACAAGCGAACGGGACTGCTTTTAACTTTGGCGCTGACCGCACTCGCTCTCCTCTCGTGCGGAGGGAGCCGGACGCTGGTGCTCTACGAGGGCGAGCGTCGGCCGGCGGAGCAGGTCGCGGTTCTCGATGTCAGTCACAAGTCGCTGTACGTGATGGGGATCGACACGCTGGTCCACCGCTACCGAGCGCTCTCGGAAGAGCACATCGAGGTACTTCCGGGAGAACACACGCTGGTCCTGAACTACTCCTCGTGGAAGGGGACCTCCGATGAGCCCATGACGCTGTCGTTTGAGGCGCAGGCCGGACATCTCTACCAGGTCAAAGCATCAGCGGGTTACCGGCGGTGGACGGCGTGGATTATCGATATGAACGACGGGTCGGTGGTGGCCGGCTCGCCGCCCGATTGACGTGCGGTACCGTAGCGGCGCCCGGCCTGGAACGACCGAAGGAGGGGTTTGACTCGGCGGGTGGCGGAAGCTGACGACATATAATGAAGCGCGCGGCGAGGCTGGGAAAGAGGCAGGCAGATTTGAGGGGACTATCGGCTACTCCTGCAAGTACACCATAAGTCATTGATGTAAGAGTTGTTGGCTGCCGAGAACATCCTGCGCACAAGGATGCCGGGCAGGGACGCAAACGACAGAGGCGTCCACCGGGCGAATTTTGTGCCGTGAAACAGCAAAATGGGCTTGACAGAAATGAACGGCGATATAATATTTCAGATAAAAGAGTCCTAAAACTGGAATGTGAACCGAAAAGATGCTGTTTTCCAAAGCGTGCAGCTACGCGATCCGCGCCGCCGTGCTCGCCGCGGCCAAAGATCCCGACGGGCGGCGGGCGTTTATCCCGATCCGCGAGCTGGCCGATGAGGTCGGCGTCTCGTTCCACTTTCTCACCAAGATCCTCCGCAAGTTGACGGAGGTCGAGATCATGGAGTCCTTTCGCGGACCGAACGGAGGGGTGGGCTTGGTGCGGCCGGCCAGGCAAATTCGGGTGATCGAGGTGATCGCTGCAATCGACGGGATGGGGTTGTTCGAGGGGTGCGCACTGGGACTCCCGCAGTGCAGCGACAAGACGCCCTGCCCGCTGCACGAGGCCTGGCGGAAGCGGCGGGAGGATCTGCGGGCCATGCTGACCCGGACGACGCTGGCCGACCTTGTGCCGAAAGGATCGGCGGAGGGAAAAAGGAGATAATCGCGCAGGCCGCGCGAGCGGTCTGAGCACGGCAATATTACGGATTTCATACTCCGAAATCTTGTTATAGGCGGTCAGACTCCGGGTGTGAATCGGGGTCCAGCCGGTAACCGACAGAAGAGGTAGTTTGTCATGACGGTAGAGTTCAGGAAGTTGATCGGGGTCGCGGGGTTTGCTCTAACTCTGTGGTTGATGGGATGTTCCTCGGGGCCGGAAACGGAGGCGGAGCGCCAGACCCGCTGGCAGCAGGGGAAGCTGACCGGCTGGGAGCTCGAACACGGGATCGGCCCGATCACGGACGCACTCGAGATCGGTCCGGTCGATGCAGCGCGAGCGGCGCAGGGGCGGGAGCTCTTTATCGCCAAGTGCGCGACTTGCCACTATCTGGATGACCGGAAAACCGGTCCGGGACTGCGCGATGTAACCAAGCGCCGTAGTCCGGAGTATGTGCTGAACCAAGTACTCAACCCGGAGCAGATGGGGAAGCTTCATCCGGAAGGGAAGAAGCTGGTGGCGCAGTACGCACAATTCATGACGATCCAGGGGATTACGCCGGATGACGCGCGGGCGCTCCTGGATTTCCTTCGGTCGGAGGCCGACAAGCCGCCGGTGCCGCTTGAGCAGCAGCCGGGGGCGAATGTCCCGCCGCCGCCGCCGGCCAACTGAGTGGAGCGAAGAAACCGAGCACGTTTCGTGATGTGGTGAGAGGAGAGAGAAGTATGGTTCGGAGGTTATCTGGGAAAATCCTTTCCGGCCTGGCCGGGCTGGTTGCGTTAGTCCTACTTGGCGGATGCGGTACCGGCGGCAACGAAGGTGTCGCCGGTACCGGCGATGCCGCGGCGCGGGTTTATGTGGCGCCCGGGACGTACGATGAGTTCTACGCGTTCATGTCGGGGGGATTTTCGGGGCAAGTGAGCGTCTACGGACTGCCCTCGGGGCGTCTGCTGCGGCACGTGCCGGTGTTTTCGCAGTACGCCGAGAATGGCTACGGCTACAGCGAAGAGACGAAGAACATGCTGATGACGTCGTTCGGGTTTGTGCCGTGGGATGACGCGCACCATCCGCAACTCTCCCAGACGGACGGGGTTCCAGACGGGCGGTGGCTGTTCATCAACGGGAACAACACGCCGCGGGTGGCGCGGCTGGATCTGACCACGTTCGAGACGACGGAGATCATCGAATTGCCGCATTCCGGCGGCAACCATGCCTCCCCCTTTCTCACGCCCAACACCGAATATGTCATGGCGGGGACGCGGTTCAGCGTGCCAATCCCGCAGCAGGACGTGCCGGTGAGCACCTACAAGGAGAATTTCAAGGGGACGCTGTCGTTCATCAAGGTGGACTCGGCGACGGGGCGGATGTCGCTGGCGTTCCAGATTCTCGTGCCCGGGTTCGACTACGACCTCTCGCACGCCGGAAAAGGACCATCGCACGGCTGGGCGTTCTTCTCCACGTACAACACGGAGCAGGCGAACACGCTGCTGGAGGTGAATGCCTCCCGCAACGACAAGGACTACATGGCGGCCGTCAACTGGAAGCTGGCCGAGCGGTACGCCGCGGAGGGGAAGGCTAAAGACGTGCCCGCCTCGTACCGGCACAATTTTCTCGACGAGGCCCGCGTGGCGCAGAGCGAGGTGGTCGGCTCGGTCAAAATCCTGGACCCCCGGGATTGTCCGGGGATGATCTACTACATTCCGACGCCGAAGTCGCCGCACGGGGCGGACGTCGACCCGACCGGGGAGTACATTGTCGGCGGGGGGAAGCTGGCGACGGTGATCCCGGTGCACTCGTTCTCCCGGATGATCAAAGCGATCGAGAACCGGGAGTTCGAGGGGGAGGTCGACGGCATCCCGGTGCTCAAGTACGAGGCGGTGCTCGCGGGGGAGGTGCAGAACCCGGGTCTCGGCCCGCTCCATACGGAGTTCGACGGCCAGGGGTACGCCTACACCTCGATGTTCATTTCCTCGGAGATCGTGAAGTGGAAGCTCGGGACGTGGGAGGTGGTTGACCGGGCGCCGGCGTACTACTCAATCGGGCACCTGATGATACCGGGCGGGGACAGCCGGGCGCCTTTCGGCAAGTACGTGGTGGCGCTGAACAAGATCACCAAGGACCGGTACCTACCGACCGGTCCGGAGCTCTCGCAGTCAGCCCAGCTCTACGACATCACCGGCGACAAGATGAAGCTCCTGCTGGATTTCCCGACGATCGGGGAGCCGCACTACGCGCAGGCGCTGCCGGCCGCGCTGATCAAGGACAAATCGGTGAAGTACTTCCCGATCGCCGAGAACCGGAATCCGCACGCGATCACGGCGGAGAACCAGGCGCGCATCGAGCGGAGCGGGAAGCTCGTGCGTGTGTACATGTCGACAATCCGGACGCATTTCGCGCCGGACAATATCGAGGGGATCAAGGCGGGGGACTCGGTGCTGTTCCATGTGACCAACCTCGAGCAGGACTGGGACGCCCCGCACGGCTTCGCGGTGATGGGGGCGAACAACGCCGAATTGCTGATTATGCCGGGGGAGACGCGGACGCTGGCGTGGAAACCGCAGGCGCCGGGCGTGTATCCGTTCTACTGCACGGATTTCTGCTCGGCTCTGCACCAGGAGATGCAAGGGTACATCCGGGTGTCGAAATGACCCGATCTGAAACCACAGGGCGGGCCCGGCGATGAGTCCCGCGATTCTCCGCGAGGCGGACGACCGGGCCGCCTGGCGGTCCGAGGCGACGGGGAAGCGAGGCCGGATGCACCCGGCCGGACGGATCGCGCTGGCGGCCGCGGCCCTGCTGTTGGCCCTGACCTATTTCCTCCCGCTGTGGGAAATCGCCCTGGAGGCGCCGCAGTACCCGGAGGGGCTGGGGCTGGAGATCTGGATCAACCGGATGGAGGGGCAGAACGCGGGGGACATCGAGAAGATCAACACCCTCAACCATTATATCGGTATGAAGGCCATTCACCCGGAGTCGATCAAGGAGCTGCGGATTATGCCCTGGGTGATGCGCGGCCTGATGCTGCTCGGGCTGGCCGCCGCGGCGGTCGGACGGCGGACCTGGGTGCTCGTATGGTTGGTGCTGTTCGCCGCCGTCGCGGCGGGGGGGATGATCGATTTCTACCGGTGGGGGTACGACTACGGACACAACCTCGATACCGAGCAGGCGATTATCAAGGTGCCGGGGATGACCTACCAGCCGCCGCTGATCGGGTCGAAGCGGCTGCTCAATTTCGAGGCGCACTCGTGGCCGGGACCGGCCGGGTGGGTGGCGCTCGGTGTGTTCGCGGTCGGCACCGCGGTCTACGGCGCGGAGGTGATTCGCGCGCGTCGAAAGGGAATCTCCGGGGAGGCGGGCGATGCGGGTTAGGCTGATTCCGGCGGCAGCGGTAGCCGCCGCGGTGGCGCTGGCCGGATGCGGCGGAAAGGGTCCCGCCGCCATGCACTACGGCGAGGACCGGTGCGACTACTGCCGGATGAACATCGCCGATCCCGCGTTCGGGACCCAGCTCATCTCCGGGAAAGGAAAGGTGTTCCGGTTCGATTCGATCGAATGCCTGGCGGCCTACGAGTTGGCCCACCAGGCGGACATCGACGCCTCGGCGCGCTGGCTGGCCGACGTCAACGATCCGGGGACTTTTCTGGCCGGGGCGAAAGCGGTCGTGGTGGCGGGGGAGCGGCTGCGCAGTCCGATGGGACTGGGACTGGCGGCCACCGCGTCGGAGGAGGCCGGCCAACGGCTCGCCGCCGAGAGTGGCGGACGGACAGTCACCTGGGAAGAGGTGCGGGCGTATGTGGCGGATGCGTGGGATATCAAGTAAGCGGCGGCGCGGGTGGCCCGCGGGCGGGCGGAGATTCGGCCGAAAGCTCGCGGCGGCGCTGGGCGCCGCGCTGACTGTGACGGGCCTGGCGTCGGCGCGGGTGGTCACGGTGCAGCCCGGCGGCGAGCACGCCACGGTCGCTGCGGGCGTGGCCGCGGCACGCGCGCACGATACGGTGGCGGTGAAAGCAGGGGTCTACCGCGAGCACGGGATCACGATCGATCGTCCGCTCACGCTGGCCGGCGGGGAGGGCGCGGTGGTCGATGCGGACGGGGCGGGGGGCATATTCACGGTCACCGCGCCGGACGTGGAGATCCGGAATCTCCGGCTGCGCGGGGTGCCGACGAGTTTCACGGCCGAGCACGCGGCGATCCAGCTGGAAGGGGCGGTACGGGCGACGATCGAGAACAACTCGATCGAGGCGTGCTTTTTCGGCATTTACGCGGCGAACTCCCACACCTGCCGGCTGCAGGGCAACATCATCCGGGGAGCGCAGACGCGCCTGACCTCATCGGGGAACGGCATCCACCTCTGGTACTGCCGCGATATCACGATTCTGGAGAACACGATCGCGGGGCATCGGGACGGGATCTACATGGAGTTCGTGCGCGCCGGCACGGTCGACCGCAACCGCTGCGAGGAGAACCTCCGCTACGGGCTGCATTTCATGTTCTCCGACAGCTGTCAGTACGCCGACAACCTGTTTCGCCGGAACGGCGCCGGGGTGGCGGTGATGTACACGAGCAATGTTTTGATGGAGAACAATACGTTCGAGCAAAGCTGGGGCGGGGCGTCCTACGGCGTGCTGCTAAAGGATATCCGCGACAGCCGGGTGACGGGGAACCGGTTCTGCGACAACTCGACCGGCGTACACATGGAGGGATCGGACCGCGTGTATGTCGCGGGGAATCTCTTTGCCGGCAACGGCTGGGCGCTCAAGCTGATGGCGAACTGCCTCGACAATACGGTGAGCGCGAATGACTTTGTCGACAATTCGTTCGCCGTAGCCACCAACAGCCGTCAGAACAACAGCCGTTTCGAGGGGAACTACTGGAGCGGCTACCGGGGGGTGGATTTGGATCGCGACGGTTACGGCGATCTGCCCTTTCGTCCGGTGAGCCTGTTTTCGCTCCTGGTGGAGTCGCATCCGCCGACGTTGGTGCTCCTGCGCAGTCTGCTGGTGGAAGTCCTCGACCTGGCGGAGCGGGCGATGCCGACGCTGACGCCGGAAACGCTCGTGGACCGCCGCCCGCGAATGAGGCCGAACCTATGATTGAAACGCGCGGGTTGACCAAACGATTCCGCCGCTTTGTCGCGCTGCGCGACGTGTCGTTCGACGTAACTCCCGGCCGGATCACGGGGGTGATCGGGCCGAACGGGTCGGGGAAGTCGACGCTGATCAAGTGCCTGGTCGGACTGGCGCGGCCGAGCGAGGGAGTGATTCTCTACGACGGACGGCTGCCGGACGCGGCCGGGCAGTACCGGAGGCGGATCGGGTACATGCCGCAGGCGGCGACCTTTCCCCAGGATCTGACGGGGCGCGAGGTGATTGACCTGGTGGTGCGCCTCCGCGGGGAGCGGCCGGCATCCGGCGGCGCGCTCCTCGAGCGGTTCGGCCTGCACGCCCACCTCGACAAGCGGGTGCGGACGCTCTCGGGCGGGACCCGGCAGAAGCTGAGCGCGGCGGTGGCCGCCCTGTATGATCCGGCGGTGCTCATTCTGGATGAACCGACGGCCGGTCTCGATCCGGGAGCCAGCCGGGTGCTCAAGGAGCATGTCCTCGAGCGAAAAGGGGAGGGCCGGGCGGTGCTGCTGACGACCCACATCATCGGCGACCTCGAGGAACTTGCGGACGACGTGGTGCTGCTGCTCGACGGCGCGGTGCAGTTTGCCGGATCGGTGCGGGAGTTGAAGCTGGCCACGGGGAGTCCGTACCTGGAGGCGGCGGTGGCGCAGATGCTGGCGCGGGGGGCGGCATGACGGCGCTGCGGAACGTCACCTGGTTCGTGGTGAAAGATATTGTCCGGAGCCGCTGGAGCCTTGTGAACACGCTCTTTTTCGCCGCGGCCACGGCGGGGCTGTTCTATCTCCAGGCGGACGCCGGGAAAGCGGCCGTAAGTCTGAGCAGTCTCTGTCTGGTGTTTGTGCCGCTGATCAGTCTGCTCTACCCGGCGATGTACTACTACAGCGCGCGGGAGTTCGTGGAGCTGATCCTCACCCAGCCGGTGGGCCGGCGCGCGGTGTATCTCGGGCTGTTCGCCGGGATATTCGCCTCGCTCTGGCTCGGGTTCGCCCTGGGGATCGGCGTGCCCTACCTCGTCCTGGGGGGTGTGAACGCGGCGGGGATGACAGCGCTGGCGGCGGTGCTGTTGGTCGGCACGGCGCTCGGCGCGATCTTCACGGGGCTGGCGCTGGTGGCGGCCGTGCGCTTCGACGACCGCGGCAAGGGGCTGGCGGTGGTCCTGGGAATCTGGCTGACGGCGGCGATCGGCTACGACGGAGCGGTGCTGGCGGCGGCGACTGCTTTCGCGGCCTATCCGCTGGAGACGCCTCTTTTGGCGGCCGCGCTGGGCAACCCGGTCGATCTCGCCCGCGTGCTGCTGCTCATTCATTCGGATATGGCGGCGCTGATGGGGTACACGGGGGCGGTGTTCATGCGCTTTTTCGACCGCGCGAGCGGGCTGGGGCTGGCGGCGGCGGTGCTGACGCTCTGGGCGGCGGCGCCCGTGTGGTATGGAATCCGCCGCTTCGCCCGGAAGGATTTTTGAGCATGCGTGAGGTCTTTCGCGGGAGAATCGATCGCCTGCGCCCGCGCCGGGTCTACGCGGCGGCGCGGGCGGCGGGGATTGCCCGCCTCTACGCCGCCGGCATCGGCATCGCGTTTGCGATCGGGCTGGCGGCGGCGGCGGCGCTGCTGGCGGAGCTGGCCACGCCGCGGCCCGATCTGCTCGACAACACGCGGTTCGGAGCGGTCCTCACGCTGCACGGGACGGTGATGGTGTTTCTCGTGCTGATCCCGATGCTGCCCGCCGTGATCGGCAATCTGCTCGTGCCGCAGGCCGTGGGAGCGGCGCAGACGGCGCTGCCCCGCCTGACTCTGGCCGGGTGGGGTGCATATGTGCTGGGGGCGGCGGGAGTGATTGCGGGAGCGGAACTGAGCGGGTACCAGGGGGGATGGAGAATGATCCTGCCGCCGGAAGTGGGGACCGAGCGAGCTTACGGTGTGCTGGCGGCCGGGCTGGCCGCGGCGGCGATAGCGACCACGCTGGTGAATGTGGCGCTGGCGTGGACGATTCTCAGCCGGCGGCACCGGACCGTGCCAATGGCGGAGATGCCGCTTTTGGCCTGGTTCTTTCTGTTGGGGTCGCTGGTCCAGACGGCGGTGGTTCCGATTCGGCTGTTCTTTCTTCTCCTTCAAAGCAGCGCCGGACTGGCGGAATCGGCCGCCGCGTGGTTCGGGGCGGCGGACCCGGTGTCGTTTCAGCAGACGCTGTTCTGGATGTACGCGAACCCGGCGATCCTCGCGGTGGTGCTGCCGGCGGCCGGGATTGCTCTCGATCTACTCGGCGGCGCCGGCCGGCCGGTGCGTCTGCCCCGGCGCACCCTGATCACGGCCGGCATGGCGGTGGCGCTGCTCAGTCTCGTCTCGTGGGGGCAGCACCTGCTCACGGCGGCCGAGGGTTCGCGGATGGCGGCGGCCGGGAGTCTCTACGGCCTTCTGGCGATCGTGCCGGCCACGGTGATATTCGGGCTCCTCCTGCGGGCGTGGCTGAGGGCGAGGCTCGCGGAACCGGCGCTCAACGCCGCGCTGTTCGGACAGGCGGCCGCTTTTGCGGCGCTGGCGGCGAGCGGGAGCGCGCTGGCGGCGCCGGGACTCGGCGTGCATCTGCAGGACACATATGCGACCGTGGGGCACCTCCATTTCGGCGCGCTGGGGATCGGGGTGATGGCGTTTGTCGCCGGGACGATTCACGCGCGCAGCCGGAGCGGCGACCCGCGGTGCGCCGGGCGGGCGGCGGCGCGGTGGATCTACGGCATGACAGCGGGGCTGCTCCTGACTTTCCTCCCGCTGGCCGTCGTCGGAGCGCAGGGGGCGCCGCGGGCGTTTCACGAGTACGCCCGCGGGACGCAGCCGGCGCACCTGATCGCGGCCGCGGGCGGGGCGGTCCTCATCGTCTCGCTGGCGGGACTGGCGATCCATCTGCGGCGCGGCGCGCGGCCCAGGGAAACCGCGGAGACGCCGGCCGCGCTCGGCCGGGCCGACGGGAGCCGGGCGGCGCACTGACCGGCCGCGGCCTCGGTGCGGTCATTCGGGGGTGAAATAGGTGCGGAATTCGCCGGCGGCGGGCGCGGCGGTCCACACCCGGTAGCCGCGGGCGGCAGCTTTGTCGATCAGCGGCGCCGGTTCGAAGGGGGTGATCACCTCGCAGATCTGTCCGGCTTGGAGCCGGGCGAGGGCCCGCATCACCGCGCCCAGCGGCTGCTCGCCGGCGTCAATCATCGGCCGCGCATCGAGCGTCTCGATGACCGCCGACGGATCCATCCAGAACGGCGGCGCGGAGCCGGGAGAAGCCGCCGGAGCGGTGGAGACGTCGGCGACGAAATCGGGTTGGCCGGCGGCCCGGCGCAGGCGGCGCACCAATTCGACGACAGAGACGTTACCGACGCGGGCGGCCTGCGCGAGGCTGGTCACCCGCGCGACCGTGCGGCGCAGGACCGGGTTGCGGAGCTTCCGGAAAGGTAGCGCGATTTCGATCAGCAGCGGTTCCAGCTCCGGGTAAGCATCGAGCAAATCGCCGACTTTGGTCTGCGGCGTGATGAGCGGTCGGGGCGTCTCGGCCATGGCGCCCGCCTACTCGTAGGAGAGGAGCCGTTTCTGGCCGGTCAGGGCGCGCTTGCCGGTCAGGTCCTGGCTCACCTCGAGCGTGCCGAGGTAGGTTCCGTGCTCGTCGCGGACGGCGAAGTATTCAATGTGAATGAACTTGCCGTGGAGCTCGATCCAGAAGGGCGCGCGATCGGCGCGGCCGGCTTTGAAGTCGTCGATGATCCTCTGCACGATATGCACGCTGCCCGGCGGGTGGCACATCTGCACTTTCCGGCCGATGATCGCGCGGTTGCGCTCGAAGATGCGTTCCCGACCTTGGGTGAAATACCTGACCGTGTCATCGGCGCCGACGAAGGTGAGATCGAAGGGGATGGTGTTGAGGATGGTTTGGATCTCGACCGGGCTCAGGCTGCCGCTGGGGAACTGGAGGCGGTCGGGCGCGGCCGGAGACGCCGTCTCGGTTTCCGCGGCCGGACCCTCCGGCTGCCAGTCCTCGACCGGATCATAGATGCAGAAGCCGATCGCGGGGCTCTGGCGGGCGATGGCGTACCACTCGGCATCGGTGAGTTTCTCCAGGCACATGGGAAAGAGGATCTCCTCTTCCTTGAAGATCATCTCCCTGATCGCCTCGACCGCCGGACGGAGGACCAGATCGATCACCCCTTTCGCGTCGCCGACGGACACCCGGCCGGAGTAGGCGAGCGCTTCGAGAGCGCCCTTCACGGCGGCGCGGACCTCGTCGTCCTTCCCCCACATCACGGTCGGCGGTCCGGTGATGCCTTTCTGTTCGAGATAGGGGAAGACGAGGTTTTCCTTGCGGCTATAGTGCTTGCCGACATCGGCCAGACGGCTGAAACGGACCCGGAGGTGCCCGAGAGGTTCCTCCGCATCGGCCTCCTCGGGGAGCGCCTCGATTTCGGCGAAGAGCCTGTCCGCGAGTTCCAGCTCGCCGATGAGGGCCTGGTTCTCCTTCCGGAAAGTGTCGACCGGATGGCCGGGCGGAAGCTCGGGCGGTCCCGATGAATCGAGCGCTCCCTTCATGGCGGCCGAGTGCAGGTCGCACAGCCGCAGGATGTCCTCCACCGGGACGCCGTCCTTGATGAGTTCCTGTTCGACGGCGACGACTTCGTGGTAAGGGACCCGGCCGAGGAGCCGGAGCAATTGAGGTTTGACCTCCTGCGGGGCTTTTCCCTCGTGGAGTTGGAGGATCAGGTGTTTGAGGACCGCCTGACGGGCCTTGGCGTTGTCGATCAGCTCGCTCATCGGGGTTATCACCTTCGTTCGCAGGTTTTTGCCGCTGGTGATAGTATTATTGAATCCTGGCTGAACGGCAAGCAGTCAAGTCAGCCGAAGGCGCAAACAGTCTATCTTAAGGCGCAACATAGGGTTAAGGGGGAGGGGGCAGTCGGAGCGCGGCGTTTCTTTAGCTGAAGACGGAGAGTTGAAGAGATCGTGCCAACGGCAACGGCGGCGCACGCAGGCAGGGTCAGGCGTACACCGGGTGCGGGGTGGAATGCATGGGTCACGAGGGGCAGCTTGCAGGAATGCGATCGAGCGCAGAGCGGAGGAGAGGCGCCCCCGGCTGCCAGTCTTCAATACGCACAACGGCAGCCGTTAGCGGGGCTGCCGTGGTGCAGGAAGTCTCCGAGCGTCAGGGCCCGGCCGGCGGGCGCGTGTTTAGGATTTCTGGCCCGACATCGCTTTCTTGATCACACCGACGATGGCCATGAGCAGGCCGCCGCCGACACCGCCGCCGAGGATGCTGCCGACAATGCTCCCGACATCCGTCCCGCCCCCTGCCGCGCCGACGCCGAGCGCGCCGAGAATCTGGCCGCCGATGCCGCCGCCCAGAATGCCGGCGATGGAATTTCCGATCGTGCCCAACGAAGATTTTTTCATCAGCGACCCGGCGACGTTGCCGCCGACGGCGCCGCAGATGAGCTGGATAATGATTGATAAGAGGTTTCCCATGTCGTTGCTCCTTTCACTTCGACCACAGTTGGGGCTCGGGCAGTGAGTGCATCTGTGCTCCACTCCGGCACAGACGCGGTAAATGAAAGTCGCCCCTACTGAATAATGAACCCACCTGTCGATGATGGGGCAAGTTAAAAGATTGGACGCGTACCGCGAAGTGCGGTTCTCCGGCTGAGCGGGCGGCGAGGAGGGCGCGCCCCGGCTACGGAGGGCGGAGTCCACCCGCGCTCTACTAGCGTCGGCGGCGGCCGAAGAGCGACCCGAGCACCCCGCGCACCAATTCGCGACCGAGCTGGCTGCCGGCCGAGCGCGCGATGGAAGTGGCGATTTTGGCGGCGTTGCCCGACGCCCCGGACGACGGCCGGCCCGGCCGCGGGGAGGGAGAGGCGCCGTCCGCGGCCGCCCGATCGGCGCGCGCTCTGAGCATTTCGTAAGCAGACTCGCGGTCGAGGAGGGTCTCGTAGCGGCCCCGCAGCGGCGATTGCCCGATGAGGTCGCGGCGGGTCTCCGGCGCGATGGCGCCGATGCGGCTGTGGGGCGGATAGATCAGCGCCCGCTCGACCGGCGATGGGCTGCCCTGGGCGTCCAGCAGCGACACGAGCGCCTCGCCCGTGGCCAGTTCGGTGATCGCTCGCTCTACATCCAGGGCCGGGTTGGCGCGGAAAGTCTCGGCGGCCGAGCGCACCGCTTTCTGGTCTTTGGGGGTGAAGGCGCGCAGCGCGTGCTGGACCCGGTTGCCGAGCTGTCCGAGGACGTCGTCCGGCACATCCAGCGGGTTCTGGCTGATGAAGTAGACGCCCACCCCCCGGGAGCGGATGAGCCGCACGACCTGCTCGATTTTCTCCACCAGCACTTTGGGCGCTTCGTCGAAGAGCAAGTGCGCCTCGTCGAAGAAGAAGACCAGTTTCGGCTTGTCCAGGTCGCCGGCCTCGGGGAGCTGCTCGAACAACTCGGAGAGCAGCCAAAGGAGAAAGGTGGTATAGACGCGGGGGGTCTGCAGGAGCCGGTCGGCGGCGAGGATGTTGACCACCCCGCGGCCGTCGCCGTCGGTCTGCCGGAGATCATCGATGTCGAGCGCCGGTTCGCCCAGAAGCCGGTCGCCTCCCTGCTCCTCCAGCGCGAGCAGAGCGCGCTGAATGGCGCCGACCGAGGCGGGGGAGATGTTGCCGTACGCAGTCTGAATGCGCCGGCTATTGTCGGCGGCGTACTGGAGCATGGCGCGGAGATCCTTCATGTCCACGAGCAGCAGGCCGTTGTCGTCGGCGAGGCGAAACACGAGGCTGAGCACCCCGGCCTGGGTGTCGTTGAGGTCGAGGAGGCGGCTCAGCAACAGAGGGCCCATGTCGGAGACGGTAGTGCGGACGGGATGGCCCTGCTCGCCGTAGACATCCCAGAATCGCACCGGGCAACCCTGCCAGATCCAGTCGTTGACGCCGAGCGCCTTCAGGCGTTCGTCGACCCGGGCGTTGCCTCCGCCGGGCTGACTGAGACCGGCGAGGTCCCCCTTGACATCGGCGAGAAAAACGGGCACGCCGAGGCGGCTGAACTGCTCGGCCATGACTTGGAGGGTGACGGTCTTGCCGGTCCCGGTGGCGCCCGCGATCATGCCGTGGCGATTCGCCATGCGCGGCAACAGGTGCAGATCGCGGCCGGCTTTCGCAATCAAAAGAGCATCCATGCGTACCTCCTTCGCCTCGCACGGCAGTATACAATGCTGCCGGGGATCGACAAAGAAAAATCCCCCGCTGACAGCCGCCGTCGGACCAGGCCGTCCGCGAAGACAGGAATTCGGTATAAAGGCCGTTGACACCGGCGGCGCGGGCCTTATGTTACGGCGGCCCCGGAGGTATGTTCTCAAACGGGCCGGTCGAGGCCGGCCGGAGGTTGTTTACATGAAGCTGAAGAAGGGACTTCTCGCACTGGGTGTGGTGATCCTGGCGGCGGCCACCGGCTCCGCGCAGGAGCCGGCTCGGTCGGGCGCAGTGGATTCGCGCATGGTCGTCATTCCCATGCGCAGTGTGGCGGAAGTGACGGCCGACATCGACAACGCCACGATGGTGAAGGAAATGGCGGCCGCCCAGAAGGCGCAGGCCGAAGGGCGTCTGAAAGAGATCGAGCTCACGATCGAGCAGAAACAGACGGCGCTCAAGGACGTCGACCGGCGCAAGGGAGAGGCCAAGAAGGGGCAGCGGCAGTCCGAGGTGATTGCCCTCGATATCGAGAAAAAAGTCGAACAGCAGGCGATCGACCTGCTCAAGCGGCTGAAGGATTTGCGGAAGGCGGAGATCGAGCAGGCGCAGGTGGAGGGGGAGTTGGCGGAGCGCCGTATCGGCGTCCTCCAACTGGAGGCCGAGCTCCAGCGGAAACGGATCGAGTACGATTCGCTGAGCACGGCAGGCGCCAGCCCGCTTTCGCAGACGGCGGCGCAACAGGTGCTCGGAGAAATTGAAGTGAAGCTGCTGAAGCTGCAGCAGGAACAGGCGGGCGTGACGCAGAAGCTGGCTTCCCGCCAGAAAGACATTGTCGCGCGGCGGATCAAGCTGCACGATGCGCAGGTGAAGCTCGGCATGCCGCGGGCGTGACCTTGGCCGCAAGGGCGGTCGGTATGACAATGATGCCGGCCGGGCTGCAGCCCGGCCGGTATTTTTTTGGAGTGTTTGCCGGCCGCGATCCGCTCCGAAAGGCCGACCGCACGATTCAGAAAATGACAGTCACTTTCCGCAACCGGAGGGTCGGTATCTGGATCGCTCGCGCATAGTCGGAGAGCGGGTTTCCCTCCAGCCGGATGACGTCGCCCGAATCAAGGCCGGTGTTGTAGATCAGGGGCAACAGATCAACGATCTGGTTATTGGCGAGATTGAGTTCCCGCAGGCCGGTCAGGGGCGTCAACCCGGCGAGATCGGTGATGTGATTCTGCATGAGGTTCAGCGACTCGAGCATGTACAGCGGGCGGAGCGGTTCGAGGGAGGTGATGTTGTTGAAAGCGAGCCCGCAGATCTGCGGCCGCTTCAGGTGGCTCATGAAGCTGATGTCGGCAAGGTTCATGCGGTCGAAGCCGACGTCGCTGAGAAAACGGAGTTCGTAGAGAGCGGAGAAATCAGTCACCGGGGTCCCCCAGAGGATGAGCTGCTGGAGGGAGTCAATGGTCGCCAGCGGGCCCAGGTCGCTGACGGGGTTATCCTGAAGCTGAATCTGGCGGAGGCTTGCCATACCCGCCAGGGGGTTGAGATCGCTGACGTTGTTTTCGGCGAGATAGAGGCCGCTCAGCAGAGGAAGGCCGGAGAGCGGCGCCAGGCTGGTGATATCATTGCGGGCGAAGTCCACGGCCGCCAGAGACCGGCAGTCCTCCAGACCCGCGAGCGAGGCGATGCCGGCGTCCCGGACGACGAGCTGGCCGATGGTATCGATGTCGGACGTCAGGATATCGCCGGAAGGTTTGTGGATGTGGGAGCGGACCGCCTGCTCGAGCGCGCCATCGGCGAAGGCCGCCGGGCGGACAGCGGCGCAGTGCACCCACGGGCAGTTGGACACGGCGCTCCAGTTGCCGCGGCGGTCGCGCGACTTCAGGGCGAAATAATGGCCGCTGTCGGGGGTCAGGCCGAAGACAGTCCACTGCTGAACGTGTCCGGCCGGGAGCGGCGCCGGCACCGGCTCGACCGGAACCGCGGCCGCGAAGTTCTCGTCGGTGATGCTGTCGAAAGAGAAGCGGAGATCGTACGCGGCGATAGCGCCGGGCGACTGATCGTCGCGGCGGTCCGCCGGCGTCGTCCAGCGGAGCACGGCGCTCTGGGAGGTCGACGCCATCACGGCCAAATTGGCCACGGCGAGCGGCGGCGTGCCGTCTGTTTCCTCGTCTTCAACGTCGACAGATTTGCTGCAGCCGGCGACGATCACGGCGAGCGCCGGCAACGCCCAGCGGGCGGTTAAGCGAAGGGTGTCCATCAGCATGGTTCCGGTGTCCGAACAAAGAGTGATTTGTCTCCGTCCAGAGTAGGGCCGGGCGGACGCGGTGTCAAGGGCGATTCGCAGGCCGCCGGCGGCCGCGCACGGCAGCCTTGGTCAGTTCGCGCAGCCACAGCACGGAACTGGCGACCGCGGCGCAGAAGAGCCAGTCGCCCAGCGACAACGGCACGGTCGAGAAGGTCTGCTGCAGAAAAGGCAGGTAGATAACGGCTGCCTGCAGGGCGAGCGACAGCAGGACCGACCCCCAGAGCCAGCGGTTGGCAAACAGCCCGCGGAAGGCGCTGCGCTCGTCCGACCGGGCGTTGAAGACGTTGAACAGCGAGAAGAGGACGAGGGTGGTGAAGGCCATGGTCTGAGCGTAGCGGAGACTGCCGGCGCCTTCGACCAGCCCGCCGGGGAGGCAGGCGTCGACGGCGAAGAGCGTGCCGACGGCGATGACGGCGCCAACGAAGAGGATCCCTGACCACATGCGGCGGGTGATGACCCGCTCGCGGCGGGGGCGGGGCGGACGGTTCATGAGGCCGCGGCTCGCCGGATCGACGCCGAGGGCGAGAGCGGGCGCGCCGTCGGTAACCAGGTTGACCCACAGGATCTGCGTGGCCAGCAGGGGCAGCACGATCGCGCCGCCGCCGTCCGACCTGAGGCCGAGGAGGTCGGCGCCCACCACGCCGAGGAACATGGTCATGACTTCGCCGATATTCGACGACAGGAGGTAGCGGAGGAATTTGCGGATGTTGGAGAAGATGGCGCGGCCCTCCTCGACCGCGGCGACGATGGTGGCGAAGTTGTCGTCGGCCAGCACCATGTCGGCGGCTTCTTTCGAGACGTCGGTGCCGGTAATGCCCATGGCGACGCCGATGTCGGCGGTTTTGAGAGCGGGGGCATCGTTGACGCCGTCGCCGGTCATGGCCACGGTGGCGCCGCCGCGCTGGAGGGCCCGGACAATGCGCAGCTTGTGTTCGGGGTTGACGCGGGCATAGACGGAGACTTCCTGAACGAGGCGGTCGAAAGCCGCGTCCTCGGTGCTCTCGATTTCGGCGCCCGTGACGGCGCGGCCGTCGCACGCGATGCCGAGCTCGCGGGCGATCACGGCGGCGGTTCTGGGGTGGTCGCCGGTGATCATGATGGGGCGGATGCCGGCGCCCACGGCCCGCGCGACCGCCTCCTGCGCCTCCGCGCGCGGCGGGTCGATCATCCCGATGAGGCCGAGGAAAATGAGTTCCCGCTCCAGGCGCTCATCGGGCTCGTCCTGCAGGAGGGCGTCCTTGGGCAGCGTCCGCACGGCCACCCCGAGAGTGCGGAGCGCGCCGCCCGCGAGTTCCTCGTTGGCGGCGGTGATTCCGGCGCGCCGCTCGGGGGTGAGGGGCCGGGGCATGTCGCCGGCCAGTTCGCTCAGACAGCGGGCGAGGAGCACATCCGGCGCACCCTTGGTGAAGACGAGCAGGAAGTCCCGCTGTTCAGCGTCGGTGTGGATGGTGGACATCAGTTTGCGTTCGGAGGAGAACGGGACTTCGCCGATGCGCTCCAGCCGGGCATCGAGAACCTCGTCTTCGAGGCCGGCCTTGCGGGCGGCGACGATGAGGGCGCCCTCGGTTGGGTCGCCCTGCACAGTCCAGCGCCCCGCGCGCTCGAGCAGCACGGCGTTGTTGGCGCGGTCGGCGGCAGCGAGTGCGCGCACCAGTTCGGAGCGCAAAGCGGCCGCGGGCGCCCCGGAGTCGGACGGCGCGGTTGGTTCCAGCCGCAGTTCGCCCTCGGGCGCGTACCCGGTGCCGTCGAAGTGCGCCCGGCCGCTGGCGGTCACCACGACCCGCACGGTCATTTCGTTCCGGGTGAGCGTGCCGGTCTTGTCGGACGCGATGACATCGGCCGAGCCGAGTGTTTCGACGGCGGCGAGACGGCGGACGACGGCATTGCGCGCCGCCATGCGCTGGACGCCGAGCGAAAGAACGGCGGTCATGACGGCGGGCAGGCCTTCCGGCACCGCGGCCACGGCGAGCGCGACGCCCAGGATGAGGACGTCAAACAGGGCGGAGAGTCTGCGCACGTCCTCGACGATGACAATGGTGGCGACCATGATGACGGCAATGGCGAGGACGATCAGACCGAGCAGCCGCCCGATGCGGTCGAGCTCGCGCTGGAAGGGGGTGGTCTCGGCGGGAGCGGCTCGGAGGAGGCCGGCGATACGGCCCATCTGCGTCTGCATGCCGGTGGCGACGACGACCGCCCGACCGTGCCCGGAGGCGACGGCGGTGCCGCTGAAGACCATGTTCGTGCGATCGCCGAGACCGACGTCCTGCGCGAGAGGGAGGACGTCTTTGGCGACCGGGAGGCTCTCGCCGGTGAGCGCTGCCTCGGCCGTCTGCAGCGCGGCCTCCTGGATCAGCCGGGCGTCGGCGGGCACCGTGTCCCCCTCCTCGAGGATGATGATGTCGCCCGGGACGAGTTCCTCGACCGGGATGATGCGGCGTTCGCCGCCGCGCACCACGGTCGCCCGGGCCGCCGCCATCCGGCGGAGGGCGGCGACGGCGTTTTCCGCGCGCGCCTGCTGGACGTAGCCCATGACGGCGTTGAGCAGGACGACCGCGAAGATCGCAATCGCTTCGTACGGCAGCGCGGTATCCCCCTCCGAGAGCCACAGGGCGGCCGAGACGGCGGTGGCGATGAGCAGGAGGATGACCAGGGGATCCTGGAACTGGGCGAAGAACTTCCGCCACCCGGGCACGGGTCCTTCGGCGGCCAGTTCGTTGCGGCCCCAGCGCGCCAATCGCGCGCCCGCCTCGCTCTCGGCCAGTCCGCTCCGCGCGTCCACACCGAGCTCGGCCAGCACCTCTTCGGCTGTCCGGCGGTAGGGCGCGGCGCTCTCGGGCGGCCCGGCGGGGGCGGCGCTCACGCCGGCTCCTCCCGCGCGCCGTCGATGTCTACCTCGCGCAGCGCCCGGGCGGCGCTCTCGGGGGCGACCGAATTGATGTAGATGCCGGAGCCGATCTCGAATCCCGCCGGCGTGGAGATTTTCGGGATAATGACAATGTACCAGTGCAGGTGGCGGGTGTCCTCATCGCCGACCGGGGAGGAGCGGATGATGTAATTGTAGTCGGGGTTTCCGAGCAGGAAGTAGAGCCGGCGGAGGGTGGACCGCAGCACAGCGGCAAGCTCCGCGATGGCGTCGTCGCCGATGGCCGTGAAGCTGGCGGCGTGGCCCTTCGGGTAAATGCGCGCCTCAAAGGGGGAGCGGGCGGCGAAGGGGCAGAAGGCGACAAAGCCGGGGGTCTGGTCAAGGAGGCGTTCTTCCTGCCGGATCTCTTCGGCAACCATGTCGCAGTAGACGCACGTGCCGTAGCTGTCGTAGTGGAGGACAGCCTGGCGAAGAGGATCGCGGACGTGGGGGGGGACAATGGGCGTGGCGATGAGCTGGGAGTGGGGATGTTCCAGCGAAGTGCCGGCCCGCCGGCCGTGATTGCGGAAGACGGTCACCAGGTTGACGTGGGGATTGCGCGAGGCGGCGCGCTGGCGCTCGCGATACGCGGTGAGCACTTCGGTCACCTCCGCCACCGACATCGTGGCCAGCGTCTGGTTGTGGCGGGGGCTCTCGACGATCACCTCCGCGATGCCGAAGCCGTTGGCCGAAAGAAACGAGCCCACCGCCGTCCGAGCGGCCGGCAGCGACGGGGAGAGCGCGGCGAACTTGTTGGGGGCGACCCGTACGCGCCATGGACCATGCGGCGGCAATTGCAGAACGGTGGCCGGAGTCTGATCCTCGTGCCCGGGGCAGAACGGGCAATCATCCCTATATTCCGGAAGCGGCCGCGGCGCGGCGGTTTCTTTGGCGAAGTCGGAGGGCCGCCGTCCCCGTCCCGGAGCGACGACCACCCACTCTTTGGTGGCTTTGTTCTGTCGGAATTCGGACATGTTGTGACCTCCTCACTTCGGAAATAACGACCAAAGCGCCGGGCTCCGGCAAGCTTGATCTTGCGGCCGGCGACGACGAGCTGTTGGCTGAGAGCTGCGACTGCGGGCGAGGACGAGCGCCAGAGTGCGCGGGGGAGGCGAGCGATCAGCGGGGCCTACCTCGGAATCGAGGCCCTTCCGCGCCGCCTCGCCGTCTTGCTGCACGACCAGGGTGAGTGGGGATGCGCGGAGCTGGTGGCCCTGGCGGAGGAATGCCTCCGATCACGTTCCGGCAGTCCTGGATAATCGCACGAGGCCCGGCACTCGGCGGGGGATGATGTCGGCGGGGAGCGAGGCCACAGTCGTCGGTCATCTGCAGTGTAATACGACGCGACTCCCGGCTGCCTCTCGATGGCAACATTTGTCGGGAGGCGGCGCCGACCCCGGCCCGGACTTCACACTCCCATACCCGGTGCTGCCTACCTCTCGCAGTGTTCCCACGGGCCGCGTCCAATCGACTGAAAGTCGCTGGCCGCCAATCCATTCCAACGCGCAAGCCGGGCCGGGACGGCACCCCGATTTTTCGGAGCTCGAGTCGCGATCTTCTCGTCCCTGGGTTCGGAACGGGCATATTTCGGCTGGGCCCCGCACTTTGTTCTTGACACTGTCTAAAACGATACATAATCTAATTCCATGAAGGACGCCCTCGTCATTTTGCGGGAGTGCGATATCCAACCCACCCCCCAGAGAATTGCCGTGGTGGAATACGTACTGAAGTGCAGAACACACCCATCGGCGGAGGATGTCCTGAGCTATGCGCGGAAGAAGTGCCCGACGGTCTCGCGGGCGACGGTCTACAACACGCTCCACCTGCTGGTCGAGAAGGGGCTTCTCGGCATGCAGACGATCAGGGAAGGCGCGGTTGTTTTTGACCCCAACGTGGAGCGGCACCATCACTTTGTTGACAACGACACGGGGGAAATCTATGACATCCCGTGGGAACAGCTCGAGGTCAGAGGGACGGAGCGACTCAGGGAATTCGAGATCGTCGAGTGCCAGGTGATCCTGCGGGGACGGCGGAAGAGAGGGTGATTCCTTTTTTGGGCCCGCGGGCGATGCGGCCCTCCGCACGTGAGAACGGACTCAGGAGTATGGCTTGAAATAGAGGAGATGTTATGAGCAACCAGAACAAGGACGGCGCGGGGAAGTGTCCGGTGACGGGGCGGGGCGGCAGCCCGACAGCGGGCGGCGGCACCTCCAACCGGGAATGGTGGCCGAATCAGCTGAACCTGAAGATTCTGCACCAGCACCCCCCCGTATCCAATCCGATGGGTGAGGATTTCAACTACGCCGCAGAGTTCAAGAAACTCGACTACGCGGCGCTGAAGCAGGACCTCTACGCGCTGATGACCGACTCTCAGGACTGGTGGCCGGCCGACTACGGCCACTACGGTCCGCTCTTTATCCGCATGGCGTGGCACAGCGCGGGGACCTACCGTGTCGCCGACGGCCGCGGGGGCGGAGGGACGGGGAACCAGCGTCTGGCCCCTCTCAACAGCTGGCCGGACAACGTGAATCTCGACAAGGCGCGGCGGCTGCTCTGGCCGATCAAGCAGAAATACGGCAGGGCCATTTCCTGGGCGGACCTCATGATCCTCGCCGGCAACTGCGCGCTGGAATCGATGGGACTGAAGACGTTCGGTTTCGCCGGGGGCCGCACCGATGTCTGGGAGCCCGAGGAGGATATCTACTGGGGCCCCGAGGCTGAGTGGCGCGGCAGCACGCGCTATTCGGGGGACCGGGAGCTGGAGAATCCGCTCGCCGCGGTCGAGATGGGTCTGATCTACGTGAACCCGGAAGGTCCGAACGGCAACCCGGACCCGGTGGCTTCCGGGCGCGACGTCCGGGAGACCTTTGCGCGCATGGCCATGAACGATGAGGAGACAGTCGCGCTCGTCGCCGGGGGGCACACCTTCGGCAAGTGCCACGGCGCGGGCCCGGCCTCGCACGTGGGGCCCGAGCCCGAGGCCGCCGGCCTCGCGGAGCAGGGCCTCGGCTGGAAGAGCAGTTTCCGCAGCGGCAAAGGCGGCGACACGATCACCAGCGGCATCGAAGGGGCGTGGAAACCGCACCCGACGAAATGGGACATGGGCTATCTCAAGGTGCTGTTCAAGTACGACTGGGAGTTGGTGAAGAGTCCGGCCGGCGCGAACCAGTGGCTGGCCAAGGACGTCGCGGAAGAGGACATGGTCGTCGATGCGCACGACCCCTCCAAAAAGCACCGGCCCATGATGACCACCGCCGACTTGTCCCTGAAGTTCGACCCGATCTACGAGCCGATCGCGCGGAGTTATCTCGAGAATCCCAGGAAGTTTGCGGATGCCTTTGCGCGGGCGTGGTTCAAACTGACCCACCGCGACATGGGTCCCCGCTCCCGGTACCTCGGCCCGGAGGTCCCCGCGGAAGAGCTCATCTGGCAGGATCCCATCCCGGCTGTCAATCACAGGCTGATCACCAAGCGGGACGCCGCCGCTCTCAGGGCCGAGATTCTGGCATCCGGTTTGTCGGTGGCCGAGCTCGTATCGACCGCCTGGGCATCGGCTTCCACGTTCCGCGGTTCCGACAAACGCGGCGGGGCCAACGGCGCGCGCATTCGCCTCGCACCGCAGAAGGACTGGGAGGTCAACCAGCCGGCCCTGCTCGCCAAGGTCCTTCGGACTCTCGAGCGCATCCAAAAAGCGTTCAACAAGTCGCAGTCCGACGGCAAGAAGGTGTCGCTGGCCGATCTGATCGTCCTGGGCGGCTGTGCGGGCGTCGAACTGGCGGCGAAAAAGGCCGGGTTCAAGGTCACGGTTCCTTTCACGCCGGGACGCATGGACGCCTCGCAGAAGCAGACCGACGCGGCCTCCTTCGCAGTCCTCGAGCCCAAGGCCGACGGTTTCCGCAATTACGTGAAAGCCCGGTACAGCGTGCGGGTCGAGGAACTGCTGGTCGACAGGGCGCAGTTGCTCACGCTGACCGCACCCGAGATGACCGTTCTCCTCGGCGGCCTGCGCGTCCTGGGCGCCAACTTCGGGGGATCCCCCCACGGCGTGTTCACCGCGCGCCCGGAAACTCTCACCAACGACTTCTTTGTGAACCTGCTCGACCTGAACACCGTGTGGAAACCGACCGCGCCGGACGAGGAGCTCTTTGAGGGGCGCGACCGGGCGACGGGCGCGCTCAAGTGGACGGGGACCCGCGTCGATCTCGTCTTCGGCTCGAACTCCCAGCTCCGGGCTCTCGCGGAGGTCTACGCCTGTTCGGATTCCCTGGAGAAGTTCGTGCAGGACTTTGTCGCGGCGTGGGACAAGGTGATGAACCTTGACCGCTTCGACCTCGCCTAAACGGAGCGAGCGGATCGGACAGAAAGGAGGTTGGCTCGGTCAACCTCCTTTTTCTTGGCCGGACTCTTGCATGATTGGCCGATCAGTCGGATGTGGGGCAATCCGCGAAAAGCGCGATCATAAACCGGCCACGCGGACACCCTCGCCGCCGAATCGCGCGGGCCCGGCAGGCTTCCTCCGGGCGCGGGTGACGCGGCGATCGGGACGCCTGTCCGCCGTGATTATGGTTCTGCGCGTTATTTCTCTTGGCCCGAACCCGGCTTCTCACTACTGTCGGCACCGATCCATTTGCTTGCCGCGGCGCGCCACGAAGAACTCATAGGCATAGTAGTCGGAGTACCGGCGGTGCATGTCCGGCTCCTGCGCGAGCTGGTCGAGGACCGCCAGCGCCTCGGGCTCGGCCGCGTAGGCGGCGCGCAGGTGTTCGATGCGGCGTTCCATCGGCGTGTAGAAGTCTTCCCACCAGGCCTCATCGGGCAGAGTGAAATGTCCCAGGAGCGAGAACCCGGAGCCGGCGATGATCGCCAGAATATCGGGGACGGCGCCCATGGCCGGGTAGTCGACGTCGAAGCTCTCTTTGACCTCCGGCGGAGGGTTCGCCTTGCGCCAGACGGCATCGGTGAACGCGAGGTAACCGCCTGAGCGGAGGAGCCCGTGGCAGACACGCAGCGCGTGGGCGATGCCGATGTTGTAGAGCGCGCCCTCGGACCAGACCAGGTCAAAGCCGGCCGGGGGAAGGCCGGGATCGGCCATGTCGCCGACCACCGGGAATACTCGTGCGGAGAGCCCCAGCCGGGACACCGCGGCGGCGAGCCGCTCGATGCTCGGCGCGTGGCGGTCGAGAGCGACGATCGGGCCGGAGGTCAGTTCGGCGAGGTGGAGCGTTTGCCCTCCGACACCGCACCCGAGGTCGAGCACGGCGGGGGACGGCGGCAGGTCTCGGCACAGGGCCAGCGCCCGGGCGGCACAGGCGCGGTTGCCCGGCCCCTGCCGGGGAAGCGACTCGAAGACCTCGAAGAATATCTCCCAGAAACGCGGCGTCGGTTCGCCCATGTCATGCCTCGTCTTGCCTCAGGATTCTTTCACCTGCGGTTTCTGTCTCCTATCGCGGTTGGCTACGCCCTATGGTAATGAATCTTCCCCGGCTTTAGCAAACCTCATCGCCGCCTCACACACAACCGGCTGAAGGCAGGTCCGATGGCCGCCTTGATGCATCCGCTGCGCGCAGGCGACGCCATCAGCACTTGACCAGGCTGCGGGAACCGGCCGAGCGGCAGGCGCCGGCCGGGAAGGGCCGGAGGCGCCGGCCGATGAGGTGCGGCGCGAAGCGAATCCGGATGAGACCGACAGAGGGCTGGCAGCAGCCGGGGGATCTTAGAAAGCGAGCCGGGTGAGCCGCCGCGGGGGGGGACCGGTCTTGCACGGCCCGTGACTCATGCCGGGGAACATGAAGGGCCGGGTCTACGTATGCTTCCACATGGCAAGGCGCCGGGCAGTCTTCTGGAAACTCGCTGCGTGCGATTGGAACGTCGGCCGTTTCATCCGAGGGAGCAGTATGAGAGAAGCGCGCTTCTCGCAACCGTGCATCCTCGCTGCAACTGCGATAATGGCGGCGCTCCTCGCCGCCGATCTGGACGCGTGCACCGCTTTTATCGTCAGGCAGGGGCACCAGGTGCTGGTGGCCAACAATGAAGATTGGACCGAGACGAATGTCCGCGTGTGGTTTGTCCCCGGATCACCAGGGCGGCACGGCGCCGTCTACTTCGGTTTTGCAGATACTCCCGGTGGCGAATCCCGAGAAGGGGGGATGAATGACGAGGGGCTGTTTTTCGACGGTTTCGGTGCTCCCGCCATAGGGGACAGCAACCCTCTGAACAAGCCGCTCTATCAGGATTCGGTCGGTTTTCCCGACAAGGCCCTGGCGGAGTGTGGGAGCGTTGAGGAGGTGACGGCGCTCGCGTCGCAATTCCACCTGCCGCTCCATCACGCCATGTGGATGTTCGGGGACCGGTACGGCAATTCCATAATCATTGAAGGGGAGAAGGCAGTCGCGGGCGATGGCCGCTATCAGATCTGCACCAATTTCCGCCAATCCGAGCTGCAAGGCGACATCGCTCCCTGCTGGCGATACCGAACGGCGGACAGCCTGCTGGAAAACATGCCGGCGTTGTCGGTGGCGTACTGCCGCGACATACTCGACGCAGTCCATCTGAAGATTACCCAGTATTCCTACATTCTTGATCCGAACTCAGGACAGATCTACTTCTACCACTTTCACGATTACTCCCAGGTTGTGCAGGTGAATCTGGTTGAGGAACTTACCGCGGGGCCGCACTATATCGACATGTTGCCCCGCTTCCCCAGGAAGCTGGGTGTTACGCTGTTGGCTGAGCAGGGGAAGGCCTGTTATCTGAGTTTCAGCATGGTGTTTTTCGCTGCCTCGCTGATTGTGTGGGCGGGACGCGTTCTGTTCCGCAGAATCGTGCGCGTGAAGCCGACAGGCTCCCTGGCGCAACGCTCGCCCGGAGCTGCCGCTGGGCTGATCGCGGGCGTCCTGTGCGCCGTCATTGGGGCCTACCTCGTGGTTCTCCTTGGATACCCGGAGATGATTCCATACTCACAGGAAAACGCGAGCGGCCACTCCCCGTTCCTGCGGTTTGTCCTGCTGGGAGCGCCCTGGCTGGGCGCGGCGCTGCTTGGTGCATCGATCTACTATGGTTGGGCCGTGTGGAAGACGCGAGCGTGGCGCCTGGTCGGACGGGCGCACTATACTCTCCTCGCGCTGATCGCCTCGGCTGATGTCGTGATCTGGGTTGCCTGGGGGATCATCCCGTGATCGCCACAGACTCTTGTGGGCCTCCAGTCAGTAGTCCCGTTCCACTACGCCGGGTTCAACGGAGGTCGTGGGGAAGCAATAGGCCGAACTGCAACCTGGGCGCCCTGACCCGCGTAATCTCGCTTGAGACACCAGCAGGAAGGAGTAGGTTATGCGAGTTGTTACGGTTTGCGCCGTAGCTCTTCTTTCCGCCGTTTCATTCGCCGGTGTCGACGGCCGGCAGGCCAATTACCTTGTGCCAAATGGCCCCGATCTCGGACATGAAACGCCGAGCAGGACCGCTCAGTGCGGGTCTGTTGCGAAACTCCCGATGCGGGTCGAGGGACGGTCATGTACATCGTTTTGCCTCGACAACAAGGGTGAGGCCGTCTTCGGGTCAAATTACGACAACGACATCCCCGAGGGGATGGTCTTCATCAACAAGCGGGGAGTCTCCAAATCCGGTCTCATGCCCGGCACCACCGGGCAGGTTGCCACGTGGACATCGAAGTATGCCAGCGTCACATTCACGGTGGTCGGCCACCAGTTGGCCTGGGCCGGGATGAACGAACAGGGTTTGGTGATGAGCACCATGGCTCTCGGCGAAACGCAGAACCCGGAGCCGGACGAACGCGCGCCCCTGCACTCCCCGCACTGGATGCAGTACCTGCTGGACAACTGCAGCTCCGTGAACGAGATCCTTGCGGCCGACTCTCAGGTCAGAATATTCGAGACGGTCGATCATTACCTGGTTTCTGATGCGGCCGGCGACTGCGCGGTGATCGAGTTCCTCGATGGCAAGACGGTCATGCACACCGGCCAGGGGCTTCCCGCGGCAGTCCTGACCAACAGCACGTACGCAGAGTCGGCGGCCTTGTTGGACGGCTCCGGGGGGGAATCCGGCAAGCGGCGCGATCCCCAGCCCATTAACGGTTCGCTCCGCCGCTTCGGGATCGCCGCAGAAAGGGTGCAAGCGTTTGAGCCGGCCGGTGCGGAGGACGCAGTGACATATGCGTTCGACATTCTCGACAAGGTGGGTGGAGACGCGACGCTGTGGAGCATCGTCTTCGACACGCATGACCTGACAGTCTACTTCCGCACCAAGTCGCACCGGGCGATCAGGTACCTCTCGCTGAACGATTTCGACCTCTCGTGTCAGGCGCCGGACCTGATGCTCGATATCCACGAGAAGCTGGAGGGACACATTGCCGAGGCGATGACGGTCTTTTCCTCCGATCGGAATTTCGCGTTCCTCAAGAACGCCATCGCACGACGGGAGATCCCGATGAGCGACGAGCAGCTGCAGGCGATGCGCGCGATTCTCGACAGTTACGAATGCGAGCAGTAAGCGGGGCGCCGGGAATCCCAGAAGGGGCGGGCCACGCGGGCGCGGGTTTCATATCGCGGCAGCAGCAGCGGTGCCGCAGCGGCACATCAGTCAACGCGGCCGCCGGCCGACGCGATCCGCAACCGGGTGATCGAGACCGCAGCGTGACCCCGGAGACCAGGCAATTTCGACATCAGAGTCGCAGTTGCCCAGGAAAGTTTCAAGCTTGACACGCTGGAGAAACTGTGATTCATTTCCGATAGCCTGTGCACCGTACCGGCCCTCAGTCGGGATCTGTGCGGTTAACCGGGAAGGAGGTGGTTCGAGTCATGCGTATGAATCTTGCGCGGAGTCATGCTGTGAGTGCGATTCGGATCACCCTCGCCGGCCTCGGTTAGGTGCAACCCCGATTCTTCCCCCATGACTCCGGGTTCCTGAACACGGCACAAAGGAGTCATGAATGATCAGCCTTACTAATGAAGACGGAATCACCTGCGCCAGCCTCATGGTCCTGCAAGAGGATCGCGAGGCCTGGGCGATCGTCGTTTCCTGGAAGAAGGGAGTCGACGGCCTCCCGGACCGACGCGCCTTCCATGAAGCGCTCGAGTCAAGCATCGGGGAGTGCGTGAGGATGGGCGCGCTCTATCTCGACAGCCGCGTGATTACTGCAAGCACAGGCGTCGATGACGCGCTGACATCCTCGCGCGCTGCGCTTCACCGCGATTTCCTCTCCGCCCGCGGTTTCGTGAGAGGCGAGGATCGCGTTGAGTACCAAATGGATCTCGCCGTTGCGCTCAGTATGCTTGAGGCGGACGAGATCGAACCTAGTCTTGTCTGGGAATGCGTCAACACGGAATGCGCGTCGGCTCTCGCGCGGGCGGCCGATTTGTTCTCTCAGGCAAGTGAGGGCGACCCTGCATCGAATCCTGGCGAAGATGCAGTAGGATTTGTGAAAGCCCTGATCGAGGAGAAAGAAACGGTCCAAGCCCCCGAACGCCTCCAGATCGGGATGTGCGGGAATGATCCCGCCGCAGTTCTCGCGCTCAAGGTCTATCCCAGCGACGGATGGTCGACGATCTACTACCTTGGCGTGCTGCCGGTTTTCCGCGGGCGCGGATTCGGTGCCGCCGCCATGCTTCAGGCGTTACATTCTCTGAAGGCCATGGGCGGGAGGATCTATCATGATGGAACCGCATCGGGGAACGCAGGCGCGCTGGCGCTCTTTGCGCGCCTCGGCCAGCCCCCATTCCGGGTCATGGAGACATGGAGATTAAGACGATAGGCCGAGGTTCGATCGATCGTCATGGAAGCCGGGCGCCATTCTCAGGAAGTGGCGTCCCGTAAACACCTGAGCCGACGCCTTGCAGCGGCTGATTAGGAATGGTGCGGCCCCGACCTGACTCTCCCCGGACCTTGGTGGCATTTCATTCGCAATGCGGCCGCACGATGCCTTCATCGGCGGAACGCATTGGAACACAACCAAATGCAACGACGTGACATTTGTCTGGAGACGATTTGGCTTGACATCGATGCAGCACTCAGTGAGTTTAGTCGAGAGGCAGTGACGATCCGGTTTGCAGGCTGAGTACTCGGATCAACAACTCGCCTATCTCACCTTCTGTGGACCAGATCGACAACTGATCCTCGTATTCTGACATAAGGAGGATCAATGGTACGTCCCAAGCTACTTTCCAATGCCCAGAAGATCATGATTTGTCTGGTTATCGTGCAGGTCACGACGTCGGGAGTCCTCGCTTTTGATGGCCAGCGCAATGGGTTCGTCCTGGGCGCAGGTGTCGGCCTGTCAGCCATATCAACGCTGTCTTCATCTTACATGGGGCACAGCTTCAGCGGGAGCGGTACGGGAGTGGGCATGAACGCGATCATGGGATATGGCATAAGCAAACATGATGTTCTTGCGGTCGGAATGAACTGGGCGGGGTACAGAAGCGATTACACCGGCGAGAACGCCGATATCGCCCAGGGAATCGTTGCCCTCACATGGACAAGGTACTTCGGCAAACCGGGCAAGTCATATCTAGTACTGGCGGGGCCGGGTGCATACTTCGCCCGCTCGTTCTCGGGGGTCGATATCTCGATCTGCTGGGACTGCCCTTTCGAAGACATGCCTACCGCGAGAATGCCGGAAGATTGGGGGTTTGGTCTGATCGGCGGTGTGGGTCGTGAATTGAGTACTCAATTCCAACTTGTAGTGTACGGCGCAATCGGTTTTCCTTCAGGTAACGTCTACGTGCCTGATGGCAGCCAGGCTGCGAAGACAGTCACGGCTGCGCATGTCAACATTCTCCTGATGTGGATGAGTTTCTGACAAATAGGAGAGGCACCTCCAATGAGGGAACTCCACTCTGGCGAGCCGTCAAATTGTGCGAAGCATCTGCTTGAATTACGGCGCAGTCTATTACCTGGCGACTACCTACATAATGGCGGCCCCGGTCTCGCGCTCCTCAACCCTCTGTGCAATTCGGTTTCGATGTGCAGCCTGACTACGCGATTCTTGACGGATAGTACCAAAGGGCCAAAGAAAACGAAAAGGGGGCGAGGAGAGTAACCTCATTCATCACGTCGGAAAACGTAAGTCGCCCATCCCACAGTATCTCTGCCCCACTTGAGGTACATGTTCCTGCTCGACGTAACCCGGTTCATGAGTTCGGTGATGTCCGGATCGTCGGGGTTCTGACGGGCGTATTCATCGGCCGCCAACCACTGCAGGCCCTCGTATTGATCCCAGTCATTCTGGTCGCTGACAATGGTATAAACGAATCGGAGCCCGTGTTTCTCTCCAGCCTCCACGTTGTCGGCATGCGTCCCGAAGCTCTCCTTTTGAAGGCCGGACGCATCCAGATACTGCGGTGATGGATCATGGAGCCAGAAGGGCTCCCCTACGACCACCAGGCCGCCCGGGGCAGCCCAGCTCTTCAATGTTCTCAGCGTTTCACTGTGGTCTTTGAACACCCAGCTGGCCCCAATGCAGGAGACCAAATGCAGACTCGCAGGCTGTTCCGGCCTGAACTCGGCGCCATCCATCTGCGTGAATGTGACGTTGGGGGTGGACAGTCTATCGGCGGCTCTTTTCTTACAATCTTCAACGCAGTAAGGGGAAATATCTACTCCGAGTCCTCTGACTTCATATTTCTCAGCCAATCGAATCAGAAACTCTCCCTTGCCGCAGGCGATATCGACCACTCCGGCCCCTCTGGGAAGGTCCAGAAGTCCGACGAGGTGGGCTAGTTTGGCCTCGCTTGTCGGATTGCAGACCAAGTGCTTCCGGTGCGTGATATTGTAGAACTTCCAGGTATCCACAGTCACTCCACATTTGTATCGATATAGCAATCACAACAGGAGGAACCATTTTGTCAACTGGGAAGTGACTCCAGAGTGGTTCCGGATCTGGCGGAGGCCCTATATGCGGTATTATGCCCCGTCTACAAAAGACCCTTTGGCATAGTTGCCAAAGGGATTGGAGGGCAATCAAAGCGGGCCCGACCTCACTCTCCCCAAACTTTCGTGAGCTTTAGCTTCCAGTTCCGATTACGCTATGCTCTGATCGACGGAAATCGCTGGAAACCAATCGAGTACAAAGAACAGGGCCGCCGCAATTGACAGTAATTGAGGCTCAAGATTGCGGTCATGCTGATTTGATCTGCCCATTATCGCCAGGTCGAATCCGTCCTCACAGTCGCTTGTCTTTCTCAGCACGCACATTCATTCAAAGTTCTTGAAATCTGGCCAATCGGTAATCAGTGAAGCCCGTCTGTTCTTACAAATCCAGATCGTCTGGTTGTTCTCATATGGCATGCAATAGCGATGCGTGAAAATGCCGGCAGGAATGACCTCGCCGTAGCATTCTTTCATGGCATCTTCGGATCCGCCCAAGCGGATGACTACCTCGCCGTCAGAATTCTGACATCCCCACAGCCAGTAATTATTATGCCCGCTGATAGCCCTGGGCAGATGGTACTCTCCGCCAAAATAGTCGATTGCCCCGGCTTCTCCGTAGTTGTTGCAGAGGATGACGCATTTGGACTGCTCTTCCGGCGTGAGCCGGGCATAAGCCTCCGCGACGGCCGCCGTCATCTCCTTCCAACCAAACATATCCGCATAATACTGCGGGAGTTCACTGAGCTCTTTCTTCTCCGGCGTGGAGGGGCCGATACCGAGTGCCCGCGAATACGCGATGAAGGTATCGACCGGTAACAGGGCAAGCGTCAACGGTAGTGGCACTAGGCCGCCCAAGATTACTGAAGCAAGAATAACAGGCCTGAGCCATCGCCACTTCAGCCAGAGAACGAACTTCTCGACAGTAAACGATCCCAGAGCAAAGAGCATAGGGGACATCGGCCCCAAGTACTCCGACTTACTATTCTTGCTAACTATAAGAATCAGGAAGACCGCTAAGAAGATGATCGGTAGAACGCGGAATTGCCTTGTTGATCTTGACACCAGGAAATATGTCAGTCCCGCGAACCAGATGGGGAATGAGACCGGACTCATGTTCAGTACTTGCTGGCTGAACATGTCCCACGGTGACACCGACACGTACTTATCGGCGAGCGCATTGCTCATGAATTCGAGAGTGGGGAAGTTATTCGCTATCTGCCATATTATATGCGGGAGGAAAAGAATGACAGAAAGGGCAACTGCAAACCACACTCTTCGTGTCAGCAGAAGGGCTCGATACGGAGTTGCGAGCAGCGCGATCAGCAGTCCAGTGCCGAGCCATAGAACGCTGATCTTGTTCATCAATCCCAGGCCGAGTACAATTCCGAGCAGAATCCAATGCCGCGACAGATCGTGTTTGGCTATGAGGATAAGGAGATAGAACGCGAGGGTCCAAAGGAGGGTATCGAAGGAGTTCATTGAGAAGTGTGCATTGATCGCAAGTGTCAAAGGTGCAAGGAGCGCACAGATTGACGCGAGGATTTGAGAGTATTTGCCGCCGCCGAGTTCGCGTGTCATCAGACCAGCCAGGAGGACGACAACTGCGCCGGTGACAGCCGGAAGTAGCCGCAGGGCAAATAGCGAGTCTCCTAGAAGCAGACGATTCAACCATAATATCGCGATGGATAACGGTGGCTGATCGACATAACCCCACGCCATGTGATCGCTGCAGGCGATATAGTAAAATTCATCGCGGAACATCCCATAACCACCAGTGATATTGACGACCAGATGAAGACAAAGCTTCACGAGGGCAATCGTCAGCAGGATTGCACTGCCGTCTCGAACGAAGTGGGATGATGAAAAGAAACGATTGGGTGCCAGATTACCCGGACACATATATTGCGCCCTCCGGTCTGACGTATCGGATGGAGCTCCCGTGAATCCACAGGCTCGCCATCGGAGTCCTGCCTGCCTGACTCGCCGCAACTCTCACTGATTATGACCCTTCTGACGAGTTGTGTACCATTACTCTGGAATATACGAAAAAAACAAGGTCGGAGGTACCCCGCGTATAACACCTCGGAAGTCACCGGCGTCTTGGAGACTAATGGGTAGGCCGATTATGCAGCCTTGGCCTAGTAAGGGAAAATGGTTATTCAATGGCGGCCCGCGGTATCACTCTCCCCAAACTTCTGTGAGCCTCTGGTTTCCGTTCCAGTTACGCTATGCTTGAATCAACGGAACTCGCTAGAAAACAGTCAAATACGCGGACACTGCTTATCGTCATTGCGTTGTTGGTTGTAAGAGAGTTACTTGTGGCTGACCTCACATGCATCCGCCGATGGAGGGAAGGAGTTAGTCATGAAGCGACGACCACTGTGTAGCACCTCGTTAATGTTATACGCCACGCAGCATGTCTTCTTACGAGGATAATCTATGAGAACCACATTTACTGCTGCTTTAGCTGCCTGCCTTCTATCTGCCCTACTTTACGCGCAGACTCCACCGCCCTCCGCTCAAGTAGAGGGTTCATGGGTGAAGGTCGCCTGCCCATTCGATTCGAGTAAAGCGCTGCTTGCTGTCACCTGCGGCCGACTGAAAGTGCCTGAAAACTACGATGAACCTAAAGGTCGATCGATAGAGATTGCATTCATGGTAGTTAAGGCTCGAAAGAACATAGATCCAGAAAACCCAGTCCTTTTCCTAAACGGAGGCCCCGGGCAGACAAGCCTGTTCTTCGCAGAGACTCTCGTAACAACTCCCCTCATCTATGATGTTGTGGTTGATAGAGATTGGGTGTTTTTCGACCAACGAGGAACTGGCAGGTCGATTCCGCAGCTATATTGCCCCGACGATCAAGACAGTCCTTTTGATTTGAAAAAGTGCAGAGATGGTCTAATAAAGCAAGGGATAGACCTTTCCCAGTACAACAGCGCACGAAGTGCCAGTGACATGGAAGCGCTTAGAAAAGCACTTGGCGTGAATCAGTGGAATCTCTGGGGGATCTCCTACGGCAGCAGACTGGCAATGACAATGGCGCGCTACTACCCCTCGAGCGTCCGCTCGATCGTTCATGACGCCCCTGGCTTGCCTGGGGGTCAGGAACTCGTCGACGATGCTCTCGGAACGGACGTCGCGCTGAATAAGATATTCTCGAAGTGTGCGATGGATTCAGCGTGCTCGTCCAAGTTTCCAGAACTGCGGAGCCGATTCACAGCGGCGCTTCTCCGCCTCAGGCAGCAGCCATTATTGGTCGGCGAGAAGCGGTTTGACGACCATGCGGTGGTTCAGTTCTTTCGCCACTGGTTCTACCCCAGGGGTTATTCGACGTATGAACATCGCCTACAGAACCTCCTGATTTTCATGGATGCGGCTGCTCGCGACGATGGCCCACTCATGGACGAAACTATACAAAGGATGAGAAAGGAGGAAGGGCTTGATAAGGTTCGGCCGCCCGAGCCGATTTACGCCCGACAGAGTATCGCACAGAACCTCTCTGTTTACTGCAACGAGAAGAAACCGTTCGAGTCCATGGATGAATATCAGAAAGCGGTGGCAAGCTCCGAGATCGTTCGTTCTCTTCTCGCGGATTTTGGAGCTCCTTCAGACTGCACTTTGTGGCCCTCCGGCGAAGCTGATTCAATTGAAAACACTCGCGTATATTATGACGGGCCGCAGCTTGCCTTTACGGGCGAGCTGGATGCATCCTCGTCGGGCCTTGCCGGCTATAAAATCGAGATGCTCTATGCCAATGCACTAAACGTCGTCTTCAAGAATGGCTACCACGGCCAGTTCCCGACAGAGCTACCCAATTCGGAGGACCGTGACTATTGGCTGTGTGCCTTGCGGCTGGCGCACCAGTTTTTTGCTGATCCGCAACGAAAGCTGGATACCGGCTGCGCCGAAACACGACGGTTGCGCTTGGTAAAATGATCAATCGAGGTGGCGGCTACAACAGCAATAGCAGGTAGGGTTCAGGCGTTCACTAGCGAATGACTTCTTCAAAATCGATCGTCGAATTGAGCACTCCTGCAGCGTGAATTATGGTATCAACGTTGATCACATTCTCTCTTGAAAGTTGCGCGAGTGCAAAAGCTATAATATGAGCACCAAAACTGCGGCCGGGTTAAGCAATCGGGATAAAAAGCGGGCCCAGTATCACTCCCCCCAAACTTCTGTAGTATTCTCTTTGCGGGTGCACATCAGGTACTCGACGGCAAGCGGAACACGCTGGAAAACAATAGAATAGCGGGGCACTACTAACTGCCAAACGCATGCAATGCGGAGCCTCGAAGTGTGCTCTCCTCGTCTTCCTGAAACATTTGAGTAACTGCTTACGTAACGCTTACCACGGAGTCCACGATGAGGGATTGAGCCGCCTAACCGAGGAGTTCATGTGAAGACGCGAATGCTCAAGACCAGCTGCCTGTCGTTGGCACTGCTAATGCTCCCTTTGCTGATGCATGCGCAGGAGACCGGAACGGTTGCCAGCCCCGAGACGGTGTTTGACCACGTGTGGCAAACAGTGGATCGTACTTACGGCCAGTTTGGTAGTAAACACGTCGACTGGGCGGCCCTCTATAGGGTCTATCGTCCACAGATCACTGCCGAAACAAGCGACGGCGACCTGCACCGGATCTTGCTGGAGATGCTTGGACATTTGAACGATGCCCACGTGTGCATTCAGACCGACACGAGTCGCACCTGCTGCGGTTTGACCGAGGGTCTGCCGCGTGTCGGCTTCTCCCGGGAATTGATCGAGTCCCACTACCTGAAGGGAACAGCGGACACGGCGCTCGACGGCCGTCTGTTGAGCGGCTGGCTGACTGATCAGATCGGCTACATGTATCTTCGCAACTTCAAGAGCAAGCCCGACGAGTTGAGCGCCGCGATAGACGGCTGCATGAAAGGATTTGCTGCTGCCTCCGCGCTGATTGTCGATGTTCGCGATAACACGGGAGGCAAGTCAGAGAACAGCGAGCTGGTGGCTGACCGATTCGCCGATCGTAAACGGCATTTCGCGACGAGTTTCGATCGCTACGGCGAAAAACACGACGATTATCTACCGCCTACATACCGGAATATCGAGCCGGCCGGCCCGATTCAGTTCACTGGCCCCATGGTAGTGTTGACCGACCGCCACACGGCGAGCGCTGCTGAGGAGTTTGTCCTGGCTATGCGGGTCCTGCCGCATGTCACTATTGTCGGCGACCTTACTGAGGGCGCCTTAGCGGCTCAGTATCCGGAAAGGCTGCCGAATGGCTGGACGCTATGGGTCGCTCACAAGTACACCATTGATCTTGAGGGGGTCTGCTGGGATGGGGTGGGGATTCCTCCTGACGTGCGGATCACAAACACCCAGGCCGACATTGATTCAGGTCAGGATCGCGTTCTGCAGTTTGCTCTCCTCTTCCTTGAAACGGGCAGGCCGGAACCACAAATGGAACCAGCCAGTCTCGATGGAATCCGGACCTCCCTCGTGCAGGAATTCAAGATGAACCTTGATAAGTCCGGATTCGAATTCGCCGTAAACGACCTCAGAAGCAAGATTAAGGGCGGGGACCAGCGCTACTTTTTCAGCGTCGTGGAAATGCTGGAGTTGTCGCGAGAATACGTTAGCAGAGATGAATTCAAGCAGGCTATCGAACTACTGGAAATCTTGCGGGCAGAATATCCGCGGTTTGCCCACACGTATGGGTTGCTGGCAGCCGCCTATTTGAACTCCGAAAACCAGGAGGCCGCAAGGACGGTTGTCGCCGAAGGAGAGCGAATCAAGGCCATGTATTCGTGGGAGAAACCGCTCTTGGAAAAAGTAAAGCAGGCACTTGAAGAACAGTAGGCAGATTGCCACCCATGCCCTTGTAGTGCGAGGCCTTCACCCTGATGCGTGTACCGACAGGCTGAACCCGATACCCAGGATACTGGTATGCCGTTCTGTCCACAAAAGCCGTGGTTGTAAAGGTTCCATTGTGCGTCTTCCATTTGTCCGTTCGTATCTGTTAGCCGCCATATTGCTTGTCCCACTAGCCCCGACCACGTCCTGCGGTGAGAATGACGACTACGATCGGTTTGCCTGCAAAGTTGTCACCCTGCTCGCCCCTGAGATAGTACCTGACGAGCCGGGTGCGGCAGTGGTGGTCACTCAGCAGGGCAAGGTCATCTATCGTCGTTGCTTCGGCCTGGCAAACCTTGAACACAGGGTTCCTATTACACAAGAAACTGTCTTCGATCTGGCCTCCTGCGCCAAGCAGTCAAGCGTGCTAAAGTCCTATGGCATGGGCAACTCGAATGACCAGTCTACTGTCCGGATTGAATGGATTGACTATATTATTCTGATCTCTGCCGCCGGACTGCACTGCTCGTAGGCGTTTCGCAAGTCAGTGTCGTCTACGTGAACGTATCGTTCCGCACACGCAGGGTCGAGTGGCCGAGCGCACGCTGCAGGACTCGCAGTGGCCCACCTGCGCGGACGAATGCTGTGGCCCCGGGGTGGCGTATCGGATGCGAGTGCAGGTGTAGCCCGATCTTACGGGCAGGATTAGTGCCGTCAGGCAACTTGAGATAACACGAGTTTACGGAGAGTAAGGTTGGCTATTTTTGTAAGCGTATAACCGATTGCGAGTTAAGGGGATAGATAAGGCGGGCCCTCGTAGACGCGTTCCGCAACTGGGTGATAGGCAGTGCGGCGTAGCGCGTGTTCGGCAGCTGGCGATTCTCAGGGAATGCGCCAATCAAGCTCTGGCTGCCTGACTGAGGATGTGACTCACGGGTCTAAGCGCTTCTATGATCTTCTGTTTGTTCCGTGGATTGGTATTAACAACCAGCGGACTCGGATGATAGCATTCGAATATCCTGATGTAGTCATATTGACTTTCGAGTTTCCTTTTCACTCTCTGGGCTTTCTTACCAACGAGCACAATAATCTGTAGGTTCGGCAAGAGATCTATAAGGCTATTCAAATAAGGCAGCCCCGCACGGATGTCATCTGCTGTGGCCGGTCGTATCTTCTTGCCGGTACCGATATACCAGGGCACAACATTCCAAGTAATCGTTTTCTCTCTTGGGATACCGGCCTCCACGTTGATTTCAAAGAAGTTCTTCGCCGACTCATCGTCGTTATTCCGAGAAATGAAACCGGACCTTACCGCATTTTGCCCCGGTGCCTCCAATACGAACAGGCATTGCGCTCTGGTGCCACCGTCCAGAGGATCGAAGTACGGAATGCTCTTGTCTGGATGTTGGGAAATGATAGCATCCACATATCGTGTGAGAGGGGCGATATGCTCGTGCTTGAGCAGTCTCTTTCTTGCTGATCGCTCCGCTTCGTGTTTAAGGCTCTTGGGGCAATCTTTCATTGATCCCACAGTATAAGGTAACAAAATCCGAGATCAAATCCACTCTGGAGCAAGCAGGCGCAACACTACTGGAGCGGCTAAGGTGGTGGAGGTCAATTAGATATGAGAATGGCGGGGTTGACGAGACTCGAACTCGCGGCCTCCTGCGTGACAGGCAGGCGTTCTAACCAACTGAACTACAACCCCGGCTCATCGAACAATCGCTCGGTCAATCCACCTTGCGTCTCGCCTGAACCGATCGGCCTCGCTTGAACCGATCGGCCTCGCCCGCCGATTCCCATCTGTCCAGCATCGCCCGGGGGCCACCGGCATCTCCCATACTCGGGGAGTCGACCACCCCGCGCCGGCGCCGATCAGTCGCGCATGCGCGGGTGAGTCAATCCTGCACCGTCAGACGAAGTCTCTCTGGGCGGTACAAGATTCGAACTTGTGACCCCCTGCGTGTAAGGCAGGTGCTCTAACCAGCTGAGCTAACCGCCCGGTCTCAGGTTCCCCTTACGGGCGCCTGCGGCAACATCGCAAGGACCATCGCGGTTCGCTCTGTTCCCCGTTGTCTCCAGGGGCAGGCGAATCGGCAACGGCCCAATAGTATAATGAAGGCCGGCGAAAATGCAAGTGCAAAGAGGGGCTATCGGCAACGGATACGTCAAAAAAACCGGGCGCGCCCGGCGGCGGTCCGGCCCTCGGCGAACCCTTTGGCCCGCCCCGCGTTATCGGATTAAAAGTTGACGCCGGTCGGCGCGCGCGGCTATCTTGAGCAAAAGTGAGGACCCGCTATGGCAGTTGACCCGTCGATCTTCAAAGCCTACGACATCCGGGGCACCGTCCCCGACCAGCTCAACGGAGACCTGGCCTACCGCATCGGTTATGCGCTGGCCAGCGTGCTGAAACCGAGATCCATCGCGGTCGGTCGCGATATGCGCGTATCCTCCGACCTGCTCTTTGAGCACCTCGCCCGGGGGATAAACGACTATGGCGCCGACGTGATCGACCTCGGTCTCATTTCCACCGACGCCCTCTATTTTGCCGTCGGGAAATTCGGTTACGACGGCGGGGTGATGGTGACCGCCAGCCACAACCCGAAAGAATACAACGGGTTCAAGGTCTGCCGCAAAGAGGCTGTGCCGCTCTCGGGCCAGGAGGGCCTCAACCAGGTGCTCAGGTTTATCCAGGACGGCGAGGAGATGCCCCGCTCCCCCTCTCCGGGGGTGGTGGCGCGCAAGGATATCCTCTCCGAATACGCCGACCATTGCCTTTCGTTCATCGACATTTCCCGCGTCCGGGAGTTCCACGTCGTGATCGATGCGGGCAACGGGATCGCCGGGCGGACCGTGCCGCCGGTCCTCGACCGCCTTCCGATCCGCACGACGCGGCTCTATTTCGAGCTGGACGGGACTTTCCCAAACCACCCCGCCTCGCCGATTGAGTTGGAGAACCTGGCCGACCTGATCCGGGCGATTGCGGAGACGGGGGCGGATTTCGGGGCCGCGTTCGACGGCGATGCGGACCGCATGTTCCTCGTGGACCGCAAGGGCCGTCAGATCGGCGGGGACATGGTGACGGCGATGGTGGCCAAGTCGCTGCTGAAGAGACATCCGGGGGAGACGATCCTCTACAACCTGATCTGTTCGCGGGCGGTTCCCGAACTGGTGGAGCGGATGGGGGGGACGGCGATCCGGACGCGGGTCGGCCACGCGCTCATCAAGCCGCTCATGAAGAAGCACAACGCGATTTTCGGGGGCGAACACTCCGGGCATTTCTATTTCCGCGACAACTGGTTCGCCGACTCCGGCCTCATCGCGTTCCTTGTCTGCCTCGAGCTGCTCTCCGAGGAGCGGCGACCGCTGGACGAGGTGGTGCGCGACCTCGATCCGTATGTCCGCTCGGGCGAGATCAACAGCCGGGTGGCCGACCAGAAGGCGAAAATCGAGGCGATCGCCGAGGCCTACGGCGACGGCCGGCAGGACCGGATCGACGGCCTCACGGTGGCCTACGACACCTTCTGGTTCAATCTCCGGCCGTCCAACACCGAGCCCCTGCTGCGGCTGAATATCGAGGCCGACAGCCCCAGGATCCTCGAGGTGCAGAAAGCGAAACTGCTGGGCCTGATTCGCTCCTGAGTATGGTGGACACGCCGATCCGGTTACTAGTGGTCGATGACGACCCGCTCCTGCGCGAGCTGCTGCAGGACACGCTCGACACGCTCGGGTACCGGGTGACGGCGGCGGCCGACGGGATCGAGGCGCTCGAGCGGCTCGCCCAGGGGTCGTTCGATCTCGTCATCACCGACATCAAGATGCCGGGCATGGACGGGATCGCGCTTTTGAAGCGGGTCAATCGCCTCTACCCCGATCTCCCGGTGCTGTTCATCACCGGGGTCGCCTCTCCGGAGGTGATCGGGCAGGCGTCGCCGGTCGGTTTTCTGGCCAAGCCGTTCCGAATCTCGCACATCGAGAGGCTCATTTCGGACGCGCTGCACTGGCGGAAGGAGCGGGTGGAGCATCCGATCCGCCGGGTGATGGTGGTGGACGACGACGATCTGTTTCGGGAGATGCTCGCCGACACGCTCACCGGCCACGGGTTCACGGCGTGCGCGGTGCAGAACGGTCCGCAGGCGCTGTCCGAGCTGGAGAACGGTCCGGTTGACGCGGTGATCACCGACATCAAGATGCCCGGCATGGATGGGATCGCGCTCATGCAGGCGATCAAGGAGCGGCACCCGGAGCTCCCGGTGGTGCTGATCACGGCGTTTATGAGCGAGGCGGAGCTCGGGCCGGCGACGCCCGCCGCCCGGGCCGACGGGTTTCTCCGCAAGCCGTTCGAGATCGATCGCATCCTCGAACTTCTGGATTCCCTCGCACCCTCGCCGGTCGACGGCCGGGCGGGTTCATGATCGGACCGCGCTGACAGGCAGGGGGTGGACATCAAACCACATTTCCGCACCTCCGGGGAGGAGAGTCCGCGCATCCCGGCCCCGCGGCCGGGCGACAGGCGGAGGTGCGGCCCATGACGCCGCGCACGCGACGGATGCTGGGCGGGGCGGCGCTGGTGTTCGCGGGGCTCGCGGTCGGATTCGCGATTGCGGTCTGGGCGACGCTGGACGGGACGCTGCCGCCGTGCGACGGCGAAATCCGGCTGGCTGGACTCGACGGGCCGATCGAGATCACATTCGACAGCATGGGCGTGGCCCAGGTCTGGGCGGAGACGGCCCACGACGGTCTGTTCGGGTTGGGCTGGCTGCACGCGGCGGACCGGCTCTTCCAGGCCGATTTCACGCGCCGCGTGGCGCAGGGGTGGCTGTCGGAACTGCTGGGCGCGGCCACGGCGGCGTTCGACAGCGAGCGGCGGCGCGACGGGCACGCGCGCCTCGCCCGGGCGGCCCTCGCAAAACTCTCGCCGGAGAACCAGGCTCGCCTCCAGGCGTATGCCGACGGAATCAACGCCTATCGTGCGCGCGGCCGCCGGCCGCTCGAGTACCTCCTCCTCCGGACCGAGGCCGAGGAATGGCGGGTGTACGACTGCCTGACGGTGCTGAGTTTCATGACCTGGTACTCGGACGCCCTTCAGAACCGCGACCACTTTTTCGCCGAACTAGTGCGGGAAGGTCGCGCGGGCGTGCTGGACAGCCTGCCACTGGGTTACCCCTCGGGGGCGCTGCCGCCGGGGTGCGGGGAGCGGGCCGAGGCGGCGGGGCGGTTGAACCTCGGAGGGGGGGCGGAGGCGTTCACCCCGGCGCGGTCGTCCAACGCCTGGGCCGTGGCGCCGGCGCGGAGCGCCTCGGGCAAGGCGATCTTCTGCAGCGACCCGCACCTGGAACTGACGCGCCTGCCGCAGTTCTGGTACGCGGTTGGGCTGCACACCCGGCGGCCTCAGCTCGATGCGGTGGGAGTCACGATCCCGGGGCTGCCGTTCGTCGTCATGGGTCACAACGGTCAGGCGGCGTGGGCCTTCACCGCCGGAGGAGTCGACCTCGTCGATTACTACGTCGAGCGGGTGAACCCCGGCGACCCGGAGGAGTACCTTGAGCGCATCGATCCCGCGCGGGGCGCCGACTCGCTCGTCTGGAGCCGGATCGAGGTCGTCCGGGACACGGTCGCCATCGCCGGGTCCGACTCGGGAGCGGTGATCCAGCTGCGGTTCACGCGGCACGGGGCGGTCGACCCGGAGTGGTCGGGCCGCGACTCGCTCGTGGTCTGTCGGTGGGCGGGGCTTGAGGCCGACCTCGATCGGGCGGCGACAGCCGGGTGGGAGCTGATGCAGACCCGCACGTTCGCGGAGTTCCGCGGGGCGGTGACGGCGATGGGCGCGCTCAATGCCAATTGGCTCTATGCGGATGCGGGTGGAACGATTGGGTACCAGCTCGGCAGCCCGGTGCCGCGCCGCGGCGAGGCGTCGCCCTACGCGCCGCTCGCGGGGTGGGCGGCCGAAGACGACTGGAAGGGGTACCTCTCGGGCGACGAACGGCCGTGGTGCGAAAACCCGCCCGAGGGATGGCTGGCCAACTGCAACAACCGGACCGCGGAGCGACCGGACATCCCCGGATCGTACGCGATCGATCGCATTGTGCGGATCGAGGCGCTCCTGCGGTCGCAGGAGCGGTTCACGGCCGACGACATGCGGCGATTCCAGCTTGACCGCATCGACGCCTACGCGCTGCGGTGGAAGGGGCTGATCGACTCAGTCGGCGCCGCGATCGGCGACACGACCGGCGCGCTCGCGGCCGTCGCGTCGTGGGACGGTTCGGCGGACGCAGCCTCGCGCGCGGCGGGTCTGGTCCGGGTGTTTCTCATGCGCCTGGGGCCGGCCGTGTTCGCCGACGAGCTGGGAGAGGGGAGTGAGGGTCTCGGTACTGCCGCCGTCGACCAGGTATTTTTCGGCGGCGACAGCACGTGGCTCGATGACCGCACGACGGCCGGGCGGATCGAAAACCGCTACGAGATCGCCGGCCGCGCGCTCCGGGAGGCGCTGGACATCGCCCGAGGTCGGACGTGGGGGGAAATGCAGACGCTGCAGATGCGGCATCCGATGGCGGACGCCCCGGTGATCGGAGGGCTGATCGATCTCGCGTTCGGTCCCTGGCCCTGGGGAGGGACCTCGGGAACGCTGAACTCGTCCTTCTGCCGGCAGCCGGAGCCGGGGCGGTTCGAGACGATCGTGGGGCCGAGCTGGCGGTTTATCCTGGATTTCGCCGACGTCGAGGGCGCGCTGATGGTGCTTCCGGCCGGGAACTCGGGCCATCCGCTCAGCCCGCACTTTTTCGATTTCAACGAGTCGTGGCGAAACGGGCGCTACTGGAACGTGCCGATCGGGCGGGACCGGGTGTACCGCCGGGCAGCCTCGCTCCTCAGGCTGGCGCCGGGGGACACGGTTCAGCCGGGGTCGGAGAGGAGCAGCGCCTTGATCCGATCGAACTCCTGATTGGCGACGGCGTAATCCTCGAGGCGGCCGACATCGAGCCAGTAGCCCGCGATGGGATACGTGGCGACCGGCTCGCCGCGCGCCAGCAGGGTCGCCATGAGATCGTCGAATCCGAATCGCTCGCCGCGCGGGACATAGCGGAGGATCTCGCGCGAGAAGACGTAGACGCCGGCCGAGACGGTCACGGTGCGCGCCGGTTTCTCGTGGAAGGCGGCGAGCCGCCCCTGCGCATCGGTCTCGATGACGCCGTAGTCGACCCGGTTCTCCCGGCGGCAGGTCGCGACCGTCGCCACGACGCCGCGCTCGCGGTGGCCTTCGTACAGGCGGCGGAAGTCAAGGTCGGTGAGGATATCGCCGTTGACCACCAGGAAATGTTCGGGCAAATCCTCCATCAGCGTGAGCGGGCCGATGGTCGACAGGGGACGGGGCTCCCGGGAGTAGGTGATCTCGACGCCGAGCCCGCGGCCGTCGCCGAGCGCCGCTTCAATCAGGTGGGCGAGGTGGCTCACGGCCAGGCGGAGGCGGCGGATGCCGCGCCGGCGGAGGGTGTGAATGAGGATCTCGATGATGGGGCGGTCGCCGACGGTCACGAGCGGCTTGGGAATCTCCGCCGTGTGGGGATAGAGCCGGGTGCCCTGGCCGCCGGCGAGGATGATAGCTTCGATATCGACAGACTCAGACATCGGCGGCCTCACACGTTGCGGTAGCGCGGGTTTTCCGGATCGGTGATGAGACCGGCCGTCAGCGCGGCGACGATCTCGCGGATGCCGTCGGCCACGCGCCGCCGCGGAATGAATCCGAGGGTGTCGCGGATGCGGTCGCAGTTGACGCGGTAGTCGCGGGGGTCTTCCTCGCGGCGGACGAAGGTGACCAGCCCGGCGCGGTCGGGCAGATGCGCGAGGATCATCGCCACGAGATCCGCCTTTCGGAAATTCTCGTCGGTGTGGCCGACGTTGAAGGCCCGGCGGTCGATCGCCTCCGGGGGCGCCGCGAGAGCGAGACAGCAGGCGGCCGCGAGGTCGGCGACGTGGCAGTACGGGCGCCAAAACTGCTCCCCGTAAATTTCGAGCGGCTTGCGGAGGAAGAGATCGCGGGTGAACTCGTTGACGGTCAGATCGAAGCGGGGGCGGCCGGAGAGGCCGTAGGCGGTGGCGAAGCGCAGGCAGACGGTGGTCAGGCCGGGGGCCTCAAGGGCCAGCAGGCGGCGCTCGAAAGCGACTTTGAGTTCGGCGTAGAGCGAGATCGGCCTCAGCGGCGCATCCTCGTCGCACACCGCGCCGTCCGGCGCCCGCCCGTAGTTCGAGCAGGTCGAGGCGAAGACGAAGCGGCCGACGCCGGCTGCACGGGCGCGGGCGAGGAGGAGTTCGGAGGCTTCGCCGTTCACGGCCGCGGCCAGTTCCGGCTGCCGGCGGCAGGCGGGATCGCCGACGACGGCGGCGAGGTGGACGAGGCTGTCCACGCCGCGCAGTGCGGCGTCGACGGCCGACTGTTTGCGGATGTCGCCGAAGACGAACTCGAAGGAGGGATCGCCGAGCACTCCCAGGAGAGCTTCGCCGCCCCAGCTCAGGTTGTCGATGGTGCGGACGCGCAGGCCGGCCCGCAGGAGCACGCGGACGAGGACGGATCCGATGTAGCCGGCCCCGCCGGTGACGAGGACTGTCTGCGGACGGTGCGTCATGCGGCGCCGCCTATGATTTCAGCGTGCTGAGCACGCGGCGCGCCTCGGCGAGATCATCGCCCGCCAGTCCCCGGTCGATGGCTTCCTGCAGTCGCAGCCGGGCCTCGTCGGGCTTGTTCTCAAGGTAGAGCGCCATACCCAGCCGGAACAGCGGGCCGGGCTCGCCGGCAAACGACCGCGTCATCTTGATCGCCTCGCCGCGGGCGAGGTCGTACCGGCCGGTCACCTGGTACACGTAGCTGAGGTTGAGCCACTCGCGGATACCCTGGTTGGAGTCGAAGAGGGCGCGGCGGGCGAAATCCTGCGCCTGCGCCGGTTCGCGCCCCTGCTCGGCCAGGATGCGCGAGAGCCAGTAGGTCGAGGGGACATGGAATTGGTCGCGGTCGAGATTGGCGCGGAGAGTGGCGATTGCACCGTCCACGTCGCCCGTGCCGCAGAGGGCGCGGGCGCGGTAGGCCTTGGCGTCCAGCAGGTCCGGGAGAACTTTCAGCGCGGCATCGGCCGCCGCGATTGCCCCCGGATAGTCGCCGAGCTCCAGTCGCAGTTGGGCGGCCAGGGCCAGAATGTGGGGGTGCTCGGCGCCGGTTTCCATGATCCATTCGGCCGCGCGGCGCATCGGCTCGCGGTAGGCGCGGAAAGTCAGGACCTCGAAGAAGTTCTGGAACATCGCTTCGTCGCCGAGATTCTGCGGGGCATTCATCAGGTACACCTCGAGCCCGCGCTCGGGCTGCCCGGCTTCCGCCAGGCATATCCCCTCCAGCATGGCGAGGGCGGGGAAGCGCTCGGGGAAGTGGGGGTAGCGGTCGAACAGCTTCGCGGCTTCGTCGAATCGGTCAAGCCGGCGGAGCATGCCGACCCATCCGGTGAATGCCGGCCGGTGCCAGGGATTGAGTTCGAGCGCCCGTTCGTACAGGGCGGCCGCGGTGTCGTACTGGTGCAGGATGATGTCGGCGTAGACGTCGCCGAGTTCCGCGAGCCACTCCGGCTGGCTGCTGTGGAGCCGGTGAATCTGCTCGACCTCGGTTGCGAAGATGTCGAATTGCCCCGATTCGAACAGCGCCCAGGCGTGCCGGGCGGCGATGTGGGGGCGGCTCCAGTACATTGGCCGGATCTGCTCCCACTGCACGAGCGCCTCTTTGCCGCGGAGCCAGTCAGCCGCCTGCAGCGCGAGGAGGTAGAAGACCGCTTCCTGAAATTCCCGGTCATACCCCTCGTTGATCAGGAAGGTCGAGACGGTCTGGATGTTGTGGAGGAGGACGATCTCGTTTGAGTATTTCGTCTTGATCGCCGACTCGTACATGCGCATGCTCAGTTGTCCGCCGCCGAGGCCGATGACCCGGTCGATCGCCTCGCCGGCCGGCATGGCTCTGCGGGCGGCATCATAGCGGAACGCCTCGAGCATCGAGACCACGGTCTCGGGGATCTTCGCCCCGCGGAGCCGGGCGAGCACCCGGTCGGCCTCGGCGAAGTAGTTGTGCCGAACGGCCAGTTCGAAGTGCTGCTGGAGAGTCGGGACGTCTCCTCTGGAGAGGTCGACAGCTTTGCGGCTGAGGGTGACGGCCGAGTCGATCAGGCCGGCGGTTTCCAGGTACGAGGCGGCCTGGAGGTAGACCTCGGGGGAGGATCCGGCTCCGACCAGGGCGGCCTCATAAGCCGAGTCGGCGGCGTTGGGCTGGTCGGCGGCGATGAACGCGCGGGCCCGAATCATAGCTACCCGGGCCGGGTCGGCTCCCTCGGCGGCGGCCGAATCCAAAAACGGGTGCGCCCGCCGCGGAAGGTTGCTATCGATGAGGGCCAGGGCCAGGATCACCGCCGCCTCGGCGTCATGCGGCAGCAATTCGCGGAGGGCCTCCGCCTCCCGCAGAGCTTCCGGCAGCAGTCCGAGCCGGGTGTAGAGACGCCAGGCGCCGGCGTGAGCGTCCGTGAAGGAGGGAAAAGTGTTGGTCAGGGCGACATAGACGCCGAGCGCATCGTAGTGCTGGAGCTGGCGCTCCAAAATATAGCCGGAGGCGAAGCGGGCCGAGGGCGCGGTGGGCTCGAGATCCGTAAGGCCCTGCAGCGATTTCTGCGCCGCCGGGAAATCGCAGGCGTTGGCGGCCGCAATCACCTCGTCGAACAACCGCTGCTTTTTCTCCTGCGGCGACTCGGAGCAGCCGAGAGCCGCCAGGAGAAGCGCGGACAGGAGGGTTGCGGTGAGGAATCGGGGCATAGTCTGTCTTTCTGGTAACGTGGCAGTTTTCATCCGACCGGGTCCGAACAAACCGGAATTTACACCTTTTTACCCGGCCGCCAACAATTATTTCCCGGCGGGGCCGGCGGGTGAGGGAATCGGCGCGCGGCGCGGGGGGCGCCGCGGCGGAGGGCGGGGCGGATTTTTTTGGTTGATTTTCCAATCGCCGCGGCAAAATAGTACGGCATGGCGCGTATACAGAAACCCCCGATGGGGCGGCTCTTCGTCTCGATCATCTACTCCTCCATGGATGCCCTGGCGGACGGGCTGCGGGCTTTGGAACGCAAGTTCGGGCGCGTGCAATACGAAACCGTCGAGATCGCCTGCTCCGACCGCGAACTCTACCGCGAGGAAATGGGCGAGAATCTCCAGCGCCGTCTCTTCTCGTTTGAACGGCTCTTCCCCCGCGACGCGCTTCCGGAGATCAAGGGGGTGTGCCACCGGGTGGAGCCGCAGTTCGCCGACGTCGTCGGCGACTTCGTATTCCGCACCGTCAATATCGATCCGGGCATTATCACCCCCGACCAGGTGGCGACCGCCTCGCACCGCGAGTTCAGCCACCGGCTCTACCTGCGGGAAGGCGTATTCGCGCAGGTCGAGCTGATCTGGTCGCATGGCCAATTCCACCGCCTCCCCTGGACCAAACCGGATTACTGCGAGGGGGAGGCGATCGAGTTCTTCCAGCGCGTCAGAGAGAGCCTCGAGGCGGCGCCGGAGTATGAGCAGCCGGTGAGCGGGTGAGAATATATATGAGCATCTCCGCAAAAAGCTCTTGACAGCGCGGCGCCCTTTTCTTACACTGCCATTGACATCGCAGGGTTGTTCAACAAGGTTCTGTGTTTGCTGAAGGTTGATCGGAGAGGTTCGGAGCGACGTCAGGGTTGTGTGTCTCCGACGCTTGATTATTCTCATGCGGGAAGAGTGCTGCTGACTACGGCTGCAGCCCGGTGACCGAAGGCCGGGGTGTATTCGACGGGAGGAGTCTTGTCCTCAGCGCCCGTCGCCGCGGCCGGCGGCCGATCATTGGGCCGAACGGCCCGAAGCGGACGAGCGGCGCAGGGATTCGCGCACGCACACACAACTGCCAAAGGGACTTGCCCACAAAGTGAAACGTTGAAAGACGTTGGAGGAGGTGATGCCGGCAACGATCCTGACTTCGCTATCGGACAAAACAACCTTCAGCAATGTCGATTCCGGGGAGGGTTCGTCCCTCCCCGGAATCCGGACAAAGAGCCGAAACACAGAATGACCAGAGGACAAAAATGAGAAACTTGGTTAAGGGAATCGTTCTTGCCGTCGCCGCCCTGCTGCTGCTGTGGGGCAGCGCCTCGGCGATGGTGGAGGGCGTGCGCGTGTCGACGCCGGACACCTGCTGGTACCAGCGGGGGTTCATCGCCTTCCCGATCGCGATCGAATGGACGACCTGGACGCAGCACCCGCCGACCGCGTTCCCGGACCCGGGCCCGGTCGATTTTCCCTACCGCTGCAACGACGCCGAGTACTGGGTGCATCCGTCGCACGACGTGCTCGTGCGGCCGACCGTGACCATCGGCTATCCCGGTCTGACGTACTGCAACCTGCCGACGGATCTTCCCGATTCCGCCAATCCGTTCGGCGCTCCGGACGAGACGATGTGCGGTTTCGAGATGACGGTGACGTTTGACGAGGACGTCCTCCAGGCCGTCAATGTGTCCAACAGCGAGTTGCTCACCGACGACTGGGGCTGGGGACCGGTGTTCTACGAGATCGACAACGCGCGCGGCATCATCCACATCGCCTCGGCCTCGGCCGACTGCGAGGACATCACCGGCCTCGACGATCCGACGACGCTCATCTGGATCGGTTTCTACATCAACGGGAGCCCCGGCGAAAATGCCGATCTCATGGTCGAGGAATTCACGTACAACGAGACCGATCCTTACTACGTGTTCATCGATAATGAGCAGTATTACCAGGACGTGGACGAGGGCATCCCCGGGTCTGAGCAGGTGTACCTCGGGAACCAGTCGATCGGCGACTTCCTCGTCTGCGAGTTCCTGAGCGCCTCGGGCCAGGTGCTCTACATGGCCAACGGCGTGCCGATCTGCGGTGCGGACGTCACGCTCTACTACCATCCGGACACCACGCTCGTGATCGCGCCGGTCATCGACAACCTGACCTACGAGACCCAGTGCGTGATCCCGTGCGAGGATGACTGCCGGGGGTCGTACTACATTCCGGGCATCACCGGCGGCTACGACTACTCGCTCGGGGCGTGGCACGACGACGAGGATGCGTACCCGATCGCCATCACGGCCTTCGACGCCTCGCTCATCCTCCGGCACATCGTCGGCGCCTTCGAGTTCCGCGAGCCGTTCCACTACATTGCCGCCGACGTGTCGGGCAGCTGCGAAGTGAGCAGCATGGATGCCTCGCTGATCCTCCAGTACCTCGTGGGCGAGTTTGACTACTTCCCCAAGAAGGCGGACGAGGAGACTAACTGGCTGTTCGTCACCGACTACTTCACCAAGTCCGATCCGTACCTCTGTCCCGAGGAGCAGTACTGGTTCGAGCCGATGGAGGACAACCACCCGGGGCACAACTTCTGGGCGGTGGTTCTGGGGGATGTGTCGGGCAACTGGGGTGTCGGGATGACGATCCCGCCGGCGAAGGAGAGCGGTTCGCCGGTGGCGGTCCGACTGATCGGCGAGGCCGACGGCTTGGCGACGTACGAGCTGTCGGTGCCGGGTGAGCCGGCCTTTGCGTTCGATTTCGCGGTCGAGGCCTCGACCCGGCTTGTCTCTGTCTCTCCGGGCGAGGACTGGATCACCCAGATCGCCGAGCAGGCGGAGAGCCGCCACGTCGTCGCGGCCGGCGTCTCCGCGACCACAGTGCTCGGCACGGTGGAAGTGGCGGCCGACAGGGAGACGCTGCAGTTGCGGCGCCTGGTGGTGAACGAAACGAACTACGGCACGGTGACGGTGGCGCTCAAGGGCGAGCCGACCGCGCCCCGTTCGTTCGCGTTGCACGAGGCCTACCCGAACCCGTTCAACCCGGCCACGACGATCGGGTTCGCGCTGCCGCAGGCGTGCCAGGTGACGCTGACGGTGTACGACATCCTGGGCCGCGAGGTGAAAATCCTCGCCAGCGGCGCCATGGATGCCGGCGAACACAATGTCACGTGGGACGGCACGGATCGCTCGGGCCGGACGGTCGCGACGGGTGTCTACCTGTACCGGCTGACGGCGGACGGTTTCACGCAGTGCCGCAAGATGATGCTTCTGAAGTAACGGTGCTCCATGCGAACGCCGGGAGCGGCCGAGGGCCGCTCCCGGCGGAGGAAAGCCATGCATAAACGACTCACCTTCTTACCGGTGCTGCTGCTTGCGGCGGGTGTGTCGGGTGTTCAGGGCGAGGTGAACGGCACCTTGGTGTGCGACGAGCTGGCCGATACGCTCCTGGGCGTATCAGCAATTCTCTGGTCTATCAGCGACTTTGCCGAACCGGTGTACAGCCTGGAAATTGAGGCCTGTTTCGATCCCGCCTGCGTGCGGATCCGCGACGTGGACTATACCGCGTCACTGGTGGCGGGGTGGGGGGAGCAGTTTGTGGATCGCCTGGATGCCGATGCCGGCACCTTCGCCCTGGCGGTCGCCGGCACCCTCCCCCTGGCGGCCGATTCGGGTACGGTGTTTCGCCTGACGCTGGCTAAGGCGGCCGGGTTGCCGCCGCCCGTGCCCGTCGGCCGGGTCACTCGTTTTCGCATCAACGAGACCTCGCTGGTCTCGACGCCGCCCGGCGGGGGAGAGACGCCCCGCGGGTACGACCTCGCGCAGAACTACCCGAACCCGTTCAACCCGGGCACGACCATACGCTTCGCGCTCGGGCGGGCGGAGGCGCCGGTGGTTTCCATATACAATCAACTCGGCCAGGTAGTGCGCCGCGATCACCTCGGGCCGCTCCCGCCCGGACCGCATGTCTATGTCTGGGACGGGACGGACGAGCGCGGCCGGCCGGTGGCGGGCGGCGTCTACCTGTATCGGCTTGAGACGGCCAACTTCACACGGTCGAAGAAGATGATCCTCGTGAAGTGAGGATGCGTTCACCTTGATCAGAAAGAACTGCCATGCGACGAACTCAGAATACACTCGCAATCATCCTGGCCGCGGCAATCGGGCTCGCCGGCGCCCCCGCGTGGGGCATGAGCCTGCCGTTCCAGTGGGCGACCAACCCCGAGCCGGTCACCAGCCTGCCCCCGGGCGACACGCTGCGGATCGGCCTCTACGTAGACTCGCTCATGAAGGCCCCGATCGGCGGCTGGCTGCAGGGGGTGCAGGTCAACCTGGCCTACGATGAAGACCGGCTGCACTGGGAGCGGATGGAGTGGACCGGGACCCTGCTGCAGAACTGGATCCGCTTCGTCGGCTGCGACTCGGCCTTCGGCGAGATCGCCGTGGCCGCGGCGACGGCCAAAGACAGCATCGTGGAAAACGGCTTCCTGCTCTTCCTGGTTTTCACCAACTGCAGCAGCAGCAATGTCATCCTGCAGCCCGGTGCGCTGCCGGGTCTGCTGGAGGTCGAGACCGTGATCCTCAACGAGGAACACGTCGACCCGTTTCCGGTGGTGGGCGTATCCGAACCGGAACCGCCGCTGCCGGCCGGGTACGCGCTCGCGCAGAACTATCCGAATCCATTCAATCCCGCGACGACGATCGCGTTCCGTCTGGCCGAGGCCGGGGACGTTGCGGTGGCCGTCTACAACGCCGCGGGGCAACTGGTCCGGCTCCTGCGCTGCGGCCGCTTGGGCCCAGGGAACCACGCCGTGATGTGGGACGGGCGGGCGGAGGACGGTGCGCCGGCGGCCTCGGGATGCTACCTCTATCGTCTCGAGGGGGATGTCGTGTCGCCGGCCCGGAAGATGCTTTTGGTAAAGTAGCGGCTGCGAGTCGGCCGTCGTTGTTAGACCAACGGAAGCACCCCGCCCGCTGCGGCGGGCGGGGACGCTAAAATCCGGGGCCCCCTGAGGGGGCGGGCGGGCTTTTTTGTTTCTTTTGCGGGCCCCATTAATCAGATTGGCCCTCAAAACAGTCAAGAAGGCGCGGAGGCCGCGACGCGGCGCCCGCGATCGCGCCGCTGCCGGGGGGCGGAGGGGAGCGCGCCCTGGCGGAGGGCCGCGGCCGGCGGACGCCGGAGTGGCGGTCGGCGCCAAGGATGTGAGGGTCGATGGACAAGCTGGTTATCAACGGATCGCGGCCGCTTACCGGGCAGATCAGGGTCGAGGGTTCGAAAAACGCCGCGCTGCCGATCATTTTCGGCGCGCTCCTGATCGACAAGGGGGAAACCGTCATTCGCAACGTCCCCCCGCTCCGCGATATCTTCACCACGATCAAGGTGATGGAGCACCTCGGGGCGAAGATCACGTACGATCCGAAGGCGCAGGTGATGACGGTCAATGCCGAGCAGATCACGGAGAATACCGCGCCGTACGAGCTGATGCGCCAGATGCGGGCGTCGTTCCTCGTGCTCGGGCCGATTCTCGCCCGCCTCGGCCGGGCCCGCGTGTCGCTGCCGGGCGGCTGCGTGCTGGGCGCCCGACCGGTGGATTTCCACATCAAAGGGTTCCGGGCACTCGGGGCCAAAGTCACCGAGGAGGCCGGGTACGTCATCGCCGAGGCCAAGCCGCTCGCGGGGGGGTCGGTGTATTTCGACCGGCCCTCCCACACCGGCACCGAGAACCTCCTCTTCGGCACCGTCTTCGCAAAACGGCGGACCTTCATCGCCAACGCCGCCTGCGACCCGGAGGTGGTCGACGTCGCCAATTTTCTGAACAAGGCGGGAGCCCGAATCACGGGCGCGGGCACGCCGAACGTGGTGATCGAGCCGGTCAGGCGGCTGAAGGCGGTGGAGTACACCGTGTCCGGAGACCGGCTGGTCGCCGGCACGTTTCTGATGGCGGGGGCGATCACCGGTGGGCGGGTGAAAGTCGCCGGGTGCGACCCGGAGCACCTCCGGGTGGTGCTCCACAAGCTCGGGGAGATGGGCTGCACATCGGAGGCCACACGCACCACCGTGACCGTCGCCGGCCCGAAACGGCTTCAGCCGGTGCGGGTGACGACTTTTCCCTATCCCGGTTTCCCGACCGACCTGCAGGCCTGCATTATGGCGATGGCCTGTATTGCCGAGGGAACCTCGCATATCCGGGAAACTGTTTTTGAAGACAGGTTCAGCCATACGATGGAGATGCGCCGCCTCGGGGCGGACATCAGCGTGTCCAGCGACGAGGCGGTGATCAACGGCGTTTCCGCGCTGCGCGGGGCGACCGTGATGGCGTCGGACATTCGGGCGGGGGCGGGAATCGTGTTGGCGGCCCTGGCGGCCGCCGGTCGGTCGGAGATACTCCGGGTGTATCATATCGACCGGGGGTATAACCGGATAGAGGAAAAGCTCGGCGCTCTTGGCGCCGATATAACCAGAGAAGCGGAGTAAGACGCCCGGTTCTCCCGTGACCGGACCGCGGGCCGGTCGTTTCCCCCGGCGGCGCCGCGGCGGCCCAAAACCGAAAAGGTGATGCCCGACATGAGAAAATCCCACATTCTCGCCCCGTTGCTCGCCCTGGCCGCCGCCCTGGTCGTCTCCGGGACCGCCCCGGCCCAGGAAACGTATTTCGGGAAGAACAAGGTCCGGTACAAGAACTTCGACTGGGAGTACATCCAGACCCGCCACTTCGATATCCATTTCTATGAAGGGGCGTATCCGACCGCCAAGTTCGCCGCCGCCGTGCTCGAGTCGGCCTACGTGGAGATCACCCAGGAGCTCGGCTACCACCTCCAGGAGCCGGTGCCGATTTTCGTGTACAACTCCCACAACGATTTCCAGCAGACCAACATCATCTCCAGTCTCATTCCCGAAGGGGTGGGCGGTTTCACCGAGGCCTTCAAGAACCGCATCGTGATCCCGTTCACCGGATCCTACGAGGATTTCCGGCACGTGCTCCACCACGAGCTGACCCACGCCGTCATCTACGATCTCCTTTTCGGCAAATCCCTGTCCTCGCTCATCTCGCGCAACCGGCTGTTCAATCTCCCGCTCTGGTTCGCCGAGGGCTATGCGGAGTACTCCTCGCGGCACGGCTGGGACTACTGGGCCGACATGGTGGTGCGCGACGCGACGATCAACGGCTACCTGGCCCCGCCCGACTATGTCGGCGGCTACCTTGCCTACAAGCAGGGGCAGGCCATGATCAAGTACATCGCCGACAAATACGGCGAGGACAAGCTGGGGGAGATCCTGCGCAAGGGGAAGGTCTACCTGACCATGGACCGGGCGCTCAAAGAGGCGATCGGGATTGACCAGGAGAAACTGTGGAAAGAGTTTTCGCTCGAGATGAAGCGGCACTACTGGCCGGAGATTGCGTCCCGCAAAAATGCCGATGAGATCGGGCGGCAGCTCACCAAGGCGCGCAAGGACGGCTCGTACATGAACGAGGAACCGGCCTACTCGCCGGAGGGGGACAAGATCGCCATTTTCACCGACCGCTCCGACTACACCGAGATCGTGCTCATCTCGGCCGCGGACGGGCGCCGGGTCAAGACGCTGGTGAAAGCAGAGCGGTCCGGGGACCTCGAGTCGCTCCATTCCTACGTGTCGGGCATCTCGTGGTCGCCGGACGGCCGGAGCATCGCGTTCGTCGCCAAGTCCGGCGGCCGAGACGCGATCTTCCTGTACGACGTGCGCTCGGGGGACGTGAAAGTGAAACGGGTGCTCCCCTACTACAACGTCGTCTCGCCGGCCTGGTCGCCGGACGGTTCCCGGATCGCTTTTGCGGCGCTCAAGGACTACAAGCGGGACCTGTTCGTCTACACGATCGCGACCGACGAGGTGGAGCAGATCACGGACGATCGGTTTGACGACAATTCGCCCTCGTGGGTGCCGGGCGCGAACGCGCTGATGTTTTCCTCCGACCGGCCCCACCCGCAGTCGCCGGAGGCGCGGGCCGAGGTCAACCCGTATGCCTCCCCCGGCGCCTTCATGCCGGGCGACTTCGTCTACGGGTACTACAACATCTTCCGGGTGGACCTGGGCGACCGGACCGTGGCGCCCGTCGACGTCGGCCCCGGACAGAACAAGACGCCGGAAGTGTCGTCCGACGGATCGCGGCTGGCCTTCATTTCCAACCGGAACGGGATCGACAACATCTATGTCCAGGTGCTCGCGACCGGGCAGTGCTTCGCGGTCACCGACATCCTGAGCGGGGTCAAATCCCTCTCGTGGTCGCCGGACAACGAGAAGATCGCGTTTGAGGCGTTCCACGAAGGGGCGTTCGACATCTTCGTGCTCGAGGATCTGCAGCCTTCAGGTGACCACGGCCTGCTGGCGGCGACGGATTTCGTGAAGGGGGCGTACAACCGGGCGGTGAAACAGCGGGCCGGGCAGGCTCTGGCCTCGCACCAGGAGGCGGTCGACAGCGCCGCGGTGGCGCGCCCCAACACGGCGGCGGCCGACACCGCGACCGCCTTTGCGGAGGGGGAGAGGCGCGGAGACTCGCTCGCCCTGGGGGCGGCGCCGGATTCGACGCAGGCCGCCGACACCGCCGCCGTCCCAACCGGAGGCGCGCCCTCCGGCGCCACCGCCGCCGCCCCGCCCGACACGGCGGCCGCCGACACGGCCCGGGCCGACAGCGCCGGCGTGGTGAAGAAGACCGGCGTGTACGGCGGCGAGTACGTGTTCGTCAGCGAGGGACGCCGCGACCCGCTCGATTCGGTTCTCGAGGAGGTGTCGCCCGACTCGATCCGGGCGCTGCGGGAGGGGCAGGTGGAACCGGAGAAGTTCGATGAGCGGCCGGCGGCCGCCTCCGACGGCGACTACGCGGTGAAGAAGTACAAGGTGAAATTCACGCCCGATTATGTCGGCGGGGGAGTGGCCTACGACACCTATTTCGGTCTGCGCGGTCAGACCTATTTCATTTTCTCCGACTACCTCGGCAACCACCAGTTCTATGTCGCCACCGAACTGGTGAACACGATCGACCAGTCGTTCATTCAGGCGTACTACTTCAACAGCGTCCACCGCACGAGTTTCGGCGGCGGCGTTTTCCACACCAAGAATTTCTACCTCGACGCCAACGACTACCTCTTCTCGGACCGGTTCTACGGGATCCAGCTGTTCACGACCTACCCGTTTTCCACCTTCGCCCGGATGCAGCTCTCGGGAGCGCAGATCTTCATCGACCGGGAGTACCACGACCAGTATGATCTGCGCCCGAACCGCAATTCGAAAGTGACCACCGGGGAGCTGGCCTACGTGGCCGACAACATCGTGTGGGGGATCACCGGTCCGGTGAACGGGACGCGGGCGCGCCTGGCGGTCGAGGCGGGCGTCAATCTCTTCGATGCAAACGACATCGCCTTCCAGGCGGCGAGCTTCGACTACCGCCGCTACTGGCACTTCCGGAAGACCTATTCGATGGCGCTGCGGCTGACCGGCGGAGCGTCGTTCGGAAAGACGCCCAAGCTGTATTTCCTCGGGGGGACGACCAACTGGATCGGGAACCGGACGGTGGATGCGAAGGTGTACGATGTCGAGAACCTGTATTTCCTCGACGTGGTGACGCCGCTGCGGGGGGTGGAGTACTACGAGCTCTCGGGCAACCGCTACGGGCTGGTCAACTGGGAGTTCCGCTTCCCGCTCATCGATTATTTCGTCATGCGTTTCCCGCTCGGGCTGGCGCTGACGAACATCCAGGGCGTGATCTTCACCGACTTCGGCGCGGCGTGGACGGACAGCGATTTCAAGTTCGGCACGAGCGAGAACGGCCACCGTCGGCTGGCGGATCCGAAAGCGGGGTTCGGATTCGGGATGCGGGCGAATCTCGGATTCGTGGTGCTCCGCTATGATCTGGCTTGGTCGACCGATTTCGCGGAGGTGTCGGCGCGCTCGCGCTCATACCTCTCGCTGGGTGCGGATTTCTAGCGGTCCCGATCGGACGGGAATGAAAAACGCGGCCGTGGTCCGGCCGCGTTTTCGTTGTTGCTCTTTTAGCATTGCGCTTCGAGCGGTGTCTGTCGCGCGTGTGACAGACACCTGAATAGAAGGGCAATCACAAATTTTGTCAAGGGAAAAAGTGGCCTGCGGGTGCGGCGCCGCGCGCGCGGCGCCGCCGGATCCCCCGCGCTACGTCCGCCGCCGGGGATGAGCCGCTCTGCGCCGCCCGCGCTTCCGCGGCGACTCCTTCGCGCCGCCGGCCCTCTTCTTGCCGGCGCTGTCGGTACGGTTGGAGGACTCGTCGTCGCGGCCGAAATTCTGGAGCGTAAGCGCCATCTCCATCAACTTCTCGTCGACGATGCCGAACACGGTCCCTTTCGGGAACCGGCCGTTCGCCCCGCGCTTGCCGGCGGGGAGACCGGTGAGAATCTCGATCGCCTCGGCGATCGTCCTGATCGGCCAGATGTGGAAGCGCCGAGCTTTCACCGCCGCGATCACGTCGGGCCGGATGAGAAGATCGTTGACATTCTGGTGGGGGATGATGACGCCCTGGTCGCCGGTGAGGCCGCGGGCGGCGCACACGTCGAACCAGCCTTCCACTTTCTGATTCACGCCGCCGATCGGCTGGATCTCCCCCTGCTGGTTGACGGAACCGGTGACGGCGATCCCCTGGCGGATAGGCAAACCGCCGAGCGAGGAGAGGATGGCGTACACCTCGGCCGAGGAGGCGCTGTCGCCGTCCACGCCGCTGTAGGCCTGCTCGAACGTGATGGAGGCCGAGACGGCGAGCGGTTTGTCCTGTGCGAAGAGCTGGCGGAGGTAGCCCGACATGACGAGCACGCCCTTGTTGTGGATCGGCCCGGAGAGGTCGGCCTCGCGTTCGATGTTGATGATGCCGGAGCGGCCGAGCGAGGTGCTGGCGGTGATGCGGCTGGGCCGGCCGAACGAGTAGTCGCCGATGTGGTAGACCGACAGACCGTTGATCCGCCCGACCGCGGCGCCGGTGGTGTCCACCATGAGCACATTCTGGTCGAACATCTCCTGGATCTTCTCTTCGGTCAGGTTGACCCGCCGGCGTTTGAGCGTGATCGCGCAGTGGACGTCGTCGCGGTTGGCGGCGGCGGCCCCGCGCTGGCGGGCGCAGTAGGCGGCCTCGCGGATAATGTCGGAGATGGCGGAGAAGCGCGACGAGAGCTTGTCGCGCCGTCCGGAGAGGCGCATGCCGTACTCCACCACGGCCTGCATGCCCGAGAGGTCGAAGGGGGGGAGCGACTCCTCGTCGACCACCTTGCGCAGGAACTCGAAATACCGTTTGAAATTGCTGCGGTCGGCGGTCACCTCGGTGTCGAACTCGGCCTTGATCTTGAAAATCTTCTTGAAATCCTCGTCGAGATGCCAGAGGAGCTGGTGGACGCGGGGCTCGCCGATGAGGACGACTTTGACGTCGATCGGGATGGGCTCGGGCTTGATCCCCGAGCCGGCCATCATGTAGAACGGATCGTAGGCGGCGATCTCGATCTCGCCGTTGCGGAGGGAGCGCTTGAGGTGGGTCCACACGCCCGGTTCGACGAGGGCGTCGAGGGCGTCGAGCACCAGGTAGCCGCCGGCGGCGCGCAGGAGCGAGCCGCCGAAAATCCGGGTGAAGTCGGTGCGCCAGTAGCCGAACCGGTCGACGACGCGCTCGAGGGAGCCGAAGAGGTTCTTGTAGGAGGGGGACTTTTCGAAGACCACCGGCACCCGCCGGGCCCCGGCGTTGTCGAGGATGAGGTTGACGGAGAATTCCTCAAACGGCTCTCGCTTGCGGTAGGGGGGCGCCTCGTCCTCGCCCCGCCGCGCCTGCGACTCGCGGAACCGCTCCAGGTCCGACTGGAGCGCCTCCGCCACCTCGTCGAGGTACTCCACGACCTTGGCCCCGGGGTAGCGGCGCTTCAGCAGGCTCACTTTGTCGGCGATCAGCGGCGCGACCATCGAGTGGTTGAGCTTCTCAAGCGCGTCCTCCATCTTGCCGGTCAGTTTCTTGGCCTCGATCGTGATCGTGTCGAACTCGCGGCGGAGGCTGTCCCAGGTCCGGCGGAGCTGGTCGAGCCGCGACAGCGGGAACTTCCCGTCCCGCGCCTGGCGCTCGAGCTGCTCCAGCGAGACCGGGTTGTCCTCGATCAGCGGCTGGATCTCGTTGCGCGTCCCCAGCCCCGACTGGATCTGAACCATGACGAAGCCGACGTTGCTGAGGCGCTCCTCAAACGCGTGGATCAGTTCCTTCTGGCGGTTCTCGTACTCCCGGATGATGCGGCTCTGGCGGTCCTTGTAGTCCTCGGACATGAATACCTTGGGGACGACCTTGCGCAGCGACTGGATCAGGTAGCTCATGTCCTTGCGGAACCGGCTGCCCTGCCCGGCGCGGAAAGTGAGCACCCGGGGACAGTCTTCATTCTTGAAGTTGTTGACGTAGCAGATATCGGGCAGCTTGGGCTCCTTCGCGCGCGTGAACTGCTCGAGGAGGTGGAGAGTCGCATCGGTGCGGCCGGTGCCGACGCTGCCGGTGACGAAGATGTTGTAACCCGGCGAGGTCATGTTCAGGCCGGTGCGGATCGCTTCAATCGCACGATCCTGCCCGATCACGCCGACCGCGGGCTTCACATCATCGGACGACTTCACTCCCTGGGGCCGGAAGTTGACGGAGTAATCGAGTTGCCGGGCGGTCAGTTCGGTGTGTTTGCGGGTCCGCTTGGTCTTCGGCGGCATGATCCAAATCCTCCACGGGTATGAGAGTTTACTACCTCAATATAGAATTGAGGGGTGTTGAAACAACCTCAAATGCGACGTCGCTGGTCCAGTCACATAGTACGATGTGCCCGCGCGGTTGGATGAACGGTCATGGGGAGACAAATATCCGGTTATGATCTAACGACTTGAGTTGTGCGACCGGTCATTGCTGTGGAGAATTCCTGTAGTTGGCTCATAGTTGTCTGCCACAATGACACATGGTGCTGCCATTTGAGCGAGTGTGTGATTGGTGTGTGATGCGGTGGCGGGTGGAAAATAGGCAAAAAAACTTGTCAAATTTCGCCGCTGACTAATTAGTTCGGCCCCTTGGTATTACACGAGATGATTCTTGTAATTCGTTGTCCGGCAATGGAGTCACTTCACTTGACAGGGGTTTTAGATTTTCTATATTCTGAGCCGTTGCTTTTTTAGCATTGCGCGTTGAGTTTTGGCGGTATCGTCTAGGGGTTAGGACGTGTGGTTCTCAGCCATGAAACCGGGGTTCGAATCCCCGTACCGCTAAGAGTCAGGCTGTGAAGGGGTCAGGAGAGTGGTCACCTGACCCCTTCGGCTATTAATCGAGCACTCCACTCGCGGTCCTTCGCTGTCCCCTGCTACAGGTCGATCGGTCCGTCGCCGTCGCCCCGATTGATATGGAGTCGTTCCCATGCGGGATCGGCCGCGGCGAGGCGCCGGGTGAGGGCCGGCGCGGTGGCGAGGATGAAATTCGACGGCCCGGAGAGGAAGCCGCCGTTGGCGAGGGCCGAGCACCACCACGGGTGCATCTGGTTGGAGACGATCAGGTCGACATCGCGCTCCTCGAGGTAGTCGGTGGCGGCGGCGATCACGGCGTCGGCCTGCTCGGGCGCGGCGAAGCAGTCGGCGATCGTGCCGACGTGCATGTTGCCGAAGTAGTTGTGGTTTTTCATAAGGGTGTGGAGCACGACCGCCCAGCCGACCGGAGCACCGTCGAGAGCGACCTGCAGGCGGTGGATGCGCCGGTCTTCGGCCGGATACAGCAGGTTCAGTTCCGGAGCGCGGCGGACGGCGGCGAAGGAGTAGTGGCCCGCGCCGCTCTCCCACAGCCCGTTGGTCCAGTGATCGAACGCGGGGACAATCTCCGCGGCGGTCCGGCCGAGGCGCGCACGCTTCTTCCTCCGCGAGGCCTGCAGCGAGAGGATCCCGATCGAGCCGACGCCGGTGGCCGCCGCCACATCGCTCAGGATACGCCAGGCGGGGCGCTCGCGCAGGAGGCTCAGGTTCCGCAGGAACGACTGAGGGTGGCAGACGCGGAAATGGAACGGCACCGCTTTGAGCTGCCAGCCGGTCGCGGCGAGCATCTGCGGCAGCGGGCGGTCGAACCCGCCCAGGCCGAGCGCGTAGAGCACCGGCCGGCGCCGGAGGGCATCCGCCAGCAGCTGCGGGCCCACCGCTGCGTAGGTGCGGTCGATCATCCCCTCCGAGAGCGGCAACTGGTAATTGCCGACCGCCACGACCTCGCCGCCGGCCCGGAACGGCTGGTGTTTGAGGATATACCCGCCGCGGACTGCGCCGCCGTCGTCAACGGCAACGTAGCATTCCTGGCGGAGGTCGGAACCGGCGCGCGGGGGTAGCCAGGCCGGGACCGGATTTTCGGGGAATTGGGAGCGCACGCCTCCGTGGCGAAGGCGCCGGTTGAACTGCGTCACCTCAAAGGTGTGCCGGTCGGTGTATGGTTCGATTCTCACAGCCATCGATATAGTCCGCATCGTCCGGCGCCTTGCGCGGCGTCGGCCCGCCGGGGAAGGCGCTGGTCGGCCGAACGCCGGCGGTCGAGGTCGTCGAGAGCGGCATAGACCGCCTCGAGCGCACTGTCGTGGACAGTCATCGTTGTGGTTCCATGTTATCCGTCCGCTGGGGGCCCGGTTTCGCCGCCCAATGTACGAAATGGTTCGGGGGTTGTCACGCGGGATGTCGGGGCGGCGGCGCCGGGCGCGGGGGGCGCGGTCCCGGGCCAAGCGCAGCTTTTGTTTCCAGGGCCTTCCCCGGTCCCGGTCCGAAGCGTTCTCGTTGACAAACCCCGGTGAACCGGTATATTCCGGCGTGAGGCGAATGCGGTTACAGGTTCCCCTGCGCGGGGCGGCGCTGATCGGCGCGGCCGTTCTTGCCGATTGGCTGCCGGCGGCGGCCCAGGAGAGCGCCGCCTCCACCTCCGTGTTTCGCGCCGACCGGATCAACGCGCTGATCTTCGTCGTACTTTTCTCCACCGCCATCCTCCTCTACACACGCTGGGCGCGGCAGGGAAAACCGCTGTTTCTTCGGAAGATCGCCGGTCTCGACGCGCTGGAGGAGGCGGTCGGCCGGGCGACCGAGATGGGCAAGCCGGTACTGTTCATCCCGGGGATCCTTGAGCTTGACGACATCCAGACGATCGCGAGCATCTCTATCCTCGGCCGGGTGGCCAAGATCACGGCGCAGTACGAAACGCCGCTCTACGTGCCCGTTCGCTACCCGCTGGTGCTGGCGGCCGGGCAGGAGGTGGTGGAGCAGGCGTACCGGGAAGCGGGGCGTCCCGACGCCTACGACCGGGACATGGTGCGGTACGTGGCGGGCGAGCAGTTCGCCTTCACCGCCAACGTGAACGGGTACATGGTCCGGGAGCACCCGGCGACCAACATCTACATGGGGGGGTTTTTCGCCGAATCGCTCATCCTCGCGGAGACCGGCAACGCGGCCGGGTCGATCCAGATTGCGGGCACGGCGGAGGCCTCGCAGCTGCCTTTCTTCGTGGCCGCGTGCGACTACACGCTGATGGGGGAGGAGCTCTACGCGGCCTCGGCGTACCTGTCGCACGAGCCGGTCATGCTCGGCGGCCTGAAGGGGCAGGATTTTGTGAAGCTGATCATCATCATCGTGATCGTCGTCGGCGCGGTGCTGATCGCGCTCGGATTCGGCGACACATTTGTCGGGTGGTTCGATTCCGTGTAGGCCTCGGCGCCGCGGTCACCTATGAGAACGACTTTCCCCATCTTCGTGGCATTCGCGGTCGGCCTGCTCTATGTCGTGTCGTTCTTCTTCGCCGAGTCATCGCCGATCGGGCGGGTGTCGGAGACGCTCCTCGTGTGGGTGTCGATCATCGGCGGATTCACGCTGCTGCTGGGGGTGGTGTCGATCGTGCGGGTGAACTGGACGGCGGTGGCCCGCCGGCGCCCGGGGTGGATCTATCGTCTGTGCACGCTGGTGTCGGTGTTTGTCATGGCTTTGCCGGCGCTCTTGCCGGCCTCCTGGTCGCCGCTGTTCGGGCGGGCCGAGGGCTCGGTCTACGACTGGCTGTTTCTCTATATCGACTCGCCGATGATGGCGACGATGTTCGCAATGCTGGCCTTCTACATCGCCTCGGCCGCCTACCGGGCGTTTCGCGCCCGCAACATCGAGGCCACGATCCTTCTGCTGACGGCGGTGGTGGTGATGCTCTGGCGGGTGCCGATGGGGGAGGCGTTTTTGAATCTGCTGCCCGGCGACATCCCCGGATGGCTCAACACGTACGTCATGCGCGGGGTGAACGTGGCCGTCCAGCGCGGCATTCTCATCGGCGCGGCGCTCGGGGCGGCCTCCATGTCGCTGCGCATCATCCTCGGCATCGAACGCACCTACATGGGGAAGGGCTGAGCCGATGGCGTGGTGGCAGGCAATCGACAAACTGGACCGCCGCTGGACCTACCTCCTGGTGGCCATCGCCGTCATCATCCCGTTCATCCTTCCGGCCAAGTTCCCGGTGAGCATCACGCCCGAGGCCAAGCAGCTGTACAATTATGTCGAGGAGCTGCCCAACGGCAGCGTAGTGATGCTGGTGTTCGACTACTACCCCTCGACCATTGCGGAGTGCGAGCCGATGACGCGGACGGCTCTGCACCATCTGTTCCGCAAGGACTGCAAGGTGGTCACCCTGAGCAACATCCCACTGGGCGGGCCGACCATGGCGGAGTCGGTGACGCGGGAGATGGCCCGGCTGTACGGGAAAGTGTACGGCGTCGATTTCGTCAACCTGGGCTACAAGGCCGACTACGTCGCCGTTCTGCGCGGCATGGGCCAGTCGATCAAGGGGATATTCCCCGCCGACAACAGCGGGACGCCGCTCGATTCGCTGCCGCTCATGCGGAAGGTGAAGAATTACCGGGACGTGGCGTTCATTTTTGAGGTGGCGGACAACGCCACCGCGGACTACTGGGCCTCGATCGTCAACGCTCAGTTCGGGGTGCCGATGGGGTGCGGCACGACGGCGGTGAGCGCCCCGCGCTACTACGCCTTCGTCTCGTCCGGGCAGTTTGTCGGGTTGCTCGGCGGGATGAAGGGGGCGGCCGAGTACGAGATGCTCGTGGGCCACCCCGGCATGGCGTACCGCGGCATGGACGCGCAGTCGCTGGTGCACCTGGTCATCATCGGGCTGGTAGTGGTCGGCAACGTCGGCTTCTTCGCCGGCCGGGCGAGCCGCCGGAGGGGCGCGCGATGAGCGGGATGCACGTTTTCGAAATCTGGATCATCGCCTTCTTCACGCTGGCGCTGTTCTCCTTCCTCTACAAGGACAACCCGATCTACCGGTTCGCCGAGCACATTTTTGCCGGGCTGTCGGCCGGCTACTACGTGGGGCTGATCTGGCACACCGTTATTCTCCAGCAGTTGTGGAACCCGATTTTGGGCGGCCGCTGGCTGCTGGTGATCCCGGGTCTGCTCGGGGCGCTGATGTTCGCCCGGTTTTCGTCCAAGAAGGCGTGGATATCGCGGACGCCGCTGGCGTTTGTGATGGCGGTTACGGCCGGGATTTTCCTGATCTCGCAACTGCACGGCCTCGTGCTGCCGCAGGTGCAGGACACCATGCTGCCCAAGACCGAGGCGGTTCTGGTTGATTCGACGGCCTACGAGGAGCAGGCGGACCGGCTCGTGATCACCGACAGCCTCGCCGCGCCCGGAGCGCCGGCGACGGCCGGCAGCGTGACGGTGAGCAAGCCGGAGGTCGCACGGACCGGGACCGACAGCGTGGTGATCAGCGCCACGTTTCGCGACCCGGCGCAGCCGCCGGTCGAGCGGGTGGCGTTCACCCTGAAGCTGCGGCTCCCGGACGACAAGACGCAGAAGGCGCTGGTGGTGAACGCGACCACGCGGACGCCGGGGGTGACGATCGCCGCGGGCGGCGGGGGCGTGTACACGGCCAGCTATGTCTACCGTCCGGACTCCACCCGGGCCCCCGGCCCCTACGACATCTCATTTCAGGCGTACCGCGTCGACCACGAGGTCATGCTCACCCTGCTCGTGCTGCTGGGTGTGATCACGACGCTGATCTATTTCTACTTTTCCAAGGAGCACACGGGCGCGCTCGGGGTGGCGGCCCGGATCGGCATCTGGTTTATCATGATCGGCTTCGGCGCGCACTTCGGCTATACCGTCATGGGGCGCGTGTCGCTGCTGATCGGGCGGGTCCAGTTCCTCCTCGAGGACTGGATCGGGACGCTGACTTCACTCTTCTGATATCACGGGTTATGCGATCAAGACCGAGAGAATCTTTGTTTTCGCGGGCGGGCGCGGGTGTGCTCGCGGCGGCGGTGATTTTCCTCGCCTGCAGCGGGGAGTACGACGGCGCAAAACCGGCGTACGACACGGCGCGCAATCCCGGCCAATTCCCGCCGCCGGCGACGGCGCTCCTGGACGACCTCGAGGCGGGGCGGCTGCGCGGCTACGACGAGACCACAGAGCGGTTCGCCGATCTCTACACGGCCCACCCGGCGCTCTTGGGCGACCCGGGCTGGTCCGGGGTGATTGACCGGCTCGGTCTCCGGCTGACCTGGCGGGGGGACCAACTGGTGCGGGAGGGGCTCCTCCAGTACGCCGCGGCGGCCGACCTGTACCGGCTGGCCGCGCAGACGCGGCCGAAAGACAGCCTGCTGTCCGAGCGCGCCGAGCTGTTCGCCGCGTGGCAGGAGGCGGTCGGCCGCGGGGCGGTGGACCCGGTTTGTCTCGCGGCCCCGGGTCGGGGCGGGGCGGCCGAGAAGCTCGAGGCTCTGACCGGTTTCGCGCTGGCCGGCGCCCGGCAATTCCGGTTTGCGGAGCAGTATCTCGCCGCCGCGCTGTTTGACCGGGCGACGCTCGACAGCCTGAGGCGTGCGGAAGCGGCGGGGCCGACGGCGGCCGAGCGCGCCCTGCGCGCCGCGCTCGGCGCGGGGCCGAGTCCCGCCGACCCGCCGCTGGCGAGTTTCCGGCAACCCGCCGTCGACCTCATCGCCGTCCGCCTCACCCCTGCGGCGGCGGACAGCTTTTGTCTGGAAGCGTACTTCCTCCCGCGCGCGAAGGTATCGGCGGATCTGGATATCACCTGTCGGCTGGAGACGCCCGATCCGGTGCTGAGCGCGGAGCAGCAGCCGCGGTTCCCGTACGATTTCCGGCCGGTGCGGCCGAGTTCGATGTGGGCGCCCGGCCGCATCGCGGTCGGTCTCTACCGGGGGACCTTCCCCCATCCGGTTTCGGCGGTGCTGATCGGTCTGCACGAGATGCGCGAGGGGCGGACGGTGGCGCTTCCGCTCGGCGACAGATCGACGCTCTGCCGCGTCCCGGTGGGGGCGTCGGGCGGGACTCCGGACCCGCCGTTGTGAGGAGCGCCCCGGGGTTCCAAGATTGTGCTTGCGGAAGGATTGGCCGGCATCTACCATAGGGCAGGTTTGTCATGAGCAAGAGGATACGCGTCATAGTTCCGGTCGCCGGGGCCGGCACCCGGCTGCAGCCGCACACCCTTACCCTTCCCAAAGCCCTCCTCCCGGTGGGCGGGAAGCCGGCGCTCGCGCACGTGTTGGAGCCGCTGGTGCCTCTGGAGCCCGAGGAAGTGGTGTTTGTCATCGGCCATCTCGGCGATCAGATCATCGACTACGTCCGGGAGAACTACCGGATCAAGGCGCGTTTCGCGGCCCAGGAGAAGCTGCTCGGCCTCGGCTATGCCCTGCACCTCGCGCTGCGGGAGATGGCGGACGGTCCGACGCTGGTGATTCTCGGCGACACGGTGGTCGAGTGCGACTACGGGGCGTTCCTGGGGGCCGGCGAGTACGTCTTGGGCCTGCGGTCGGTGGACAACCCGCACCGCTTCGGCGTCGCGGAGGTTGACGGCGGCCGGATTGTCGGGCTCGAGGAGAAACCGGCCGATCCCCGGTCGAACCTCGCGCTGATCGGGCTGTACTACTTCTCCGATACGGCACAGCTGCGGAAGGAGCTGGAGTACCTGGTGCGCACGGGTAAGACGACGGGCGGGGAGATTCAGTTGACCGACGCCCTCCACGCCATGATTGCGGCCGGCGTGCGGTTCGCGCCCTACGAGGTGGCGCGCTGGTACGACTGCGGGAAGATGGAGACGCTCATTTCTTCGAACCGCGAGATCCTCAAGCAGCGTGCGACTCCCGCGGCGCCGGCCGGGTCGGTGTTCGTGCCGCCGGTTTACGCGGCTCCCACCGCGACCATCATCAACAGCATTATCGGTCCGAACGTATCGATCGGCGAGGCCGCGCGGATCGAACGTTCCGTTGTCAGCAACGCCATTATCGGCGAACGATCACAGATAGTGAATGCCGTGCTCGACCACACGCTGATCGGCCGCGACGTGTTCCTCGAGGGAACGCCGCGCCGCATGAATGTCGGCGACAAGTCGCAGGTCGGCGACGTGTGAGCGCAGCGGCGGCGCAGGCACAGCCGGCTTGAGGTGAAGGAGACTGACGAATGCCCGGAGGCAATTTTCTCTTTACATCGGAATCGGTGACCGAGGGCCACCCCGACAAAATGTGCGACCAGATTTCGGACGGCGTGCTCGACGAGGTGCTCCGCCGCGACCCGCACGGGCGGGTCGCCTGCGAGACGTTCGTGACGGTCGGTCTGGTGATTGTCGGCGGTGAGATCACCACCGACGCCTGGGTGGACATCGAGAGACTCGTCCGCGGGGTGGTCAAACGGATCGGCTATGTCGATCCGACGCTGGGGTTCTCGTATGATTCCTGCGCCATCCTCAACGCCATCGGCCAGCAGTCGCCGGACATCAAGCAGGGCGTCGACACGGGCGGGGCGGGCGACCAGGGCCTCATGTGCGGCTACGCCAGCCGCGAGACGGCGGAGCTCATGCCGATGCCAATCCAGTTCGCGCACAAGCTGTGCCGCCGCCTCGCCGAGGTGCGCAAAAAAGCGATCCTCCCCTACCTCGGCCCCGACGGCAAGGCCCAGGTGACGATCGAGTACGAAGAGGGCCGGCCCCGGCGGTGCGAGGCGATCGTCGTCTCCACCCAGCACCGGGAGTCGATTCTCGACGCGACGGGGAAGAAGATCACCGAGCAGGCGCGCGCGGAAATAATCCAGAACGTCGTCGCGCCCGTCATTCCCGCCGACATGATCGACGCGCGGACGAAGTTCTACGTCAATCCGACCGGCAGATTCGTGATCGGCGGGCCGCGCTCCGACACGGGGATGACCGGGCGGAAAATCATCGTCGACACCTACGGCGGCATGGCGGCGCACGGCGGCGGAGCGTTCTCGGGCAAGGATCCGACGAAGGTTGACCGCTCGGCCAGCTACATGGCCCGCTACATCGCCAAGAACGTGGTGGCCTCCGGGATCGCCGAGAAGTGCACGCTGCAGGTGGCCTACGCCATCGGCGTCGCCGAGCCGGTGTCGCTGACAGTGTTCGCCGACGGGACGGCGAAGATTCCGGAACGGCGCATCGCCGAACTGATCCGCAAGCACTTCGACCTCACCCCCCGGGGAATCATCGAGAAGCTCAATCTGCTGCGTCCGATCTATTCGGCCACCGCGGCCTACGGGCATTTCGGCCGCGAGGAGAGCGAGTTCACGTGGGAGCGGACGGACATGGCGGCCGCCCTGGCGAAGGATGCGTGAGCGATGGGCAAGCGGACGGACATTCATAATCCCAGGCTGGCCGGCCCGGGGCGCGACCGCATCGAGTGGGCCGAGCAGCGCATGCCGGTGCTCCGGCTGATCCGGGAACGGTTCCGCAAGGAGCAGCCGCTGAAGGGTCTCCGCCTGGCCTGCTGCCTGCACGTGACGACCGAGACGGCGAACCTCGTGCGCACGCTTCAGGCGGGCGGCGCGACGGTCGCCCTGTGCGCCTCGAACCCCCTTTCGACCCAGGATGACACGGCGGCCTCGCTCGTGAAAGATTTCGGCATCGCCGTCTACGCCATCCACGGCGAGGACACCAAGACCTACTACCGGCACATTCACCAGGCGCTCGACGGCCGGCCGCACATCACGATGGACGACGGGGCGGACCTGGTGTCGACGCTTCACAGCGAGCGCCAGGAACTCATCGGCAACATCCTCGCCGGGACCGAGGAGACCACGACCGGCGTCATCCGGCTGCGGGCGATGGCCCAGGAGAAGCGGCTCCTGTTCCCGGTGATCGCGGTCAACGATTCCCGGACCAAACACTTCTTCGACAACCGCTACGGTACGGGCCAGTCGACGATCGACGGCGTCCTGCGCGCCACCAACATGCTCATCGCCGGGTCCACCGTGGTCATCGCCGGCTACGGCTGGTGCGGCCGGGGGCTGGCGATGCGGGCGAAGGGGATGGGCGCGCAGGTGATTGTGACCGAGGTCGACGCGCTCAAGGCGCTCGAGGCGACCATGGACGGCTACACGGTGCTGCCGATGGCGCAGGCGGCGCCCAAGGGGGACCTCTTTATCACCGTGACCGGCGACCTGCACGTGATCCGGCTCGAGCACTTTCGCCGGATGAAGGACGGCGCGATCGTGTGCAACTCGGGGCACTTCAATGTCGAGCTCGACCTGGCGGCGCTCGCGAAGGCGGCCAGGAGGAAACGCCGGGTGCGGCCGAATGTCGACGAGTACGTGCTCGACCGGCGGCGCATTTATGTGCTCGGCGAGGGGCGGCTGATCAACCTGGCGGCGGCCGAGGGGCACCCCGCGATGGTGATGGACATGTCGTTTGCCAACCAGGCCCTGGCCGCCGAGTATGTGGTACACAATCACGCCCTGCTCGACCGGTGCGTCTACACTGTGCCCGAGGCGATCGACCGGCAGATTGCGGCCCTGAAGCTGAAATCGATGGGCATCGCGCTCGACCGGCTTACCCCCGAACAGCGCAAGTACCTGGCCAGCTGGGACATGGGGACGTAGGGCCGCCGCCCGCCGAGAGTCTCCGCAGTTGCCGCTCCATCCCGCCTTCTGCCGGCCGCCGTCTGCCCACGCTCGCCGGGGAAAGCAATCGGCGGCATGGTCTTTGGCGACGGTTCCATCGCGGTGTCGCGGGGACGTGCTTACGTGCGGCGCCGCGGCGAAAAATGTGATTGCGCGGTCCTTCCCCCTGATGTATCCTTGTGGAGGAATATTCTCCATGTTCGGGATTTCAGAAAATGCCCCGAAACATGGCACCCACACCACACGGAGGAGTTTATGCGCGTACGCACGCTCGTGCTCGGCCTCGTCGCGGCGGCCGTTCTCCCCGGGCTCGTCCTGGCCCAGTCGGACGCTCCGTCGCAGTCGGAACAAGGGATGCCCCCGATGGGGCCGCCCGAGGAGATGAAAGAGTGCGCCTGGCTGGTCGGCGACTGGACCGCGGACATGAAGATGCGGATGGCGGCCGACTCGCCCTGGGTGGCAACGAGAGGGTCGGCCCACTACGAGACGGTGCTCGACGGCGGGGCCCTGCTCATGACCTTTGAGATTCCGCCGTCGGCGGAGATGCCGATGCTGTTCCGGGGGATGGGGCTCCAGACGTGGGATCGCGAGACCAACCAGTGGCAGATGACCTGGACCGACAACATGACCTGCCGCACCACGATCTACACGGGACCGAGAACGGAGGGGCAGACGGTGATGACCGGCGAGGATTTGTGGAACGGGATGAAGATGCTCTCCCGGATCACCGCGTCCGACGAGACTCCGACCGGTTTCGACTGGCTGATGGAGACTTCGCTGGACGGCGGCAAGAGCTGGTACGCCAGCGGCCAGGCCAAGTACACGAGAGTGAAATGAGCCGGCCGGCAAACCGGCGGCAAGCGACGGCGGGGCCGAACCCCCGCCGTTTTTTTTTGCCGGCCGGTCATGCCCGCACGGCGTCCGCGATTCTTTTTGTCGGTCCCCGCGCAACCTGCTCCGGAAACTCCCGTATGAATGGTACATCTGCGAAAGATCACCTCGGGCGGAGACCGGCGCCGCCCCACATTGGCCGCGGCGCCCGGAACGAGAGGCTGCACTCAGGAGAGTTTACGATGAGATTTAGAGACCATTTGGACGGCCGGATCGCCGTCTTCGAGTTGTCGGGGAAAATCATGGGCGGCCGCGATTCCACGCTTTTCCAGGGACGGGTGAACGAGTACGTGAACATCAACCGCAACCGGATTCTCATCGACATGGCGGGGGTGGAATGGACCAACAGCCGCGGCCTTGGGATGTTGATCGCCGCGTTGCGGCTGGTCCAGGGCTCGGGCGGGCGACTGGCGCTCACCAATATCGAGCGCGTCCGGTCGCTTCTGGCGGTGTCGCGGCTGGCGACCGTGTTCGAGCATTTCGACAGCCGGGCCGACGCTCTCGAGGCGTTGCGCTCCGACTAGGCGATTCCCTGCCGCGCCGGAATTTCGGCCGGCAGGGCCAAGGGCATTTGGGCGGTGGGGGGAGTCCGGCGGCGGTCGCAGGGCGCCGAGCGGGACGGTTCCGACGCCGCGATTTTGTTTGTCCCCCTTTGCGGAAAGGTCTATATTGTCGCCGGCGATCGGCCGGCGGCGCGCGCTGGCCGGCCTGCCGTATAAGGCACAGGACAAGGAGGATTTGATGCCCATACCGCGATGCGCCGTCTGCCTGGCGGCGGCTCTCCTCATTACTCTCACCATGGCATCGTGCGGTGACGATGACGGGTCGACCAACTCGGGGTTCGTGGCGCCCGGTGTGCATTGGACAATTCGATCCACCGGCACCGAACGGCCCCTCTTCGACATGGCCAAAGGGGACACGCTGTGGGTGGCGGTCGGCGGCGCCGGGACTGTGTTGACCTCGACCGACGGCCAGTTGTGGACGACGCAGCCGACCGACCTGACCATAGACCTGTACGGTATCGCCTCCAACGGGCAGCGCTTCGTGGCGGTCGGCGGCCAGGGACGGATCGTCACCTCGACCGACGGTCTCACATGGACAACGGCCGAGTCGACGTTCACCGCCAGGTTCTTCTTCGATGTTGCCTGGTCCGGCGAGGCGTTCGTGGCCGTGGGGCAGGGGGGGCTGGTGGCGGCCTCGGCCGACGGCCTCACCTGGGAGATCTATTCGAGCGCGGTCGCCAACACCCTCCTCGGCGTGCGGTGGATGGGTTCGCGCTTCCTCGCCGTGGGGGAGAAAATCATCCTGCGGCTCGATCCGCCGGAGCTGGACGGACTGGACTCGCTCACCGCGGCCGACGTTCTCGCCCGGCCGCCGTACGTCCTGTACGACGCGGCGGTCAGCGATTCGGGGATGCTGGCGGTCGGCCAGTACGGCACTATTCTCAAAGCTGTCAACGACACCACCTGGGCGGTCCGCGTGTCGGGACTGAATGCTTACTTGTATGCCATTGAGTGGGTGGGCGACCGGTTCGTCGCCGCCGGCGAAAACGGGATAATTCTGACTTCGGCCGATGCCGCCCGATGGGAACTGATCGCGACGCTGGATGATGACATCCGCGGGTTGTACTGGGACGGCGCGCAGACGCTGGCTGTCGGGGTCGCCGGAACGATTCTCCGTTCCGTGGACGGACATGAGTGGACTGCTGTGCCCTCCGGCCCGAACGCGATCCTCTCTGCGGTGGCGGCCAACGAGTCTCTCTACGTGGCGGTCGGCGCCGGAGGGGCGGCGCTGGTCAGCCGGGATGCTGCGCGCTGGACGCTGTGGCCTTCCGGGACCACCGAGCCCTTGGGCGCGGTGGCGACTGACAGTACGACGTTTGTCGCGGTGGGGGCGGCCGGCGTGATTGCGGTCACCACGGACGGCGTGCACTGGGAGCGGCCGGTTCCGCCGGCCGGCGAGCAGCTGCAGCTCAACTCGGTGGCGGCTTCGGGCAGCCGGTTCGTGGCCGTGGGCGACCAGGGGCGGATAATCTGGTCGGAGGATCCTGCGGCCCTTTGGCAGGTCGCCGCCGATGTCCCGGTGACGAACCCGCTCCACGGCGTTACCTGGGCGAACGGCCTGTTTGTGGCGGTCGGCACGGCGTCGGTCGTGCTGACTTCGACGGACGGCAACGTGTGGACGGCCGATACGGTCGACGCCGCCACGCCGCTCAACCTGACCGCCGTCGCCTTCGGCAACGGCCAGTTTGTCGCGGCCAGCAGCAACGGCCGCATCCTGACCTCGACGACCGGGTCGGCGTGGAACGTATTCGAGGCGCGGCCGGGGGACACGGCCGTGTACGCGATCAACAACCTCGCCTTCAGCGGCGCGCGCTGGGTCGCCGCGGGCTCGCGCAATGCCGGAGCGGCCGCCGAGGATGTCATCGTGACGCTCTACTCCGCCGATGCCGTGACCTGGAGTGTGGGGGCCGCAGGTTTCGCCGGTGAATTGCACGGTGTGGCCTGGGGCGCCGGCCGGTTTGTGACGGTGGGAGAGATCGATATCGGCACGGCCGAAAACGTCGCCCTCATCCTCTCGTCGCCGTGAGCCTGCGGCGGCGCCGGTGAAGAGATTCGCGCGCGGCGGGCGGTCTGCCCGCCGCGCATCGTTTTGTTCGGCGGCGGACGGCCGCGGCGCACGCGCCGGGTCGGAACAGGCTTTCTTTCCCGAAGCCGCCGGCAGGCCTGCAATCCGCGCTGCCGGCGAGGCGAGGGCAGGAGCCGACGTCGGCGGCCCCCGGTCCCGGTTGGCCGGGGCGAAATCGCCGGTCGGCGATTTGCGGCGGCGCGACGGGTGCAGTCCAACCGGGACAATGCCGACAGCATATGGGACGATTAAGATGACGAAGATCGGATCGACCTGAGCCACAATGGGGACTTTGCAGGGGCCCGCGGCGCCGCCGGCCGCCGGGGCGGGCCGCTGCCGACACGGCATGCAGCCGGAGAGCCGCCGCAAAAAGTTTCCGGCGATTCGCGGTCCCTGGCCTGTATAAGGAAACGGCCGGGCCATTGACATCGGGCCGCCGGCGTTGTAAGTTAAGGATCATGGCAGCACGATACGTGCGAACGTTACTCATCAAGTGAGAGAGTTTACATGCACAGAAAACTCACCGTTGTTCTGACCCTCTGCGGCATGCTCCTCGCACCGCCCGCCCTCATGGCCGAAAAGACGGCCGCCGGCAAGGTGTCGAAGAACCCGTTCGACCACCGCGCCGTGGGCGGCGGCAGCATCAGCATCGACAAGATCGACGGCTTGGTTGCGGATGGGCAGATCCAGGCAGGCAAGAAGATCACTTTCCACCTGCGCTTCACGAACAAGACCGGCCTGCCGGTCGCCGGATTCGCCAACGGTTTCCGCGTCTACTCGCCCGACGGGGCGACGTGGGGGACGACCGTGGCCGACACGACCGGACTGATGCCCAAGGGGTTGATGGACGGCGGCATGTTCATCACAACTTTCGGCATCAGCGGTTCGGGCGCCGACACCGTCGGTTTCGGCGGCTTCCGGATTCTGAAAGACGGCTTGCCGGACGGCTGGAGCGACGTGCCGGCGACGATCACGATCGGCCCCATTCCGGCGTCGATGGTCGGCAAGACGGTCTGCCTCGACCAGTCGTTTTTCCCGCCCGGCGGCTACTGGCTCTGGTCTTTGGAGGATCAGGTCGAGAACGAGCCCGACTTCGGCGGGCCCTACTGCTTCAAGATCGTCAAGTAGCGGATCGACCCGCGCACAAGCTGTGACTCCTGCGGCCCTGCTGCAGGAGTCCTTTTTTTGCGGTTAGGCGGAATCAGCGGTCAGTGCGCGCCAGAATGGCGACGCCGAGGGCGAACGCGATCGCGCCGATCGCGGTGAGAATGCCCGCCGGCACGAGCATCTGTCCGAGCGTGAACCCGCGCCAGATCGCTCCCTCGTACGCGTAGATCGCCCATTTGACGACGCTGAAGTTGCTCACGGTGAGCATCCACGACGGCATGACCATGAGGGGGACCATCGAGCCGCCCGCCATGGCCATAACAAGCATGATCGCCCAGCCGGCCCCGCTGACCGCCTGCTCCGTGCGGCCGAGGACGGAGATGAGCATCATGAGCCCGACAAAGCAGCATCCCGCGGCCGCCAGGGCGATCGCCATGCCGAGCGGGAACGCCACGCGGACGCCGAAGATGAGCACTCCCACCGCCAGCAGCGCCACCGAGACCGCGCCGGAGGTGACGAAACACGCCAGCCCTTTCCCCGCGAGAATTTGTCCGCGCGTGATCGGGGCGAGCCGCAACCGCAGATAGGTGCCGCGCTGCCGCTCGCTGACGATGGACTGCGCGAATGTCAGCGCGCACCCGAGCAGCGCCCAGGTGAGCGCCTGGGGGAACGTGATCTCAAACGGTGACCGCGGCCCCTCCCGTTCCACCGCCACCTCCACCACCGTGATGGCGGTTTTCCCGAACGGGGAGGATTGGCTCACCTCGGCGGAATCGAAGGTCGTGAGATAGTCGTCGAAACTCGCAAGCAGCCGGGTCAGCACGCCGCGCTGGTCGGGGGGCAGGGCGGTGTCGGCGCGCAATCCCGCCAGGCCCTCGTTGACCCAGGTTTTCGCGACGGCCGGGTCAGCCAGGCGGTCCTGCATGAGCGAAAACCAGGCCTCGGTCACCATCCCCTGCAGGTAGCCGGCCTCGGCCTTGCGCGACGGATCCAGACCGATCTCGATCGGCGGCATGGCGAAGGGGTTGCCCTCGCCGGTCGCAAGCGAGTCCCGCTTCAGGAGCACGTACGCCGTGAGCTTCCCCTTCTGCACGAGCAGGCGCGCCGAATCGAGCGGCAGCGGGGTGACGGCGAGCACGGGCTTGGCGGAGAGCTTGCCGATCATCTGCCGGCTCTGCTCGGTCCGCAGTTCGTCGACCGCGGCGATTTTCATGCTGCCCGCGCGCGCCCCGCCGGTGCTGAAAATGGAACCGAAAAAGAGCGCCATGAGCAGGGGAAACACGATCACCCAGAAGAGGCCGAAGCGGTCGCGCCAGAGCAGGCGGAGATCCTTGCGGGCCAGAGTCAAAAGCGTCTTCATCAGTTGCGCAGCCTCCGTCCCGTGAGATTGAGGAACACCGTTTCGAGGTCGGCGCGGTGAATCTCGAGGCGGAGAAAGCGCACGCCCGCGTCCGCCAGCGCCGCGATCTCTTCGAGCGGCCGCTCGGTCTCCAGCCGCAGGGAGGTGCCGGTGAGGTCGCCGGGCAGCGGTTGCCCCGGATCCGGCGGGCGTTCGAGTTCGGCCTCGATGACCGACTTCCCGCCGTGCTTGTGGATCAGCCGGTCGACCGTGTCGAGCGCGAGAATACGCCCGTGATCGAGTATGGCGACGCGGTCGCACAGCCGCTGGGCCTCCTCCATGTAGTGTGTCGTATAGAGGATGGTGCGTCCCTCGCGCCCGAGGGCCTCGATGGTGTCGAAGATCTGGTTGCGCGATTGCGGGTCGACCCCGACCGTGGGCTCGTCCAAAAGCAGGAGCGGCGGATCGTGCACGACGGCGCAGGCGAGATTGAGGCGGCGCATCATGCCGCCGGAAAACGTCTTCACCAGGTGGCTGCGGCGGTCCGTCAAACCGGCGAGCTCGAGCGCCCACGCGACCCGCGCGGCGAGCCGGGCCCGGGAGAGGCCGTAGAGGCGGCCGAAAAACGCCAGGTTCTCGGCCGCGGTGAGGTCGCCGTAGAGCGCGAGCGCCTGCGGGGCGTTGCCGATCTTTCGGCGCAGCGCCGGCCGCGTCGGATCATCGATCCCGTCCAGACGCACCCGCCCGGAATCCGGCGCCAGCACACCGACCATCATGCTGATCGTGGTGGTCTTGCCGGCACCGTTCGGCCCGAGCAGGCCGAAGGTCTCGCCGGCGGCGATGTCGAATGAGACGTCGCTGACGGCCGCGATGTCTCCGAATCGCTTGTGCAGGTGTTCGACCGATATCATTTCTCGCGCATCCGGTTGAAGATCTGATCGACGAAGATACGGCGGGGATCGCCCCGCGTCAACCACAGACTGTGCGCGACCGTCTGCGCAGGCGGGCACCGAGCCGGCGCGTAGTTTTGTAGGTCAGGACCTTTATGGTCCTGACGGGACCGCTCACATCGATAGTAAGAATGTCAGGACCACAAGGATCCTGACCTAGAGAAGGGCCAACCACTGGGGGACGGGTCACGTGAGCGGTGGTCGGACGGCCTCGTCGCGCGCCGCCTTGCGGGCTCAAGATTCACGGGGACTGGAGCTGCATGAGGCGGCGGGAGCCTGCGGGCTCCCGCCGTACGATGCGAATGAAAATCGCAGAGGTTGTCGCTTGCCCCCGTGCTCTGCTCCACGGCATGCCGCGGTCAGTCGCACGGCGGCGGCGGGGGTCCGCTGCGGAACAAAAAGTTCACCAGATAGGTCAGGTCGGAGACCTTTATGCCGCCGTCATTGTTGACATCGCCATGATCCGGGCAGTTGGGCGATGGACCGCCCCGGAAGAGGAAGTTCACGAGGAAAGTCAGGTCGGACACCTTCAGGCTGCCGTCCCCTGTGAGATCGCCGCGCGCGACGCAGCAGCTCGGGGGCGTGAGCACGTTGACGAAATACATTGACGCCAACGTCTGCCACTGGCTGCTCCGGTAGACTTGGAGCAAAATCATGTACGGGTCAAGCAAGGCGTAGTCGACGAACTTGGCGGTCAGAGTAATGGTCACGCTGTCGCCGGGCAGGACGTTGGCGTTGCCGTAAACAGGCTGTCCGGGGTTGAGCCCGTTCAGACTCACGCAGGGGGCGTACCCCATGCTGTCGATCATAAGTGTGTCACCTTGGTACGAGTAATCGATTGCGGCTGCAATCCTAAAATCTATTGGGAACGTGTCTGGAAAGCCGGCGTTGAATATCTTCAGCGAACCCAGATTATCGACACAATCGGTCACTGCGGCAAAGAAGCCCTTTTCGAATCCTGCGCACCACATGGAGTCGATGCATAGGGTGTCGCCGTCGGGGGCGAAGCCGTTAAAGAACATCTGGTACGGCCAGCAATGCTGAATGTCCTGAGTATCCACTATGGCCTCAGATCCAATCATGGTGACTTCCCGAGCCGGCACCGTCACGCTGCCCGAAGCCGGCGTGAACTCAATTGGAAATGTGTCCGGCACTCCTGCGAATGAATAGTCGTCCGTGAGCGGCTCGATGCCGGAATTGATAATCAGACCGGTTAATTTGGCCCATCCTGTCGGCGACGGGCCGTCATACACTTCTGCGCCCAGGGTCACCTTGCACTTCCCATCGGCCCCGGCCGCATAGATTTTCTGAATCTCCGCTGCACTTAAAACGCGCGGAAAGATCTCCAATTCATCGATACCCCCCGCGAAGCAGGCGCCGCCCTGCGGCGAAACAATCCGGTCGCCGACCCAGAGCTCCGAGGTATTGTGAAGCGTGCCCTGGTAGCCGGAGGGGTTGAGGGTCGTGACCGGCGCGCCATCAAGGTAGAACACGAGCCCGGTCGGGCTGTCGCGGTCGACCGTCACGGCGACATGGTGCCACGTGCCGGAGACGGGAATCGCGTTCCCCGCCGGCACAGCCCAGTTGTTGTAGCCGGCGGCGCCGCAGGCGAGCTGGAGGGCGAGCCGACCATCCAGCAGGAAGAAGCTGTACCCGCTGAGGTACCCGCCGATGTCCTGGCGCTTGTCGATGATGGTGCGAATGCCGGCCAGCCCCTCGCGCTGAATCCAGGCGTCGATCGAGAAGTCATTCTCACGGATGTCGATGCCGCGGCCGCGGGCCGCGCTGAACGGATTCGTCCAGTAATGGGGAACGGCGACGTGCTGGTTGCCGCCGTCGAAGAACAATGCGTTGTCGACCTTGCCCGTGATCCAGGACGGGCCGCCGACGAGGGCGCCGTCGAGACCGCGCACATTGTGCGCCGCGGTCCCGGAGGCTTCGTCAAACGGCAACCACAGCCCCATTTTCGGCGGCGGCTGCGTGCACGCACTCCAGCCGTCGGCGGCCACCAGCAAGACCGCGACCAAGGACGCGGCGACGATCATCGCCCGAAAAACCAAACGATCCCTCTGCACCGTGCGCCGGCCGACCCCCCTTTTTGACACGAACCGTGGTCTCTTCATGACGCCTTCTCCTGGGAAAGATGTACAGTTATCCCTGCTCACGTTCTGCGCACAGAACGGCCGAACGCCGGTGGTGTCTCACTATGATGTGGGTTGTCCGGATAGGTTGCCCTAGTATATCTTGTCGCCCCCCGTTAGGCAAGCTATTTGTGGACATGAGAGGCGCATTTTTGACGGCGAACAGGCAGGGCAAGCCTAAGACGACCGAAAAAGTCTCGTATCCGGGATGATCCGCCGCGCCAGGCGCGCCTCCGGCCCAGGCGGGTCGAGGGCGAGGCCGGGCGCCGGAACCAAAAGAATCGGCTCCGGCCGTTGATCCGACGGGGGCGGAAAAGCGCTTGACGCGGGGTATTACTTTGTATTAACATGGGCTCCGACCGGCAGGAGGATTTCGCCGGACCGGGATGGTCCGGTCGGCGCGATGAGAAAGAAATCGGAAATCGTGACGTTCAAGGTCGACGGGGCGCTGCTGGAGGAACTCCGGAAAGTCCCCAATCGATCAGCCTTTATCCGTACGGCGGTACTGTCCGCGCTTCGGGCAACCTGCCCGCTGTGCCAGGGGACGGGGATTCTTTCGGCATCGCAGCAGCGCCACTGGGATCGGTTCGCGCATGACCACGCGGTCACCGAATGCGACGACTGCCACGAGCTCTACCTGGTGTGCGAACACGAGGCGGGTCAGAGGCCAGGCCGTAAGCCGGCGGGCCGGAAACCGGCGGCCGGGGCGGTGAAGGCTGGGCGGCGGGGGAGGACGCGCCGAGGGAAATAGACGGCGGCGGCCGGAGGCCGCATACTTGGGAACAGGTTGACGATGATAGAGAATAGACTGATCAAGTGGACCGGCAGGGGGATCGGGGCGGTGGGCGCCGCGGTGGCGATCGGGCTGGCGCCCGCGGGGTGCGGGAGCGGGGCCAAAGCCCCGGGGGGTACGATCCAGGCGTTTGTCACGGTGGCGCCGCAGGCGTACTTTGTCGAGCGGGTCGGCGGCGATTGCGTGGCGGTCGATGTGCTCGTGCCGCCGGGTCAGTCGCCGCACACCTACGAGCCGACGCCCCGGCAGATGGCGCGCCTGGAGGCGGCCGACGTGTATTTCCGGGCGGGGATGCCGATCGAGAACCGGTGGATCGGACGGCTGGCGGAAATTGTGGGGGCGGACCGAATAATCGACACGCGCGCCGGGGTGGCGCTGCGGTCGATCGAGGGGCACAGCCACGAGGAGGGGGACGAGGAGGAAGCGGCGCATGGCAAGACGCCCGATCCGCACATCTGGCTGGACCCGGTGGCGGCGAAGACGCAGGCGCGGACAATCGCCGAGGCTCTGGGCCGCCTCGATCCGGGGCGCCGCGAGGACTACGGGGCGCGGCTGGCCGCGTTCGAGCACGATCTCGACTCCGTGCACGCGCTCATCGGCGAAATCCTCGCGCCCTGCGCCGGCCGGGCCGTGTACGTGTTTCATCCCTCCTACGGCTACTTCCTCGACCGCTACGGCCTGCGGCAGACGGCGATTGAGCGGGAGGGGAAGGAGCCGGCGGCCCGGGATCTCGCGGACCTGATCGACGCGGCGCGCGCCGACAGCGTGCGGGCGCTGTTCGTCCAGCCGCAGTTTGCCAGGAAGACGGCGGCGGCGGTGGCGCACGCGGTGGGGGCGGAGCTGGTGACGATCGATCCGCTCGCGCGCGACTACCTCCCCAACCTGGTCGACATGGCCCGGCGGATTGCGGCCGGGACGGCCCCGGAGGTGAAGTGACCATGGCGGAGCGGGCGGCGGTGGTGCTGGAGCAGGTGACGTTCGGCTACGATAGCGAGCCGGCGGTCGAAGAGGCCAGTTTCGCGATCGGGGAGCGGGAGTATGTCTGGATCGTGGGGCCGAACGGGGGCGGAAAGACGACGCTGGTGAAGCTGATTCTGGGGCTGCTGCAGCCGCGACGCGGGACGGTGCGGGTGTTCGGGGCGCCGCCGGAGGAGGCGCGGCACCGGATCGGGTACATGCCCCAGCACGCGCGGTTGGATCCGAAATTTCCGGTGACGGTTTTCGAGGTGGCCCTCATGGGGCGGCTGGGACCGCGGCGCTGGATCGGGCGGTACCGCCGGGCCGACCGCAAGGCGGCGCTTCGGGCGCTCGACCAGGTCGGGCTCGCGGACATGCGCAACCGCAACCTCGCGGAGCTCTCGGGGGGGCAGCAGCGGCGGCTCCTGATCGCCCGCGCGCTCGCGGCCGAACCCGAACTGCTCCTGCTCGACGAGCCGATGGCGAACCTCGACATCCGGGGAGAAAACGAGCTCACCCGGCTCCTGCAGGAGCTGAACAACCGCCTCACGATCATCATGGTGTCGCACGACCCGGCGTTTGTGGCCGGGTCGGTCAAGCGCGTCGTGTGCGTGAAGCGGCGCGTGCACACGCACCCGACCGCCACGCTCGACAGCGGGTTCATGCGGGAGCTGTACGGCACGGAGTTCCGCGTGGTGCGGCACGACGTCGAACAGGGGTCCGGGGAGGGCGCCGCCTGATGCTGGATTTTTTCCACGCGGTGACGCAGTATACGTTCGTGCTGAACGCTCTCCTCACCGGGATCCTGGCGAGCGTGGCGTGCGGGATGGTGGGGTCGTTCGTGGTGGCGCGACGGATCACCTATATCGCGGGCGGGATCGCGCACAGCGTGCTGGGAGGCATGGGGGTGGCGCGGTGGCTGGAGCTGGTCCACGGCTGGCCGGTCAAGCCGCTCTACGGGGCGGTGGCGGCGGCCTTGGCGGCGGCCCTGACGATCGGAGTGGTGAGCCTGAAAGCGCGCGAGCGGGAGGACACGGTGATCGGGGCGATCTGGGCGATCGGGATGGCGGTGGGGATCCTTTTCATTGCGGCGACGCCCGGCTACAATGAGGACCTGATGAGTTACCTATTCGGCAACATTCTGATGGTCGGCCCGGTTGATTTGTGGCTCATCGGGGGGCTGGATCTTGGCGTGATGGCCGTGACCCTGCTGTTTTTCAACCAGTTGCAGGCTGTCTGTTTCGACGAAGAATTCGCCCGCGTCCGCGGCCTGAATGTCGAGGCCTACTACCTGCTGCTGCTGGGGCTGACGGCGCTGACGGTGGTGATCCTGGTGACGGTCGTGGGGATCGTGCTCGTGATCGCGCTGCTCACGCTGCCGGTGGCGGTGGCGGGGTATTTCGCCCGGACGCTGGGGCGGATCATGGCCGCATCGATCGGGCTGTCAATTTTGTTCACGGTCGCGGGGCTGGCGGCGAGTTTCGGGCCGAATCTCCCGGCCGGAGCCATGATCATCATGGCGGCCGGGGGAAGCTACCTTGCGGTGGTGGCGGCGACGCGGCTGCGGCGGGCGATCCGGTAGAACGGGACGGGCGCGCGGAAGTCTGTGGGCGGGCGATTCTTTGGTTGACCTCCCCCCGTAATATGTTATCTTGATTTGTGCCACATAGAGATTAGTCCGCCGACGAGTCTCCGCGTTTTTTGGCCTTGCCTGATTGACATGTGCGAAATTGGCCATTCCGGATGAAGCATACGAACCGTCTATATGCCCGCAATTGGAGGATCAATGAAAGCGCTCGTGCTAACGGTAACGCTCTGCCTGTTGGTGGCCGGGGCTGTCTTCGCAGCGAATGACGAGGAGGGACCGGCCGGATCCAACCGGCTTCGCCTCGACCCCAATGTGACCAGGTACCTGGAGTCTGAGGACGGGGTTCCGCTTTATGTTTCTGGTACTTTTGCGCAGAAGGTGGCGCGCGGGAACGAAGCCGCGTCGGCCTACAGCTTCTTTGAGGAATACAAAGCATCGTACCGCATGACCGATCCCCGCGCGGAGCTGGCGGTCGAGCGGCTGGTGACGGATGACCTGGGGATGCGGCACCTACGCATGACGCAGCGGTACCGGGGGCTGCCGGTGATCGGCGGCGACCTGGTCGTGCATTTCACGGCGCAGGATCAGCTCCGGGGGGTCAACGGGACGTTTGTACCCGGGATCTCTCTGGAGGTCACGCCGCAGCTGGCCGCGGCCGAGGCGGTGCGGCTGGCGGAAACCGACCTCGCATCGTTCTTCGGCCAAGGCACGCCGGCCGAGCCGCAGCTGGTGGTGTTCCCCTGGGAGGGGACGACGCACCTCGCATGGCGGCTGTTCCTCTACTCCGACACGCCGATGGGGCGGTGGGAGTACTTCATCGACGCCCGGTCCGGCGCGGTGATCTACAAGGCTAACCGGATCATGAACAGCGACGCGATCGGAACCGGGATCGGCGTGATGGGCGCGGCCCGCGACCATATCGACGTCGACTACACCGGCTCGACCTACCAGATGAAGGACTACACACGGCAGGCGGCCAACAACCCGCACGGGCACGACGGGCAGATGCCGGCGGGGAACTATATTCAAACGAACATCGCCGGCTCCACGCTTCCGGGGTCGATCGCCACGGACGCCGACAACTACTGGGATGTGGCGGCGACGCAGCGGCCGGCGGTGGACGGGCAGGTGTACACGGCGCTGATGTACGACTACCTGCTGGCCCATTTCGGGCGCAACGGCTACAACAACGCCGGGGCGAGCATGCTCACGATCGTCAACTACAGCGGCGACGGCAACGACAACGCGTACTGGGACGGCTCGCGGATCGTGGTCTGGAGCTGGTCGACCGGGTGGCGCTCGCTGGCCGGCTGTCCCGACGTGATCGCCCACGAGTGGGGGCACGCGGTGACCGAGTATGAATCGAACCTCGTGTACCAGAAGGAGCCGGGGGCGCTCAACGAATCGTTTTCGGACATGATCGGGGCGGCGTTCGAGTTCTACTACGACACGCTGGACGTCCCCGACTGGGATATGGGCGAGAACGGCCGGACCACGGGCGTGGCGTTCCGGTCGATGGACAACCCGCACGAGTTCGGGGATCCGGACACCTACGGCACCGGCGACCCGTATTGGGTTGACGTAGTCAACTGCACGCCGAGCTCCTGGAACGACTACTGCGGCGTGCACACCAACAGCGGCGTCGGCAACAAGTGGTTCTTCCTGCTGTCGGACGGCGGGACGCACAACGGCGTGACGGTCACCGGCATCGGCGTGCACAACGCGATCAGGGTGGCCTACCGGGCCAACGCCTACTACTGGAACAGCCAGACGACCTACCACGAGGCGGCCATTGCGACCCTGGATGCGGCCGATGATCTCGATCCCAGCGGCCTGTGGTCGCAGCGGGCCGCGCGGGCGTGGACAGCGGTGAATGTCGCCGTGCCCCTGCCGGGACTCGCGTTCTCATTCCCGGACGGTGTGCCGTCGACAATCACCCCGACCGACTCGACCGGTTTCCCGGTGGTGATCGCGGGCGTCTACGGCGGCGAGATGATGACCGGGAGCCAGCGGCTGCACTACCGGACCGACGGCGGCGCGTGGGAGCACCAGGTGATGGCGCCGGCGGCCGGGGATACGTTCACGGCGATGCTCCCGCCGGCCGAGTGCGGCAGCACGGTCGAGTTCTACTTCAGCGCCCGGCTGAGCGACGGCACGACCTATGAAGAAGCGAGCATGGCCAATCCGCTCTCCGCGATTCCGATGACGGAGGTTACGGAGGTGATGGATGACAATTTCCAGACGAACCTTGGCTGGACGGTGACGAGCACGGCGACGGCCGGGCAGTGGCAGCGCGGCACGCCGGTGGGCGGCGGCGACCGCGGCGATCCGCCGACCGACTACGACGGCTCGGGCCAGTGCTACCTCACGGGGAACACCGACGGCGACTCGGATATCGACGGCGGCACGACGACGCTGATCTCGCCCACCTTCGATTTGTCGGGCGGCGACGCCGAGGTGAGCTACGCGCGCTGGTTTTCCAACACATACGGCTCGGCGCCGAATGAGGACGTGATGGAGGTGTTCGCCTCCAACGATAACGGCAACAGCTGGGTGCTGGTGGAGACGGTCGGCCCGGTCGATGAGGCCGGCGGCGGCTGGTACACCCACTCGTTCCTGGTGGGGAACTTCCTCACGCCGAGCGCGCAGATGAAAGTGCGGTTCGTGGCCGGCGATCTCGGGAGCGGCTCGGTGGTCGAGGCGGGGGTGGACGCGTTCAAGGTGACGCGCTTCACTTGCAACAGCGGCATCCCGGCGCCGGCGATTCAGACGACCGATGTCCCCGACTGGACTATCGGCGTGGCCTGCAGCCAGCAGTTGGCGGCCACGGGCGGGACGGGCGCGCTGACGTGGAGCGATCTGAACGGCGACCTGGTCGGGACGGGGCTGAGCCTCACCACCGACGGGCTCCTGACCGGTACGCCCTCGGCGGCCGGACCGATCACGTTCACGGCGCTCGTCACGGACGAAAATGCGCAGACTGATCAGCAGCTCCTGAATTTCACGATCAACAGCGCGGTGGTGGTCAACGCCGCCACGCTGCCCGACTGGACGGCCGGCGTGGCGTACGCGCAGCAGCTCACGGCGAGCGGCGGGACGGGCGCCCGGACATTCAGCGACAAGCTCAACAGCCTGGCGGGCACGGGCCTGACTCTGAACGCCGCGGGCGCGCTGACCGGGACGCCGGCCGCGGCCGGGTCGATCGGTTTCACGGCGCTCGCGACCGACGCGGTCGGGGCGACGGGGGAACGGGTGTTCGGTTTCACGGTTAATCCGGCCGTGAGTATCACGACCGCGAGTCTCCCCGACGGCAAGGCCGGGGAAGCCTACACGCACGCTATGGAGGGAACCGGCGGGACCGGCGCGCTGGTGTGGTCGGACGCCGGCGGCACGCTGGCGGGACTCGGACTGGCGATCTCGGACGCCGGCCTCATTACCGGCGCGCCGGTCGACAGCGGGACGTTCACTCTCACGCTCCAGGCGGCCGATCAGGTCGGGTCGACCGACCAGGTCGAACTGTCGCTCCACGTGGCTCCCGCGTTCATCTGCGGCGACATCGACGGCGACGGAACGATCGGGGTGGCCGACGTCACCTACCTGGTCGCGTTCATGTTCCGGGGCGGCGAGGCGCCGCCGATCATGGCGGCGGCCGATTTGAACGCCACCGGGGCGATCGAGGTGAACGATCTCACCATGTTGATTTCGTACCTGTTCCGCAGCGGTCCCCTGCCTACCTGCGCACCATAATCTCGTGACACCCCCGGGGCCGCCTGCCCCGGGGGTGTTCTTCAAGGCCGCGACCGGCGGCCGAATGGGAGATGTCTCATATGCGTTACCGGATATGTCTTGTGATCTGTGCGATCCTGTGCGGGATCGCCCCGGCGGCCGGTGCGGCCGACCTCTACCGTGTGGCCGTGGAGAGCGCGGCCGACGCGCGGGCGCTGAACGCCGCCGGCGTGGATGCGGCCGTACGGGTGCGGGGGGGATACCTCGTCCTGGTCGATGCCCGGGCTCTCCCGGCGCTCGCCGAGAGCGGGCTGCGCTACGACCTGATCGCGACCACTGTCGACCGCAGCACGCTGGCGCTCGGCACGCACCACGACGGCGCCAACCCGGGCGGATATCCGACGGTGTATGCCGAGGACGGCGTGCGCCTCTACCGGGTGGAGCCGGGAGACGTGCGGGACAGGGCGGAGGCGGACGGTCTCGCGTCGTTGCCCCCAGGGAGCCGGCGAATCGTGTACCGCGAGCCGGCGCCTCGGGAGGTGAAGCAGCGCGCGCCGGGGAGCCTGGACCTCGAGACGCTGATCGCCCTGGTGCGGCAGGACTCGCTGCAGTCGTACACACTCCAGCTCCAGGCCTTCCCCAACCGGGTCACCGGTTCCCTGGGGAACCGGCAGTCGCGCGACTGGCTCCAGAACCGCCTCATCAGCTACGGCCTTGACTCTGCGTACCAGGACAGCTTTCTCTACGGCTCGACAAACTGCCAGAACGTCATCGGCGTCAAGATGGGGACGACCCTCCCCGACCACCGCATTGTGGTCGGGGCGCACCGGGACGCGGTGTCGGGCTCGCCGGGAGCGGACGACAACGGCTCCGGGACGGCGGCCGTGCTCGAGATGGCGCGGGTGATGGCGGACATACCGACGGAGATGACGTGGGTGTTCGCGCTGTTCGACTCCGAGGAGCAGGGGCTGAACGGATCCTACCACTACGCGGCCTCGGCGGCGGCCAACGGCGACAGCATTATCATGATGCTGAACATGGATATGATCGGATACAACGGAAACGTGAACAACGTGAGCGTGCACTACGGCGAGGACACGGTGTGGGCCTCGCGCTGGAAGATCATCGCTGACTCGCTGTCGACGAACCTGATCGGGTACTTCAGCGGATCGGCCTCGAACTCCGACCACTACCCGTTCCAGCAGGAAGGGTATGACGTCGTCTTCCTCATCGAGTACAACTTCTCGACCGTGTACCACTCGGAGCAGGACAGCACGACCTATATGAGTTTTCCGTACATGCGGCGGATCGTGCAGGCGTCGCTGGCGACCGCGTACGACGCGGACGGCGCGTACCTGCCGACGCCGGGGGTGCTCTTCACGGAAGTCGACCCGATCCCATTCATGGTGCCGCCGGTGGACACGTCCGAGTTTCTGATCTCCATCACGCCCGGTCCGGGCGGGGCGATTGCCCCCGGCAGCGCGCAGGTGCACTTCCGGTACGACGCCGGGGCGTGGCAGACCGGACCGCTGGCCGATCTCGGCGGCGGCACGTACGCGGTCCCGCTGCCTGGACCGCTCTGCGGGGAAAGGGTGCAGTTCTATGTGAGCGCGGCCGAGGTAACGACCGGGATGTACACCTATCCGGACTCGGCCTCGCCGTGGTCGGCGGCGGCGGCGACGCAATTCACCACCGCGCTGGCCGACAATTTTGAAACGGCGCAGGGGTGGACGGTGACGGGGAACGCGACCGCCGGTCAGTGGGCGCGGGGCGTGCCGGCGGGCGGCGGATCGCGCGGTGATCCCCCGACCGATTTCGACGGCTCGGGCCAGTGCTACCTCACCGGCAACAGCGCGGGGGATTCCGACGTCGACGGGGGCACGACCTACCTGACCTCGCCGACGTTCGACGCCACCGGGGGGGATGATGCCCTCGTGCACTACGCGCGCTGGTACTCCAATGACTTCGGGGCCAGCCCCTATGAAGACTACATGGACGTCCACGTGTCGAACAACAACGGCAGCACGTGGACGCTCGTGGAACGGGTCGGACCCTCCGGGACGCAAGTCTCGGGCGGGTGGTTCGAGCATTCGTTTGAGATCGGGGACTTCACGGCGCCCACAAACCAGATGCGGCTGCGCTTCACCGTGGGGGATCTCGGCAGCGGGTCGGTGGTCGAGGCGGCCGTGGACGCCGTGAGCGTGACGGCGTACACGTGCGAGGAAGGGTACTTCGTCATCACGACCGAGGATCTCCCGGACTGGACGGCGGGGGTTCCCTACTCCGTGCAGCTCGAAGCGGGGGGCGGGGTCGGCGCGCGGACGTGGGCGGACAAATTCGGCGACCTGCTCGGCACCGGACTGAGCCTGTCCTCCGGCGGGCTGGTAAGCGGCACGCCCACGGCGTCGGGAACGATCGCTTTCACGGCGACGTGCACGGACGAGGCGGACAGCACGGTTGAGAAGGCGTTTTCCTTCCTGATGAATGCGCCGGTGTCGATCGCCACGCGGTCGTTGCCGAACGGAGTGGTGGGGGAGGCGTACGCCCAGACGCTGACGGCGGTGGGCGGAACGGGCGGCCGCACGTGGAGCGAGCCGGGCGGCGGCCTGGCGGGCACCGGGCTGACCCTTGCGGCCAACGGCCTGCTGAGCGGGACGCCGACTGCGGCCGGCCCGATCGGCTTCACGGCCCGCGTGGAGGATGCGGTCGGGGGCTTCGACGAGGAGTCGTTCTCTTTCGTGATCGAGCTCCCCTACGTGTGCGGGGATGTCGACAACTCCGGCGAGGCGCCCAATGTGGCCGATCTGACATTCCTCGTCAACCACCTGTTCCGGGGCGGGCCGATGCCCCCGGTGGCGGAGGCGGCGGATGTCAACGGCGATGGGAATCTGACGGTGGCGGATCTGACGCGGCTGATCGATTTCCTCTTCCGTGCGGGCGGGCCGCTGGAGTGTGAGTGATGTCCGGCGGGACCCTCAACCCCGGGCTGAGAGTAGAATTCACCTTGGCCGATTGCAGCGGGAAAGGTGGAATTTACCCGCGGCCCGACTTGGGGAAGGATAAGATCGCGTAAGTTGTTGCCTGATAGTGTATTAAAAATGACAATCAGAACGTGTTTTGGCACGCGTTTTGATTGTCATTTTTTTGTCATTGCACTTACGAAGCAGCCGAACTTGGCTTCCGGCCCAACCGAGCCAGTCCGGAAGAGAAAAGACGTCTCACTATTGCAAGGGTGGGATTGTTGACAGGGGTAGATCGAAGAGTCGTCAAGACGTCGGGTCATGAGGGGGACGACAATTTCGGTCAGGGACTTGTGAGGACTTGCAAGTGGGGAGTGACTGGGGGCTTCATGCAGCCGCCCGGCTGGTGATGAGTTAAGACCCGGTAGCTGCCTACTCACTGCCGGGTCGCCTTTTGCTACCATACACCCATCAGAGATGGGGACCGGTTCTCCTACGCCGGTCCCCGTTCTTTTTGCGCCGGCCGGAAATCGGCGGGGAGACCGACCCGGCTGTCCGTATGGTAAGGTAGAATGGACGAATCTGTCATCTCGGGTCCGGTGAGAGGAATCCTATGAAGCACAAGATGGTACTGAAGACATGGGCGCTTGCGGGCGCGGCTTTCCTGCTCGTCCCGGGGGCGCAGGCGGACGTATCCAAAGCGGTGGTGTGGGACATTCCGACCGATGTCGCCGTCAAACAGTTCGGCGCTCTGCCCGGTTCGGCCCTGACGGCCGACGAGATCCGGTCGATTTCGCAGTATCGCTACACGGAGGATACGCTCAAGGTGCTCGTGATCTGCGTGGAGTGGTGGGACCGGCCGCACACCTACTCGCGGGAAACGCTCGACAGCATGCTGCTCTCGCGCGACGTGTACGGGGGCGGCTCGCTGGCGGACTACTTCGATGAGGTCTCCTACGGCCAGGGGGTAGTGGTGGGACAGGTGCTGGAGTGGTACAACGCCGGCTATTACATGGGAAACGTGCAGTACAATTTCGAGGCGCTCCTGGCGGAACTCGACCCGGTGGTGGATTTCTCGCAGTTTGACGGGAACGGGGACGGGGACGTGGATGCGGTCATTTTCCTGCGCTCGGGCACCGGGCAGGAGGACAGCCGGGAGTCGGAGGACATCTGGTCGTACGCGATGTCGTACGCGACCGGGCACGGCCCGGGGCCGTTTGACGGCGTTCACGTGAGCCACTGGAACACCTCGCCGGAGCTAAGGCCGCTGCGCGATCCCGCCTGGCCCCCCTACTTCTCCGGGCTCGACAGCCTCAACAACATCCGGGTCTTCTGCCACGAGCTGGCCCACAATTTCGGCCTGCCGGACCTCTACGACTATGACGCCAAGACCGACACGACCACGTACTTCACCCCGGCCGACAGCAACGACCACCCGGTCTACGACTGGTGCCTGATGGGGTACGGCGGGTACGGGATCTTCTCGATCAAGAGCCGCGTTCCCTCGCACCTGTGCGGGTGGAGCAAGATGCAGATCGGGTGGCTAGACCCGATCGAAGTGACCGGGACCTGCGAAAACCTGGTCCTCTACGATGTCGAGACACACACCGACAGTTCCCTGTACCGGCTGCCGATCCGGCCGTGGGAGGGGGAGTATTTCCTGTTGGAGTTCCGAAACCCCCGTGCGGGGGGAAAATTCGACAAACTTGATTCGGATTTCAGCGTCTATTTCCCCAACACCCTCGCCTATGGATGCGACACGCTCGACGGGGGGCTGATCATCACGCACGTGCATGATTCGCTGGGGGCCTGGTGGTTCCGCATCAACTACGGCTGGCCCTGGTATCCCCACTACACGGTGGCGGTCGAGGATGCCGGGTACAATCCCGCCATTAACATGTCCGCTAACCCCGAGGGCTACGTCACCGACAGCGCCCAGTGGTGGTATCCCTACGAGACGCGCAAGGGGGCGGCCTTCTCCCCGAACGTGCCGGGGCAGAATCTGTTCAGTCCGACGACGTATCCCTCGAGCGACGGCTACGAAGGACCGTCGGGGATCATCGTGCGGGTCGATTCCATTGTCGGCGACCGTATGTACCTCTACGTGCACAACCCGTTCTTCTACGATGCCGACGGGGACGGTGCGGCCGACGGCGCCGACAACTGCATGGACACCTACAATCCCGACCAGGCCAACGCGGACGGGGACCAGTTCGGCGACGTCTGCGACAATTGCCCGACGGTCACCAATGCCGACCAGGCGGACTATGACGAAGACGGGATCGGGGATGCGTGCGACGCCTGTCCGGCCGATCCGTTTAACGATGCCGACGGCGACACGCTGTGTGCGGAGGGGGACAACTGCCCGAACGCCTACAACCCCGGCCAGGAGGATGCCAACGAGGACGGGATCGGCGACGCCTGTTGCTGCCTGCTGCGGGGGGATATGAATCTTGACGGGGCGGTGAAGGTGTCGGATCTGACGATGCTCATCAACTTCCTGTTCCGCGGTGGTCCCGCCTCGGGCTGCCCGGAGCATGCCGACGTGAACGGGGACGGCGGAGTGGCCGTTTCGGATGTGACGGCGCTGATCACCTATCTGTTCCGGGGAGGCGCGGCGCCGCCGAGCTGCCGGTAGGCGCGGGTCGGGCGCAGACTGCCGCGACGCGCGGCGCGGTTTCGAAGGGAACTGCGCCGCGCGTTGTCTTTACAATAATCTGGTGGCTCGCGGGGCGCCGGTGTCTTGACAGACGGCGATGCGAGCCATATTTTTGTAGCCATTTCCCGAGACGGGAAAATGGAGAGAAGCGACCATCGCGCGGTCGCGCTCTGACCGCAGAAACATGAGGGAGACACAATGACTGACACAGCGCATTCCGCCGTGATCGAAGCCCGCGGTCTCTCCAAGTATTTTGGGTCGTTTGTGGCGATCGAAGATCTGTCGTTCGCCATCCCCCGGGGCCAGATCGTGGCTTTCCTCGGTCCCAACGGGGCGGGGAAGTCGACGACCATGAAGATCCTGACTGGCTTCATGGCCCCGAGCAAGGGAAGGGCGACAATCGCGGGATTCGACGTGGGCACGGACCGTCTGGAGGTGGCGCGGCGGCTCGGCTACCTTCCGGAGAACGGTCCGCTGTACGACAACATGACGCCGTTGGAGATGCTGAGGTTTCTCGGCGAGGCGCGGGGCCTGGCGCCGCAGCGCCTGGCGGACCGCATCGAGGCGGTTAACCAGATCTGCGCTCTCCACCTGGTGCTGGAGAAACCGATCGGGAAGCTGTCGCGGGGGTACCGCCAGCGGGTGGGGCTGGCGCAGGCGCTGCTCCACGAGCCGGAGGTGCTGATTATGGACGAGCCGACGGCCGGGCTGGACCCGAACCAGATCCGCGATTTCCGGACAAACATCCGCCGGCTGGCGGAGGGCACGACGATTCTCCTGTCGACCCACATCCTGCAGGAGGTCGAGGCGGTCGCCCAGCGGGTGCTCCTGGTGCACAACGGACGGCTGAAATTCGACGGGACGCCGGCCGAGCTCGCCGCGGTCGGCTCGATGGAGAAGAAGTTCCACGAGCTGACCCGATCCAACGGGGCGAACGCGGCGGCGGGCGGCCCCGCGGCGGCAGAGGGAGGCGGCGCGTATGAAGGCTGATTTCCGGATCAACGGGACGGCGGTCGGCGCGATCGCCCGGCGCAATTTCCTCTCCTATTTCGCCAGCCCCACCGGCTACGTGTTCATCACCCTGTTCATTTTCCTCTCGGCGGCCGCCGCCTTCTGGCAGGAACGGTTCTTCGCCGACAACCTGGCCAATCTCGACCAGCTCAACCAGTTCTTCCCCTACCTCCTCCTGTTCTTCGTCCCGGCGCTCACCATGGGGATCTGGGCGGAGGAGCGGCAGCGGGGGACCGACGAGCTGCTGCTGACGCTTCCGGCGACGGATCTCGAGGTGACGGTCGGCAAGTACGCCGCCGTGCTCGGGATCTACACGGTGGCGCTGGTGATCTCGGTGTCGCACGTGCTCGTGCTCTTCTGGCTGGGCAGCCCGGACATCGGCCTCATGTGCGCGAACTACGCGGGCTACTGGTTCATCGGGGCGGCGCTGCTGGCGGTCGGCATGCTGGCCTCGCTGCTGACCGCCAACAGCACGGTGGCGTTCATTGTCGGCGCCGTCTTCTGCTCGTTCTTCGTGTTCGTGAACTCGGCGACCTGGGTGGTGAGCGACGCGGTGCAGGGTTTCCTCGCGCCGCTCGGAGTGTTCGAACACCTCGCCGAATTCGCGGGCGGCGTGATCAGCTGGCGGGCGATCCTCTATTTCGCCTCGATCGTCGGCGTGATGCTCTACCTGAATGTCATTCTGCTGGGCCGGCGGCACTGGCCGGCGGAGGCGGGCGGGTACCGGTTCGGGCTGCACCACGCGGTGCGCGCAGCCTCGCTGGTTGCGGCCGTGATCGCGCTCAATGCCCTGATCGGCAGCGACCGGGTCCGCCTGGACGTCACTGCCGAACAGCTCCACTCGCTGGCCGACCAGACCGACGAGCTCATTGACCAGATTCCCGACGGGCGGCCGGTGTTTATCCAGGCCTTCGTGTCGCCGGAGGTGCCGCGCGCCTACGTCGAAACGCGCGCCAACCTGCTGGGGAAACTGCGCGAGCTCGATGCCGTGGGCGGCGACAAGGTGAAAGTGGTGTACCACGAGACGGAGCCGTTCTCGGGGGAGGCGCGCGAGGCGCGGGAGAAATTCGGCATCGGGCCGCGGACCGTGCTGAGCACGGAGAGCGCGCGCACCTCGACCCAGGACATATTCCTCGGCGTGGCTTTCACGAGCGGGCCGCGCGAGGAAGTCATCCCGTTCCTCGACCGCGGCCTGCCGGTCGAGTACGAGCTGGTGCGCTCGATCCGGGTGGCGGCGAACACTGAGCGCAAGCGGATCGGCGTCCTCCATACCGAGGCGAACGTCTTCGGCGGTTTCGATTTCGCCAGCATGGGGTCGCTGCCGCCCTGGCCGATTGTCGAAGAACTCAAGAAGCAGTACGAGGTGGTCGAGGTCGACGCGTCGCAGCCGCTGCCGAAGGATCTCGACGGTGTGCTCGCGGTGCTGCCCTCCGCCCTGCCGCAGGCGCAGCTGGACAACCTCAAGGAGTACGTCCTCTCGGGCGGTCCGACGCTGCTTCTGGATGACCCGCTCCCGGTGTTCAACATCGGCCTGTCGCCGCTGCTGCCGGCCGAAGCGGCGCGCAACCCGTTTACGAGCCAGGGGCAGCCGACGCCCGAGCCCAAGGGGGACATCCAGACGTTCATGAAAGAGATCGGAATCTCCTGGAACCCCAGCCAGATCGTCTGGGATACCTACAATCCGCACCCGGACCTGCAGGAGCTGCAGTACGAGGTGGTGTTCCTGAGCCGCAACAACGAGACGGCGGAAACGTTCAACGACCGGTACCCGGCCACCGCCGGCCTGCAGGAACTGGTCATGTTGTTCGGCGGGTTCCTGTTCAAAGCGGTGGACTCGCCGTTTGAGTTCCAGGAACTCCTCCGGACCGGGCGGCAGTCGGGCGTGTTGCCCTACCAGGCGCTCGTGCAGCGGGGGTTCCTCGGCATGGGGTTCAGCATCAATCGCAACCCGCGGCGGGTGGCCACGCCGGAGAGCTACGTCATGGCCGGGCGCGTGCTCGGGTCGGGGACAGTCCGGGAGGGGGACTCGGCGCGGGCCGCCCAGGTGAACGCGATCGTGGTGGCCGACGTCGACTTCATCACGGAGCAGTTCTTCGCCATCCGCAGCCAGGGGCTGGGGACGGTGGCGTTCGACAACGTGACGTTTTTCCTCAACTGCATGGACATGCTCGTCGGCGACTCGTCGTTCGTGGCGCTGCGCAACAAGCGGGTCGCGCACCGGACGCTGGAGACGGTTGAAGCGCAAACGCAGGAGTTCGTGCGGGAGCGGCTCGCCCGCGAGAAAGAAGCCGAGGAGGAGGCCCAGGCGGCGCTCGCCGAGGCCCAGCAGCGCCTCACCGAACGGGTCAACGAGGTGCGCAACCGGACCGATCTCGATGCGCAGACCAAGCAGATCATGGCGCAGAACCTGCAGGAAGTCGAGAACCGGCGGTTCGAGGTGCTGAAGGCCAACATCGAGGCGCAGAAGCAGGCGCAGGTCGCCGCCGCCAAGGAGGACGTCGAGGGGGCGATCCGGGGCATCCAGACGCGCATCCGGACGCTCGCGGTGCTGCTTCCGCCGATCCCGGTGTTCGCGTTCGGGGTGTTCATTTTCGTCCGGCGGCGCCGGCGGGAACAGGAAGGCGCGGCCGCCGCGCAACGGTTGAGGAGCTAGCCATGACGGAGAACCGAAAGACGCTTGTGTTTGTCGGCGCGGCGGCGGTGCTCACGGCGCTGGCGTTTCTGCTGGCGCCGTCGACGCCCACCCCCGACGAATTCGCCGACCAGGGAACCCCATTCTTCCCCGATTTCACCGACCCGAACACGGCCACCACGCTCGAGGTCGTGGAATTCGACGAAGCGACCGGGTCGACGAAGCCGTTCAAGGTGACGTTCGAGAACGGGCGGTGGGTGATCCCCTCGCACCACAACTACCCGGCCGATGCCGCCTCGCAGCTCGCCCAGACGGCGGCGGGGGTGATCGAGATTGCGCGCGATGACTTCCGCTCCGACAACGCCGCCGACTACGAGGCGCTCGGTGTGGTCGACCCGCTCGGCGAAGGGGCTGCGCTCTCGGGGCGCGGCAAGCGCGTGACGATCCGCGGCCGGAACGGCGAGGTGCTCGCCGACCTCATTTTCGGCAAGAAAGTCGAGGGGCGCGACGGGTTCCGCTACGTCCGCCACCCGGAGGAGAAACGGGTTTACGCGGCGAAAGTGAATATCGACATCTCCACGCGGTTCCAGGACTGGATCGACCCGGACCTCCTCCAGCTCACGAGGAGCGATATCGAGCGGATCGAGGTGAACGACTACTCGATCAACGAGCGGACGCGCAGCGTGGACCGGCGCGGGCAGGTCGTGCTCACGAAGGGCGAGGACGGGGGGTGGAAGATGGCCGGGCTGCCGTCCGGGCAGACGGTGGATTCGGCGACCGTGGCGGCCATGCTGGCGACCCTGGACTCGCTCAAGATTGTCGGCGTGCGGCCCAAACCGGAGGGTCTGTCGGCCTCGCTCCGCCAGGACGAGCAACAGGTGTCGATGAGCCAGGCCGACCTGCTGTCGCTCCAGGGGAAGGGGTTCTACCTCTCGCGCGACGGGCAGCTCATGTCGAACGAAGGGGAGCTGCTCGTGCACACGCGCGACGGCGTGGCGTACACGCTCCGGTTCGGCGAGGTGGTGTACGGATCGGGGCTGGAGGTCACGGCGGGGACCGAGGACGATCAGTCGCCGGAGCCGCAGGGCAACGCCCAGAACCAGTACCTGTTCGTAACCGCGGAGTTCGATCCAAAACGGCTCCCCGAGCCGAAGCGGCCGTCGGACACCTCATTTGTCGGCAAGCCGGACAGCCTGCTCAGCGACGCCGACCGGCAGCAGCGGAGTCTCTACAACGCGTGGCGGGCGTGGCAGGGGAACGCGGAGCGCGGGCGGAAGAAAGCGCAGGAACTGAACACGCGCTTCGCCGACTGGTACTATGTGATCTCCCACGACAGCTTCCGGAAACTGCACAAGTCGCGGGGGGACCTGGTCGCGGCAGGGAAGGATTGAGAAGGGCGGGCGCCCGCAGCGGCGCCCGACCCGCGGATCCGGCCGGCCGCGCCGCCCCGGCTACATGAACTTCTTTATCAGTTTCAGCACGCCCTGGTTCCAGCCGACGCGGTGGGTGACGCCCGACTTGAGATGCTTGAGTTCCTCCTTGTGCTCGAGGTACCAGCGGTGCGAGGAGATGAGGGCGTCCTGGTTGGAGAAGCTCGACTTCCAGCCGAGCCGCTCTTCGATTTTCCGGGTGGACACGTAGGAATCCTTGTCGGCGGTCCCGTAGATCCACTTGTAGAGCGGGGAGATGCGGAGGAACTCGAAGAAGGCGAGCGTGCCTTTGACGAGTTTGGCGGGGGTCGGCTGCACGCGCGCGCCGGTGCCGGCGAATTCACAGAGCGCCCCGACGTCGGTCTTGACTTTCTCAAAATGCTGGGCGCCGACGTTGAAGACATCGTTGGTCCGCTCCGGTTCGGCCGCACCGGCCAGCCAGATCGCCTCGACGAGGTCGCTCACTTCGAGCAACTGGTAGAGGTTCTCGCCCCGGCCGATGATGGGGATGCGCTTGCCGGAGTCGACCCAGTCATAGAGAATCTGAAACACGCCGAGCCGGGCGGTGCCGATGAACGTCTTGGGGCGGATAATCGTGATGCACAGGCCGTCCCGGCGGAACTCCCGGCAGATCTTCTCCCCTTCGATTTTCGTCTCGCCATAGGCACCGACGCCGACGAGGGGGTCGTCCTCGATCAACGGGTGTTTCTCCGGGACGCCGTAGACGGCCGTGGAACTGATGAAAATGAAGCGTTCGATGTTGCACTTGCGGGCCTGCTCGAGCGTGGTGCGCAGGCCGCCGATGTTGGTCGAGAAGATCTCCTGGCGGTTCCAGAGGGGGAGCGCGGCGGCGCAGTGGATGATCACCTCGATGCGGTGGTCGCGAATGAGACGGTACATTCCCTCCGGATCGCGGACATCCTGGTTGACCAGAAGGGCGTCGGGAGGGTATTCGTCTTTGAAGAAGGGGGCGATGTCGTTGAGCGCGAGAAACCCCACGCCGCGCCGCGGGAGATTCTGCGCCAAATGATATCCAAGGTAACCGGCGCCGCCGGTAATCAGTACGCGTTTGCCTTTCATGTTCCCACCTGTTGGTGTGCTCCGGGATGCCGCCGGAGTCTCTCTGTTGGGGTCAGGACCACCCCGGTATTGACCCGCTCCGCACTCCGCGCGACGCGGCGAGTCGGATCTCCCGCCCGCTTTCGGCGGGCTCGGAGGCCCGATCTCCATCAAGGTCCGGCACTCTGGAACGGCGTTCGGGACAGCGTGTCCTGATCGGCCCGCCCCGTCGAGGGAGCGGGAGGCAATATAGTCCATAGATGGGAGAAGGCAAGGCGGAAATGGCGCCGCCCCGTCCGGGCGCTGCGGGGGGGGGCGGCGCGTATCGCGCGGCGCCGGGTGTGTTGTCCGTCCGGCCTGTTCTCAACAGGCGGCCGGGAGCGGTCCGGAGCGGAACAGGTAGTCGATCAGGAGAGTCAGATCCGACACCTTGATTGCTCCGTCGGCGTTCGCGTCGCCGTGTTCCGCGCACGCCGGAGCGGGACCGCCGCGAAACAGGTAGTTGATCAGGGCGGTCAGGTCCGAGACTTTCACGGCTCCGTCGTCGTTGAAATCGCCGCGGAGCACACAGCAGGTGGCCGCGCGGCGAACCACCCGCCCGTCCGACCAATCGGTCGCATCGCCAAGCGCGTAGCGATGCGCCCGAACGCGCCAGTGGTAGGCGGAGAGCGCCGGGAAGGCGGCGGCGTCGACGACGGTGTCGGCGGCGGAAACGTCCAGGACGGCCAGGATGGTGCTGAAGCCTGCATCGGCGGCGATCTGCACCGTGTAGTGGTCGTCGTTCTCCCTCCAGCACGTCGACCAGCGGAGAGCGACGGTATCATCGGTCGGGCCGAGTGCGACCGCGGAATCCGGAGGGCTGATCAGCCGGGGAGCCAAAAACGGAATCTCCCAGTTGGCGCCGTAGACGTCCTGGTTGCCGTTGCGCGTGTCGGTCCAGGCGGCATGGAGGTAGTTGTTCCGAATACTGACGCCGATGTATTCGGCGATGAGGCCGGCCATGGGAGCGAGCGCGGATTTTGCGACCGGGGCGGGAGCGTCCGGACCCGGGCGGTCGCGGTCCGATTTTTTGAGCGAACTCGGATTGATGGAGACTTCCGACACGCGGTGGTTGCGGGTGAAGGATGCGCCGCCGTCGAACGAATACGCCGCATACACATCGAAAAGGTAGTGATTGGCCGGATCGGTGCGCTGGTCGTACCAGATACAGGCGAGCGTGCCCTCGTCATTAATCACCAGCCACGGGTGAAACTGGTCAGTGCTGTCGGTGTCTCCCCCCAGGCCGTCGTTGATGCGGATCGGTTCGGACCAGGTTGCGCCGCCGTCGAGCGATCGGAGGAAGTCGATCTCGTAGTCGAAAAACGATCCGACGGTATCCATGTTCGCGTAGGCGACATAGAGGTTGCCGCCGTGGGGGAAGGCGGAGAGGTCGGCGGCCACCACCGGCTGGTTGTAGACGTCGACGAACCCGTCGACCTGGCCCCAGTTGCCGAAGGTGGTGCGGATAAACTGCGGCGGGCCGAACGTCGCACCGCCGTCGGTGGACTTCACGCAATGGAGCGCATAGGAGAAGTTGCAGTCGGGGTCGGCCCACACGCCAATCCAGAACACATAGACGCTGCCGTCCGCTCCCACCAGCGGGTTGGCAAACTGACCGGCGTCGACATCCGTCCAGCCGCAGTCGGTGAAATCCCAGGGCTGGCCGACGATGACGGGGGGATCGAAACCGGCGGCGCCGTCGGTCGAGCGCGCGAACATGATCCGGGTCGGGTTGGGAAAGCGGGCCCAGGCCGCGTAGACGTTTCCGGAGTGGGGGCCGGTGGTGCGATCGACCGTAATGAACTGCTTGTCCTCGAAATATGGTCCCGACGTTCCCTCGACGGTCACCGGTCCGCTCCACGTCATCCCGTTGTCAGTGGATTTGAGGAAGCTGATGAAGGAAGAGTCGGTAAACTGGTAGGCGGGCACGTAGTCGAGGACGCTGATATAGAACGTGCCGTTGCGGTCCACCGTCAGGGTGGGGTCGGATTGCTGTTCGCCCACCTGCTGGGTCGGCGGGATCAGCCAGTCGACCCAGAAGTCGGGGGAGCCGAATGCGATGCCGATCGCGACCTGGCGGTAGCCGAGGCGGAAGTCGCGCCAGACCGCCACCACTCTCGTGCTGTCGAGCGGGGAGATCCAGATCTGTTCCTCGTTCTGCAGCTCATAGTAGGGCGAGGAAATCGGGTAGTTGGCCGGGATGGGGGGATCGGCCGCGAGTGCGGATCCGGCCGCCGCCACCACAACCGCCACCAAGACCAGCAGTAATCCAGCCTTCATAGTGATCCTTTCCTGAGCGGGCGGGCTTCGATGACATCGGGATAGTATATAGGACTAATATAGTCCGGTCTACGTGCGGACGCAAGTCGATTCTGCCGCCCGCGGGTGCGGGGGCGTCAGGCACAAGAAGCGGGCGGAGCCGTACCGGCCCCGCCCGCAAGATACCATCGTCGAACGGTCACTTCTGCTGGTACGACTCGAACCCGCCGGCGAATCCGGGGCCGTAGAGGACGGCGTTCAGGAGGAGTTGTCGAGTGCCGTAGGTGTAAGCCCGGAACGTGGGGTCGCCGGCGAACATGATGATCTGTCCCTGGCCCTGGCGTTCGTGAGTAATGTACGCGCTGCCGGCCCAGCGGCGGCGGGCTTCCGGCCAGAGCAGACCGGCCAACCGCAGTTTCATCTCGTCGGGGGTGAGCCGGGCGACAGCGGTGACCGGGGATTTGGCCAGCCAGCAGTCATCGGCCCAGACGAACACCGGCAGGCGCCGGCCGAGTCCGAAGGCGAGGTAGTGTTCGGGATTGAGGTCGGCCTGCAGGATTACGCCGCGCGGGTGGAAGCGGCGCGCCCAGCGGTCGGCTTCCTCGTCCGATCCCGTCGCCCGGCCCTCCCGCTCGCCCTTGTCCTCTTCTTTGGCGGCGGACACTTTCTCCGGATGCCAGAGCGCCATCGTGTCGACGACCGGCGCGTCGGCGGCGATTTCCCGCTGCAGGGCGGCATCGTAGTCGCCCAGCCTCGACAGCACCTGGCTGCGGAGGCGCACCGCGGAGAGGCTGCCGGCGGTGTCGGCGGCCCAGTCGCCGCTCGAGCCTATGAGGATGAGCGTCCCGCCGTCGCCCACCCACTTCGCGATCTTGCCGGGAATTCCTCCGCCGAGGAGATCGCCGAGTCCGCCCCACGAATCGGGAATGATGAGCACGTTGTAGGACGACAGGTCGGACCAGGCCATCCGGTCGAACGACACCAGCGAATGGGGCATCCCCAGTTGCCTGTCGATGGTGAACCAGAGTGAGCCGCTGGTGCCGGAGCTCAGCGGCATGCCCACGGCGAGCGCCACCCGGGGCTGGCGGAGCAGACGGAAAGTGCCCGCCCCAAGCTTCGAGCCGATCTCGGAGTACCCGGTGCTGATGCCGCGGATGTCAATTCCCACCTCGGCCGCGAGGCGGGCGACGATGTCGGGGAGGTTGTCCGGATTGCCGCGCCGGCGAAGCACGAGCGCTCCCGCCCCGTAATCGCGCCCCTCCAGGCGAAACGGTTTCTCGGCCGCGTGGACGGTCACATCTTCAGCAAACAGGCGATTGAGCACAAGGTAGGTCTTCTCGCCGACCATGTCGACGGCGTAGCCGTAGGAGGCGTCGGCATTGTGGACCCCCCCGCCGGCGGGCGCGGCCTCGGTGATCGGCTCGACCGCTGCCGGGAGACGGCCGGTCGTGAAGTAGGCGTCCAGATTGTACAGGAGAGGCACCGACCAGGCCGAGGTCTCGTACATGCGGGTTTCGCCGTGCTTCTCCAGTTCCCTCCGCTCCTCCTCGAGGAACGACTTGCTCAGATGCGGGTCGAACTCGAGGATGGCTTTGGCCAGGGCGCCGTGGGGCTGGGCGGTGCTCACGATGAAAGTGCCGGCTGGGAACGCGGTGCGGCCGCGCGGCTCATTGTACGCATTCAGCGCCGACGGGTCCGCGAAAGAATCAGTCGCGCGCGTCACTTGAATGCCCTGGGCGACGAGGGAGCGGATAAAGCGGCTCATCTTGATTTCGTCCCGGTCGGGGGGGAAGAGGAACGTGAGCCCGCCGGCGCGGCCGGCCTCGGTGATCTCTTTCCGGGAGCGGTGGTAGTCGCGCAGGATATCGGCGCGGTGGTCGGCGGTCGTTTTCAGGTTGGCGAGCGACGAGGTGAACTGGTGGTTGACCGCCTCGTGGTAGGTCAGCAGGTAGTCGCCGCTCTGGCGGACGAACCGGCCATCGACGCCCGCCTGCTCGTAGAGGATTCCGACCGCGCCGAAAAACGTCGGCCAGGCGGAGCCGTAGCCGACGTACCACTGGTCGTTCCACTCGCCCGTATAGTAGGGCCAGCCGCGGCGGTCGAGCGCCGCGGCCTGCTCGCGGCCGTACACCTCGTACCACTTCAGCACGTTCGCGGGAGTGTTGGGGTTGATCGGCTCGCGCGGCGGCGAAAACAGAAAGGTGCCATCTGAGCCCATCTCGTGCCCGTCGATTACGAGCACCGGGTGGTATTTGACGATGCTTCGCACGCGGCCTTCGGTCTCCGGCTGGGTCAGGAGGATCCAGTCGCGGTTCAGGTCGAACCAGTAGTGGTTGCCCCGGCCGCGCGGCCAGACGCCGGAGTGCTGGAGTGACCAGGGATCGTAGTTGGGCGTGGCGCTGCGGTAGGTCTCCAGCATCGCGAGATAGCGCTCCCGGCCGTCGGGATTCTCCGACGGTTCGATCAGGATGACCAGGTTTTTGAGCAGGTGGAGCGTCGCTTCGTCGCCGGCCGCCGCCAGATGCCACGCCAGGCGCACCGCGGCATCGCAGCCGGAGATTTCGTCGCCGTGGATGCTGTAGGCGAGCCAGCAGAAAGCCGGGAGGTCGCGCACCTGCGCGTCGAGTTCGGCGGCCGAGCCGAACGCCTCCGGGTCGGCGACCTTGTCCATCGCCGCGCGGAGCTCATCGAGACGGGCGAGGTTCTCGGGAGCCGAGATGATCAGGTGGTAGAGCTCGCGCCCCTCGTGCGTGAGGCCGTGGGGTTCCAGCAGAACGCGGTCGGAGGCGTCGGCCAGTTTCCTAAAATACGCGTCCATCTCGTCCCAACCGGCCGGCCAGACGCCGACCGGCTCGACTAGGAAGTCGTTCGGGTTGGGCACGGCCCGGTCATACACGCTGACGTCATAGAAGGGGACGGTGTCCTGCGGCAGATCGGGGTCGTAGGACGGGTGGGCGCCGGCGGCCGACACGGCCTGCCACGCCATGAGAGCCGCCCCGAGGAAGGCTGAGCGAAGCACGTGAGTCATACGCGATCTCCTAGTGCGCGAAGGTGGCTTGTCCATTCGGGATAAGAAACCGGCGGGGCCAGGGGGTGTAAAGGGATTTTCTCGCCGCGCGGCGGCGGCGCCTTACGGCCGAGAAGTCGGGGCAGGGGGAGCCGCGCCCGCGCTGTCGGCCTCGGACTGCCCGTCCTCGGGCGTGTGCATGCGGATCTCGAGAAGCCGGACGAGGGCGACAAAAACCGCGGCGATGAGCGGCCCGATCACCAGTCCCAGCAGGCCGAACATCGCCACCCCGCCCATGATGGCGAAAAACAGCAGCAGCGGATGCATCTCGGTGCGGCCGGCCACGAGGTAGGGGCGAATGATGTTGTCGCTCTGCGATATCACCACCGTGCCGATCGCGATGACGAGCAGGCCCTTGACGACCGAGCCACCGAGAATGAGAATGATGCCGGCGGGGATATACACGATGAAGGCCCCGAAAACCGGGATGATCGACAGAAAGAACATGAGAGCGGCCCAGAAAAGGGCCGAGGGAATGCCGACCGCGGCGAACAGGATCCCCCCGAGCGTCCCCTGGATGAGGGCGACGATCAGCCCGCCGTACATCGTCGCATAGATCACGTCGCGCAGCTTCTCGGTGACCCGGTCGACCTGCTCGGTCGGCAGCGGCACCAGGCGCTTCACCTTGCGGACGAGCTCCGCGCCGTCGCGGAAAAAGTAGAACATCGTGAAGAGCATGAGGACGAAGTGAAAGATGGCGCGCGTGGCGTTGGTAATGAGCCAGGAGGTTTGCGCAAATATGATACCCGTGATATTGTCCAACCCGTCGCGAATCAACTCGTCGACGTTGAGCTTTGAAATGTCGAAGTACTGGGAGAGGCGGAGCTTGACAGCCTCCAGCCAGGGGGGAGTGGCCCTGAGGATTTCATCGAATTCCCCCGCCTCGTACATCTCGTTCACGGCCGCCACCGCGTCGGCCGCCTCGCTCACAATCATCGCAAACAGATAGCCGAGGGGGCCGATGATAAGCAGGAGGATGCACAGGCACATGATGAGCGCGCAGGCGCCGGGAGAGTGGATGCGGCGCAGGAGCCGCTGGTAGAGCGGGTAGAAGAGGATCACGAACACGCTCGCCCAGGCGATCGGGACCAAGAAGGGGATGATGAGCCGGTAGAAAAGGTAGACGAAGACGGCGGTGAAGATCAGAAAGAGCAGGCCGAGCAGGTATTCCCGTTTCATCATTCGCTATCCGATTGGCGTGAGTATCTCCGGAGCAGTTTACGGCAATTGCGGGTGGGGAGCAAAGTAAAAAGCGGGGCGGGGGGTTCGCGGAGGTTGGCGGCGGCTACGCAAGTTGCTGCTGTGCAATATCTTGTCTCATCGCTAGGCGGGCGAGGAAGTGATCCGGGAGAATTGATCTGCAGCGGGGCGCCGGCTGTGGCCGCATCGGCCGGAGATGGACGGGGGTTCTCTTTTTTCGGTTCCTCGCGAAAAGATAAGCGCTTGGGGTCAAGGATTTTAGGAATAGGTCGAAAATTAAATAAAGAAAAACCGACGGCGGGCATTGAGTGTCTCGCTCGGTGCTCGTGAATTTAAACGCATTCATTAAGAAGGAGTCTGGTATGGCTACGCGTAGAACCAACACTGCCCGTCGTGCTGTGCCGCGTCGTCGCGCTTATCAGCGCAAGGTTACCCGTCCGTGGTCTCGTCAGGAGATCCAATTCATGCGGCGCTACTACCGCCAGTACGAGACCTCATGGATCGCCCGTCAGCTGAATCGGACTGTCTACTCGGTTCGCTACAAAGCCTGCAGCCTGAACATCAAGAAGGCGAACCCGAACGTGTGGAAGGGGAACCGGGGCACCAACAACGCGTGGAATTCCTTCGCGCCGAAGACCGGTACCCGCCGTCCGACCCAGAGCCGGACCACGCGGACCCGCCGCACGCCGCGGACCCGGCAGTGGAAAGCGACCGGCTGGCATCGCCAGAACCGGCGTTCCACCCCGCGCCGCCGCAACCGCAACTGGTAAGGACGCCGACGGCGCTGCCGAACAGAATACGACGTACCTTTCATAGATGACCCGCGGGCGCTGCTCCGCGGGTCATTTTTTTTGGAGGGGAGGCTTCCCCCGCCCGGCCGCGGCACGGGATCTTCCCGCGGGATTGCCCGCCGCCGGGCGACATGCTATATTGCCGGACAGAAGGAGATTCTTGTTATGCCGGTAATCAAATACAGCCAGGTCGCGCGCCCGCCGGTCGAGGGGGCCGACATCGACGGGATGACCGGGGGACCGGTGATCGGCGAGGACCAGGGGTGGAAAGAAAATGTCCTGCGAGTGTTCCGACTGGCGCCGGGAGGACACTCACCGCGCCACCAGCATGCCTGGGAGCACGTCAACTACGTTATCCGGGGACGGGGGCAGCTCCAGATCGGCGAGACTGTCCACGAGCTGGCCGAGAAAGACTTCGCCTTCGTGCCGGGGGAAGCGATGCACCAGTTCTCGAATCCGTATGACGAGGATTTTGAGTTCATCTGCATCATTCCGAATCTGAACCGGCCGCCGTATTAGCCGGGAGGGAAGGGGGGTCTGCAAGCAACCGCGGCCGCCGGCGGTGAAGCCGGCGGCCGCGCGTCGTCACGAGGTACAGCACGGGAAATCAGGGATATCGCCCGGGCGCATTCATTCTGCAAACCCGGCCGCACGGTCGGATGCCCCGGGCCTTCGGCCCTCGACCCCAACCTACTTCTTCGCGTTCTCGTAGTTCCTGTTTGCCTGGTCCCAGTTGAGGACTTCGAAAAACGCCTCCACGTAGTCGGGGCGGCGGTTCTGGTACTTCAGGTAATAGGCATGCTCCCACACATCGATCCCCACGATCGGCGTCGCGCCGTTCACGAGGGGGCTGTCCTGGTTGGGAGTGGCGGTAACCTCAAGGCCGTTGGGACCGAGCACAAGCCAGGCCCAGCCGGAGCCGAACTGGTTCTTGGCGGCGTTGCCGAAGAGCTCCTTGAACTGCGCGAAGCCGCCGAACTTCTGCGTGATCGCCTCGGCGACCGGACCGCCGAATTTCGTCCCCTTCTTCAGCAGCGGCCACAAGAGGGCGTGGTTGGCGTGGCCGCCGCCGTGGTTGCGAACCGCGGTGCGGATATTCTCCGGAACGCGGCCGAGACCGCGCAGGAGATCGTCGACCGCCAGCGCCTGAAGGTCCGGATGGTCGGCGAGCGCGGCGTTGAGCTTGTCGACATAGGCCTGGTGGTGCTTGTCGTGGTGGATTTCCATCGTCCTGGCGTCGATGCAGGGTTCGAGGGCATCGAAGGCGTACCCGAGGGCGGGGACGGTGTGCAGGCGGGGGGCGGTTTTTGTGGTTGCCATACGAACAAACCTCCGTTAAATTGCATTAATTGGAGCTATAAAGTCTCCGTTTCCTTCGTAGTACTATGGTAACACGCGGCGCGCCCGCCGGTTCCCGCCGGCCGCCGCGAACCGGCCGTCCGCAGCCCCGCACCGGGCGGGGCGCGGCGCCGAGGCGCGGGAACACAATTGAGGAGATGAGTCGATGGAAGCTATGGAGTCGATGTATGACCGCCGCCTGGTGGCCCCGATGTGGCAGGAGCTGCAGGAGATCGGCGTGCAGCCGCTGACCACACCGGAGGCGGTGGAGGCCGCGATGGAGGAGACGGCCGGGACGACCCTGGTCCTGGTCAATTCGGTGTGCGGGTGCGCCGCCGGCAGCGCCCGCCCAGGCCTGGCCCTCGCGCTGCAAAACGAGCGGATCCCGGACCGGCTCTACACAGTCTTCGCCGGGGTCGACCGGGCCGCCACCGAACGGGCGCGCACCTTCATGCCCGGCGTGCCGCGCTCGTCACCTTCGGTCGCTCTGTTCCGGGACGGCAAGCTGGTGTTTGTGCTGCCGCGGCGGGCAATCGAGGGGAAAACCGAGAGCGAAGTGGCCCAACTGCTGATCCCGGCGTTCAATGAACACTGCACGCGGAAAGGGCCCTCGGTTCCGCGCGAACAGATGCTGGCGGTGTATCGGCAGTATGAGCCTCCCTGCAGCTCAGAGTTGCGGGTGAAATAGCAGTTCAAAACAACACGGTCGAGTGAGGACAGGTCGGGCAGGTGTTTGAGCTCCTGCCCGTTCTTCTTGGCAGGGTACGGAATCCGGGTCTCGACGATCAATTATATTAGACAAACACTCAATGTGATGGGGTGGGTCGTTACGATTGTACTCTGTACGGGGAGCCGTCCGTCACGCCAAGAACAATGTTGTACATTGTTATACAGCCATTTACGCGAAAAGCATCGGTTGCCGTCGCGACCCGGAACTCTCACGTGGGATTATCGGTTATATTTTACAACGATTAGACAATAATGCAACAGAATAGCACAACGCCAAGGTCGAAGCAAGCCATTGCCGGTACGCTGAGACAAGGGACACGAAAAGGAGAAGACGAAGACCATGAGGACATTTGACGCCATCCCTGCCGCTCTGCTGGTCATCGGCGGGCTCAACTGGGGCCTGGTCGGGCTGTTCCATATCGACTTAGTCGCGCTGGTGCTCGGCGACGGGACCCTGCTCAGTCGCCTGATCTATGTCGTCGTCGGACTCAGCGCCGCCTACCAAGCGATGCAGTGGAAAGCGATTCAGCGGCGCAGGAGCGGGAAAGCGGTCGCTGCCTGAACCCCTCTGTTGTTGTGTTCCCATCCGGTCCGCCCGGTCCTTCGGGACCGGGCCGGGCCAGTCAAACGCTATCGGGAGACGGTGCGCGATTGGGCAGGCGGTGTTCGAAGATATGGGGACGCGCCGGGCGGCAGCGGGGGCGGGGCGTTCCGAGCGGGGGGCGCAAAAAGACCTTGATTTCGCCGGGGTGGGCCGTTATTCTCGTTGTTGCCTGGCCTTGGGGCCGGGCGCTGTGCGACAATGAGACGGAAACCACCGGGTTTCCCCGAAAGCTGAAAATTGCGCCATTAGCTCAGTTGGTAGAGCAGCTGACTCTTAATCAGCGGGTCCGGGGTTCGAATCCCTGATGGCGCATTCTTCTTTGGGCACAGCAATCGGTTACGACTCCTAATCACACTGACTGCTGACCTCAGAGAGGCCAAAAGGGCCTCTGATCGGAGGAGTCATGCGAACCAGTGTGATGAGCAAGGCCGACAAGGTTGAACAAACCTGGCGGGGTACCGTATTCGAGCCGTATCTGTCAGCCTTCCGGTTCGACAGCCAGGTCAGAAACCTCACCCCCAAAACGCTCGACTGCTACCTTGAGCGGTTGGGCGACCTGTTCGTGAGCCTCCAAGAGCAGGGCAAATCGCTCCCCGAAGTCGACAAGGCGACGGTTCAGGGCTACGCGCTTTCGCTCAAGGGGCGTGTATCCGACGAGACCATCAACGGCCGGATTCGGGTCTATCGCCGGTTCTTCGGCTTCCTCGTCGATAAAGGGCTATGGGAGTCCGACAACCCGATGACCGGCGTCAAGCTCCTCAAGACCGCTAAGAAGGTCAAGCCGGTGGTTGATCCCGAAACCGTGCAGAAGATCGTCGCCGGCATCAGCCGGGACAGCTTTGAGGGGATGCGCAACCTCCTCATGGTGCTCCTGCTGTGGGACGGTATGATGCGCAAGAATGAAATGCTCGGGCTGAAGGTCTCCGACATCAACCTCAATGACCATCTGGCCAAGGTGTTTGGCAAGGGTCGGAAGGAGCGCATGGTGCCGCTCGGCGTCAAGACCCTCAAGGTCCTCCACCAGCACCTCATCAGGTGGCGGTCGAAGTATCCCGGCGACCATTTGATCTGCATGCGCAACGGTGAGCCGTTGACTGGCCGCCACTGCCACAAGGTCATTCAGGACCTCGGCAAACGGCACGGCATTGTCCTGTATCCCCATCTTCTGCGTCATTCGGCCGCGACGTGGTACATCCGCCAGGGCGGTAATCCGGCCGTGTTGCAAGGCATCCTCGGTCGCACGAGCTTGCTGGTGACCCAAAATTACCTGCATCTGTCGAGCCAGGACGCCGTCAACAGCCACGCGCAGTTCAGCCCGAGCAATTGTTTGAGGGTCTGAGTCGTTTGTGATGATGGCTTTAGTCGGAAACCGAGAGCCCCGGAACGTACTGGGGCTTTCTCATGTCCATGCGGGCTGGGCGAGACTCAAACTCGGTTCCTCTGCCCAGCAGTCAGAGGCCCTGCCGCCGGATGCCGCCTGCTGAGAATCAACGACTTACGCGTCCGCAAGAACTTCTCTCGCCCGCAAATCTGGGGCCCTTGCACGAGGCCGATACTAGTTCTCCCGATGGGCAGGGCGTATTACTCTCACCAACGGCAGGATGCGGCCCTCGTGCGGGTCAGTCATCGAGAAGAAGGCGCTCCGCGCCAGGTGAAACCGCGCTCTGACCAACCCCGTGGGTCCCGTCTTGTGCTTGTCGATTTTGAAGACTGCTCCCCAGTACTCCTCCCGGCCATCATCACGACCTCCCGTTCTCCCGTCGTCCTCCTGAATGGAGTGCCCCGCCTGCTTGTTCATGAGTATCTTCGGCACCCAGGGGAACAGAATCAGGTTGGCATCCTGCTCCAGCGCTGGCGACTCCTTGAGCATTGTTGCCGTCGGCAGGTCTTTTGGTCCAAGATTCTCATACTTCCGACTCAACTGCGCCAGGGCAACAACCGCCACGTTCAGCTCAATCCCCAGCTCCTTCAGATCGTTGGAGACCCGCTCCATCTCGGCGGCGCGCTGGTCGTTCCGGTTATCCGACCGCATGGCCTGTACGTAGTCGACGATGATGCAGTCCAGGCCGTTGGCACGCTTCAGGCTCCGAGCCAGAGCCGCAGCGCCGAGAATACTCCGCGGGGGATCGTCCGGTATAGAAAGCCCGCCGAAACACGTCTTGAGTGAGTGAAAGTCTTCTATGGCCCGTCGCTGCTTCGCGGAGAGTTCTCCGTGAACCAACCGGTCTCGAGCAATACCCGTCTCAAATGTGATCATTCGTTGATGGATATCCTTCGGGGGCTGATCCAGCGACAGGAAAAGAATCCTGGCGCCCCTTACACAATTGTGAATGGCGATGCCCACCGCAAAGGACGTCTTCCCCATGCTCGGCGGGCCTCCGATGATTGTCATTTCACCCTTGAAAAGACCGACCACCTTTTCGTCCAGCTCCCGGATGCTGGTCGTCAGATACTCACCCGACTTCGTGTTCGTCTTGCGAGACAGAATGAGGTCGATCTCCTGCGACAGCAGGTGTTCCATTCCGGGGTCGTCGGTTCGTGGCGTGGCGACCGCCCTCATCAGTTGTACCGTAACTCGCTGGGCCGACTCAAGCGGTTGCGTACGATCCTGGCACACCGCAATCAGCCTCCCGCTCAGTTCAATGATCCGACGTCGAGATGCGTCCTCCTGCACGTTCCTGGCGTAAGACACCACGTGGGAGGTGGTCGCGACATCCTCGACCATCTCGACGAGGGCGGTTCGACCGCCCACCTCCTCCAGTCTACCCACGCGTTCAAGTTAGCTAGCGACTGTCTGAATGTCGATTCCCTTTCCTTCGGCGTACACATTTTGCACAGCGTTGAAGATCAGTCGGTGGGCTCGTCGTAAAACTGCAGCGGTTCAGCTGAAGTTGGACACGGAGGGGCTTCTTGTTAAGACGCAGTTAATGTAACTTGGTCTTAACGAAAGGAGTTGTCGATGAGTGCCACGCAGAGCCAAACTCCGGAAGCCGTGGTGAAGGAGATTCGGCTGAAGACGCGGCGGAAGTTCACGGCGGAGGAGAAGATCCGGATCGTGCTGGAGGGGCTGAAGGGAGAAGCGAGCATCTCGGAGTTGTGCCGTCGGGAAAGGATTGTCAGCAACCTGTACTACCGCTGGAGCAAGGACTTCCTGGAGGCGGGCAAGAAGCGGCTCCAGGGGGATACGGTTCGGGAAGCGACCAGCAGCGAAGTGATCGGTCTTCGGGCTGAGAACGAGCAGCTCAAGCAGTTGGTGGCGGAGCTGTCGCTGAAGTACCGCCTGACGAAAAAAAGTCTGACTGGTCTGGAGTGAGGCGACGGCGTCACATGCGGCACAGTCAGTCCGAGAAGCTTGAGATCATCCGGGTGGTGGAGACGTCATCACTCGGGGTGAAACAGACCCTGCGGGAGCTGGACGTGAACCGGAGTACCTTCTCCGCCTGGTACCGGCGATACCAGGAGCGGGGGGACGAGTCTCTGGTCGACCGGACCTCGCGCCGCTGTCAGTTCTGGAATGCGATCCCGCCCTGGGTGAAGCAGAAGGTGGTCCAGACAGCCTTGGAGCATTTGGAGAAGTCACCCCAGGAGCTGGCCTGGTATCTGACTGATACCCAGGGGTATTACCTCTCGGAATCGAGCGTGTACCGGATCCTGAAGCTCAACGACCTGATCACCAGTCCGGCCTACACGGTCCTCTCGGCCAAGGACAAGTTCGACCAGCCCACCACCCGGGTCAACCAGCTCTGGCAGACCGACTTCACCTGCCTGAAGATCATCCACTGGGGCTGGTACTACTTGTCGACGGTGCGGGACGATTATTCCCGGTATATTCTGTCCTGGCGGCTCTGCTCGGGGATGTCGACCGAGGATGTCAAGGCCACCATCGACGATGCGATTGCCGTCACCGGGGTTGACCATGTCTATGTCAACCACCGGCCGAGAGTGCTCTCGGACAACGGGTCGGCCTATGTCTCCGGCGCCCTGCAGGCGTACCTGGCCGAGCGGGGGTTCACCCACACCCGGGGGAAACCGTACCATCCCATGACCCAGGGAAAGATCGAACGGTATCACCGCTCGCTGAAGAACATCCTGCTGCTGGACAATTACTACTGTCCGGATGATCTGAAAGCGGAGATTGCGCGGTTTGTGGATCACTACAACCACCGGCGGTACCATGAATCGCTGGGCAATGTGACCCCGGCGGACGCTTATACCGGCCGTGCGGCCGCGATCCTGCAGCAGCGGGAGAGAACGAAACGGGAGACTATTGACCGGAGAAGAATCGAGTATCGGAAAAGCCATTGCGAACAGCCAAAGTGTATCTTAGCTTGAAGTGTAACGTGTCCGAATTAGCTGAAGACGTACAGTCTACAAGAAGGACGAGAGTGGCAGTTGGAGTAAGTACGATGACGGGGAGTGGTCGGACGTAGACAGACCTTCTCACGCCGACGACGGGGCGCACGTGGGGACGACTGAGCAGACCCGGAGCGGCGGAACGCGGCAGCCGGAGGCAACGGCCACTCAGTCTGGCGCCGACAAGAAGGCCGGCGCCAAGGCGCAGCCGGCGGATCAGGCGCGGAAAACTCCGGCGACGGGCGATCAGGGTGCAGGCGCGCGCCCGACCCAGCCCAGCGGCGGTACTGGGACAAAGATCGCGCCGACACCGGCGCGACCGCAGACAGAGGCAAGCGACGCCGGACATGCTTCTACGCTCAGTCAACTTGAACGCGACCGCGCGGCGCGATCGCAGGGCGCGAAGCGCACCAGCAACTACAGCAAACAACGGAGCTGGAGCCCCAAGGGGGGTTCATCGGCCCGATCCCGCAGCAGCTCAGGAGGCAACAGACGGTGAACACTGGAGGGGTAGGCAACGCATCCGGAGATTTGAAGACGATGGAGCTGTCGAATGGAGCCAGTCCCGATAACCGGGTCGACGCCTCCGGCCTGGCGGTCCGCAGTGCGCTATCGGCGTTGCTGTTCGGTCTGGCAATACTTGTAGGTCTCCGCGGCGATCCAGCTCTCGCAGGGAAAGTAGTCCAGGCTGACTACTCGGCATTCGAGGGGCTCACGATCATCAGGATCGAGATCTCAGGCAATCAGCACACTAAAGAAGTAATCATTCGCCGCGAACTGCTGACAGAGGCGGGAGACTCGCTGAACCTGGCCACCATGCAGTCAGACCTGGTTCGACTCACGAAGTTGCCGACGTTCAGCGCAGTCCAGATAGTGCCGAGGCGGGAAGGCGACGGAGTCGTGTACGCCGTTACCGTCGATGAAACGGCCCGGTTTATTCCTACCATCCTGCCCGGCAACAGCGAGGAAAACGGCTGGTATGCCGGGCCGATAATATCGACGCCCAACTGGCTCGGCCGGGCGATCACTGCCAGCGTCTCGGCCCAGTGGGGCGGGATCACAAAGTACTCCTTTTCAGCGACCAGTCCGTGGCTTCTGCCCGCACGCCATCAACTCTCTGTCTCGGTAGGACAATTTTATCAGGAGCGGGAAGACAAGGTCCGCGAGAGCCAGGAGATTACATCGTCCTCCAGCATTCGCGCCGTGTTCTACCCGGGGCGAAGGCGCATCCTCAGCATCGGACTCGGATTCCAGTATCTGCGGACGATGAGCAGCAAACCCGGCATAACGCTCTCCCCGACCAATCACGACCACTTGTATCGCCCCGAATTGCTCCTGCGGATCAATTCCATAGAGGATCCGCTTGATCCCCGGTGCGGCTGGGTCGGCGGTTTTCAGGAAAGGACAACGGGCGGGCTTCTCGGCGGCGATGGCGACACCTGGCGCACGCAGGTGGACATCGCCCGCTACCAACCCATCACGGAAAGAAGCGTCCTCGCCGTGGGAGCGGTCTTCGACCACCAGACCGGTGTCGTCGATGAAGACATCCCGGGGTACCTCGTGTATCTCCTCGGCGGCGGGAGCAGCGTTCGCGGCTACTCACGCACTGAACTGGGCAAGGTACTCTACGGCAAGAACCAGTTTCTGGCCACGGCCGAGTACGGCTACTGCATTTTGAGCCCCCGGCAATTCATGCTGTTCGGTAAGTCATTCCTGTCGTTTCGCGCGGGATTAAACATCGTTGGCTTCATCGATTACGGTGTCGCCTGGACCGACGCCGAAGACCTGAACATGGATCGCTCCAGGACGGGCTTCGGTATCGGGTTACATGCCATGGTGCCGGGAATCGAGCGCATTCGCCTCGACCTCGGGATCAGTCAGGACGGCGAGCTGGAAATTCACATCGGAACGCGGTCCAAGCTGGATGCACAGAGGTAACGACACGCATTGTCGACCGACTTCAAGGATAGACCTGATGCTGGTTCACGTATCATCAGGTCGGTACGCGGCGAGATTACATAACCGAAGGTTAGGAGGTTTCATGAAAGTGCCACTGCCCGTTTGCTGCCTTGCCCTGGCCTGTCTGCTGGCTGCAGGGTGCATCTCTTCAACGCAAATGACTGGCGTCTGTCGCTCAGTTCCGATATCTCCCTTACGTGCCGGCTATTCTTCCGCGTGCCCGATGCCGAGTATCTTCACGATGCCGAGCAAAACCTCTCGTACCGCGCAACCGTGGGCGCTGGCGCCGGGCACGATTTGATCAAGACCCCCCGCACCGAATTACAGGTGTCGGTCGCACCGGCGCTTTAGAAGAGCGGATTTGAGACGGTCGAGTCCGGTACCGATGCGACGGAGCAATCGTCGGCTATGCTGTGGGGCGCCGAATTCCGCACTGATCTGATCAAGCAGCTTGACTTCGCCTTCGAATACCGCGGCCAGTTCACCGGCAGCGGTTCGGGCAGCAACATCCACCATTCCGTGTCCACGCTGCAGTTCGAGGTTCACGAGCGGCTGACTCTCGACTTGTCGTTCACCTGGGACTGCGTCGCCGAGCCCGAGCCGGATGAGAATGGGGTGACGCCGGAGAAGGACGACATCAAGATTGTCACCTCGCTCGGGGTGCACTTCTGATGAAAGCGATGGGATGGCCACAATGGGGTGGCTCTTCCTGGAGCACTTCGTAACTCCAATTCTGGTATCGACCGTGATTCTGGTCGCGGGGATGTTACTCGTCTACGACCTGGCCGACGCCGAAGGCCTCCAGACCGCCATTTCGACGCCGGTCGTTCTAATCTGCGGCCGGTGATGGCGACGAGAAGATGAGGACTGTGCGAGCACCGGTTAGCAGTGATTAGGACGATCTTGCGATAACCGCACGGAATCTCCTGGTCGAGCTTTCGATGGGTGATTGGCGGTCGGCTGAGCGCTTCAGCCCAGGCGGAGTTGGAGACACGTCTCTGAGCTACTATTGCGCAAGGGGACGGTCACAATTCGGTCACCATGACCCGTAAGTCCTTGTGCCACCACACAAGTCGGGGGTTCGATTCCCCCACCTCCATTAGTTCTAAGTCTATACAAATCAATCGAGTACAACGACTACTGGGGCCGGACGAATCCCCCGAACCCCCGTCCACCCCCCTATATCCTGCAATAAAATAGAATATCTTGAAACGGAAATGGTCACAATTTGGTCACACTGCGTTTCAGGTAATCCCGTGAACAATTCACCCGAGCACGAGCCAAGAGATCTTTCGCCGAAGGTGAGCCTTCGCGCGATTAGGGCCGAAGGGTGACCGTATTTTTCGCGCGATTTCAAAGCCCCCGTACACTATCTTAACGTAAACTCGCTGACCATCTCTCCGCCATTCCGGGCGGATGAAAGGAGAGTTGTGCTATGCGTTCCTCACACGTGTGGCTCGCACACTCGGCCGCGCAGAAGCTCATTTCGTGGTTTCAATATCAAATACCTCGACAGGCTGACACCAGGTGGCGACACCATTTCATTCTCCTCATTCTGGTGGGCACTGTTCTTCTTCTCTCTTCCACTCTGTCGGCTGAGTCACCGGAGTATCGAGTGATCGAGATACCGGTTCCAATTTACGATGCGCACTTGAGTGACGACAGTTCATTGGTGGCTGGAACAACATCCGACATGCGCACGTGGTCATGGAAGGACGGAGAGGTAACGTGGCTGCCGATGGGCGGCTCAATATATCAGGCATCTGTAGGTGCCATCGACAACAGCTCAACTGTTGTCGGATGGATCGATGATTCATCTTCGGCATGGGGAATCCATGCGTGCGTGTGGCAGGACGGCAAATTAAGCATCCTCGATGGAGGGACGTGCTGTGTGCCAATATGGGTAATGGACATCAACACTCCCGGAACGATGATTGGGAAGATCGTGGACACGTCTAATTATGCTGCGAACTATCCGTTCATTTACAGCGGGTCCGGATTGGTGTCACCTTTGGTTGACCTTCCACTTTTCCAGTTCCATGCCATAAACGACGCCAATGCCGTGGCCGCCACTGCCAGATTCCAAGGCAATCAGTATGGGAGAGCCTGCGTATACGATAACGGAACAGTCACCTACTTGAGTGGCTCCAATTCCAACGCATATGATATAAACAACTCCAATCACGTACTCGGTGAAGATGGGTCGGGCGGATTCTGGCTGTGGAATGACGGAACAAAAATACCGGTGGGGTTGCGCCGGACAACGGGTGAGTTCGGTAACAGCGGCCTCAATGATTTTGATGTCGTTGTAGGATATGTAGACACCCTGGAGCGGAGATATGCCGCCGTATGGCAAGACGGCGTCACTCGTATCCTCGATTCTTTGATCGATCCGGCCCTGGGTCTACATCTTTATTCTGGGTTTGATATCAATAACAAAGGAGAGATACTCTGTAACGGAAACAACGGCTCAAATAGCTATTGGTATCTTCTTGTACCCGATACCGCACTTGTCATCCGCGATGCGAAGAACGACATCATTCCGAACGTCGCATTCAGTCTCATCAAGGTTGCCAACGATCCTCCCTTCTTTACGGAGGACACGCTCGGCTCATTCACGACAGATAGCGACGGAAGACTGAAGATGACTAGGATAGGGGCAGACACGCTTGCGGTAAGTCTGAGTACGGGTACGAAGAAGCTTGTCATCGGGGACAGCCTCAAGATTGCCAAGCATGTGCAAAGTGTGCCGGCGGCGAAGCACACCGGTGTATTGGGCACGATGTACTCGGTCCACCTCGACAATGCCCGTTTTGGCGACGACGGCCACGTGTACTTTGATCGACTTACCGGGGGTTGCCAGGATATCGTGCTTAATCATACCGAGCTGCGTTACAACCTGTTGGTGTCGGTGGGATGGGAAGCGACCTATGATTACCTGCTATCGCTCGAGGATAACTTCGTGCTCATGTCCGACTATCTATACGATGTCACCGACGGCCAGCTGCGGCTTGACACGGTGTACATAATCGATAACGGCGCATTTCAAAGTAGTGCCGACGTTATCGTGTATGCCAGCAACTTCGTGTGGCCCTGCGCCAATGCGGGAGGAATCCTGACCGGCGGGGCCACGCACATCTACATGCCGCGCATTTGGATGGGTGATTCGACTTCTTCCAGGAACTACACCGACAGAGTGTATCCGCTGAACCTCACGGCGTGGTCCGGGGACTACCGCACCAAGGCGCACGAGTTCGGCCATTATGCTCTCGGTTTCTTTGACGAATACCTGTTCCGGGATCTCCTGCCGTTTATCTATACCGCCAACGATAGCCGTCGTTGCGTGCCCCCCAATATCTTCAACTACGGCTTTATGGACCGCCCGTACGAGGGCACGGGTGTGATGTCATCCGAGATGTCGGGGGCATTCAGATATGAAATGGAATCGTGCCGCAACACGAATCAGTGGGGAGTGCACGGAATGTCGTGCTGGGATCACTTTGAGCGCTGGGTCGAAGCGGTTCCCTGGGGGACAGATAATCTGAATGTCCCGATCCTGAAGCCGAGTCTGACGGACCAGCATGAGCGCATTGTCACTGAACCGGGTGTCTTTTTTACCGGACCGAACAACAATTTGTCCAGTCCTAATTATCATGTGGGCCTCTTGATCGAATTCCCTCACGATCCTTCCGTCCAGTCGCCCGGGTATTCCGATAAACACGTTACCGTCAACCATCCTCGCGGCGGAAGCAATGCCAGCCTGCGACTGATAAACGACGCAGGAACCGGTGAGCGGACCATGATCTACGAAGGACGAACCTCCGATGCGGCTGGGGCATGGGTGGTGGGGATAAAGGATGCCGATTACCAGATACTTGTCAGCAAGGGACCGGGCGGGGATCAGCCGTTACCGGCGCCGGCAGTTGCCTCGCCGGCAGAAGTGACAACTGACTGGCTATATGGAATAGCTCAGTCCGACGGTTCCAAAGTGAGTCGCATCGGCAATCGGTTTGTGTCTAATAGTACCGGGGATAGCCTTTCAATTGATTTGAATCAGGTCCAC